>DHIZ01000372.1:0-35780 GCA_002404055.1 Chloroflexi bacterium UBA4733
CAACGCGGCCCGGTACGAGGTCATCGTAAAGTGACTTTTTCCGGCCTTCAGATCCCGCACGAACCGCTCGACCGCCAGGTCGACGGCGACGTCCTCTTGCCGCTCGCCGGACTCCACAGCGGCGCGCGCCTGGGCTTCGGCGTAGGCTTTCGCGCCTTCGAAGGCCATCTGACGGACCAGCGCCGCCAGGTCGGCAGGCAGGTCCGCGAGCGCCACCGGCACGGTTGCCGGAATGATCGCTATCTGGTGTTCCATCGAGTTCCCTTTCAGTCCTCTGTCCTACGAATCCTGCGCACTGGGCGCCGTCTTGCTGACGCGCACCGCTGGCGTTGGCCTCGGCGCGTCGGTCGCTCGTGGCTCGCCCCAGTCGTTGGGCCACGTGGCGTACCCTGTCACGATCTCTCGCCACAGGTCGTCCGGGCGGAAGCGTTGCGCCACTTCCACGCTGACTTGCGCGGCCAGGTCAGAGACTTCATTGGCGAACGCGTTGACGCAGGCTTCAATCTCCAGGTGCAGTTTCTTGCCGTCCGGCAAGGCAGCCACCCGAAGCAGCAGCGCATCCAGTGCATCGAATCGGGCGCCGCATTGACGCGAATTGCTCCAGGCTTGCCGTGCGAAGTCTTGCGCTAACCGGTGGACGGCGGTGTCCGCGCGCTCTCGCCACATTGGTGTATCCGGCAGTTCCACGCTCTGCGGGTCGCCAAGTCGAATGGTCATGGTCTCTCCCTTGCGCTACGCCTCCCCGCGCCACACGACGCGGTTTCCGGTTCTTCACCGGTGACTGCCTCGCCACTTCGGCCAGGCAATCCGCACGCCTTACTCGTCACCGGGCCGGGGCGGCTCCGTGTTGCCCCAGGCATCGGCGGCCGCGTTGCTCGCCAGCGCCGCTGCCAGTGCATCGATGTCCAGGCCGAACCGCTCAGCGATCAGTCGCACGTCGCCAGCCCCGCGCGGGTACCGGCACAGCCGGAGCTTGACAGCGGTCGGTTCGTCCACACTCAACGCTGCCACCAGCGCGCTGGTACTGACGTGGCCGGCGATAAAGTCGGGATCCCCGGCCAAGCGGTTGGCCAGGCGGGCTAGCTGCTCGCTCATTGCAGTTCGTCCGTGATTGCCTTTGCCCCCCCGTGAACCTCCAGCGCAGCCTGCGCGCCCGCCGCGGCGGCGATGCGGAGCCGGGCGGTTTCACTCACTGGCCCCGCCCGCTCTGCATCACCAATCGCCTTGCAGGCTGCCGCGACAGCACTGCGCACCGTCAGATGGTGTGCTATCGCTGCAAGGTCGCGCCCAATCGCATCACACCTGGCTAACGCGCTGGCCGCGCCGTCCCACGCCGGGACCATCGCCCCGTCCGCCATCGCCACCGTAGACTGGACCTGCTGCATTGCCCTTGCCTCTCGCTATCCGGCCCCGCATCGGAACCACAGGGATAGCCTACGTCTATGGTATTCCGTTGTCAAGACGTATTGCTTACAAAACATCCTGCGGGTAGAATGACATCGCGGTAGAATCCGAGCATGGGAGACATCATGAGCGTCACTGAAGCGGCGGCAGTGCTTAAGATCACGCCGGAGATGGTGCGCCGCTACATCGCCTTGGGCCGACTACCAGCGCAACACGTCGGTAAGCGGGTATGGGTGCTCCAGCGCACGGACGTAGAAGTGTTCGCCGCTGATCCACCCCGCCGTGGCTGGCCCAAGGGAAAGCCGCGTCGGCAGCCCGCAGTGGCGATGCCCGACAGACAGGGAGCAGACCGAGACGCAGGCAACAGCAATGCCGGCGAACACCTGGCCCTGCCCGATGCCGAACGGCTGGCCGAGGAGCAGCAGCAATGACCGACCACGGCAACCGTACCGCCATCTATGCACGGGCAGCCACGCAAGGGCAGGATGCCCCGAACGCCGCGCTGGACCGCCAGATCGCCACGTGCATGGACTATTGCACAGCACACGGGCACGCCGTTGTCGATCGCTACCTCGACGCCGGCTACTCCGGCAATACCGACCGGCGGCCGGCGCTGCAACGGCTCCTGCAGGACGCTGAGGCAAGGGTGATAGACCCGGTGATTGTCGCCACACTGGACCGCCTAGCCCGGTCGCCGCGTGTGGTGGATGCCATCGTGCAGCGGTTGGAGCAGTACGGCATCAGCCTGGTCGCCGTGGATGAGGCAATCAACACCGCCACGGCGGAAGGCCGGGCAATGGTCCGTGTGCTAGCATAGGCACACAGGAGGCCGACGCCGCAAACGTCGGCCCAGTGCGGCGCTGTAGTAGCGCCTGGACGCCCGGCAACGGGCGGAACTTTGGAGGAACACCCTATGCCATCCGTCCAAGTCAAAGTATCGCCTATCAACGCCACCGCGTCTAGCGGTCAACCGCTCGCCGCCGTCTACGTCCGCGTCTCAAGTGAAGCCCAGGAAGACGGTTCCTCCCTGGGGACACAGGAGGCCGCGTGCCGACAGTATGCCGAGCAGCACGGCTACGCCGTCGCCCAGGTGTACCGGGAAGTCTTCACGGGAGTCGAACTGTGGGAGCGACCGCGCCTGACGGAGATGCGGGAGGCGATACGGGATCATCGCGTCAACACCATCATCTGCTATGCCATCGACCGCCTGGCCCGTGATCCGGTTCACCTTGGCCTATTGATTACCGAGGCCGACCATGCCGACGTAGCGGTAGAGTTTGTGACCGAGCCGCTAGACAACACGCCGGAAGGGCAACTGATCCGGTTTGTTCGCGGCTATGCGGCCAAGGTGGAACACGAGAAAATCAAGGAGCGCACGGCGCGGGGACGCAAGGCCCGTGTCTATTCCGGCAGGCCGCTTCCCGGCCCGCGCGTGCTCTATGGGTATCAATGGGCCGACGCCGAGCACACGCACTATGAACCCAACCCGACGACGGAACGGGTAGTGCAGCGCATCTTCCGTGAGGCAGTGTCGGGCGGAACACTCCGGCACATCGCCATGGGTCTGACAGCAGCCGGCGTCCCCCCACCGGTGAGCGGCAAACGCACGGCCTGGGGGCCGGACGCGATCCGCTGGATTTTGCATCACCCGTCCTATGCCGGACGGGCAACGGGCTGGCGCGACGGCAAGGACTGCACGACCGGGACGGCGCTTCCCCCCGGCACTATCCCTGCACTTGTGGACGAAGCCACTTTCGACGCGGTACAGGAGCGTCTGCGACAGAATCAACTGCGATCCGCTCGGAACAACCCCAACCCCGAGGCAACCCTCTTACGCGGCGGCTACGTCCGCTGTGGCTACTGTGGCCGGACGATGATCGTGAAACCGCCGGACGGCAACCACGGTCCGCGCTATCGCTGCATCAATGCCGATCGCCTCGATAAGGGCTGTCGGAGCCACACCATTTCATCAGCCATCCTTGATCCGGCCGTGTGGAACAAGGTCGAAGCGATCCTGACACAGCCGGAGATCGTGGCGCGAGAGTTAGCGCGGAGTCAATCCAACGACCCCAGCGCCGCCGACCTGGAGGCCGTAGACCGGGACATCACCAAGGTCGAACGACAACAGCGCGTGCTTGTTGCCACCATGGACGGGTTAGACGAGGACGTTATCCCGCTGGTTCAGGAGCGCCTGGCGACGCATGCGGAGACGCGCCGCCGGTTACACGCGGAACGGGAAACCATCCTCTCCCGTCGCGCGTCCTGGGAGTCCGCCCAGCAGCAGCTGGCAGACCTGGAGGGATGGTGCAGGACACTTGCTGAGACCCTCTCCGAACTGACCTACCAACAGAAGCGGCTCGCCCTCGACGCGCTCGGCGTGCGCGTCACCCTTTGGCATGCGGACCATACGCCCCGCTACCAGATAGAAGCGAGCATCCCGCTAGAGGTATCTGAGCCTGATATTGTGCGTAGAAGTCAACCTTGTTCCAGGTGGTCCCGCTGGTTTCACTGATCGCCAGTAGCAAGCTGGACGAGCCGGCCTGACCGGGGGACCCCTGCAGTTGGGTGATGGTGATCTCGGTATTGGGCTCGATCTCGGTGGTGCTCCCCTCAAAATAGGTAAGGACGGCGTGACCGTCGGGGCCGCTGCGCACGCGGTCACCTACCTTCAACGGGGTCGACAGGGTGCCTACCGGCACGGTGACGTAGCCGGTACCACCTGCTGTCCAGACTTCCACCTTGCCGGCCAGCACGGTGAGCGTGGTGTCGCGTACCAGCGCGTAGGCCTGCCGGGGCCGCAACGTGATGTAGCCGGCTACTGCGACGACCAGTAACACCACCACAAGCTGGGCGATGCGGCGGGAGCGCGCGGTTTGGGGGAGCAGGGCCAGGAAACGGGCCATCATAGCTTCCCTTCTTGCGCGGTGTCCGGCGGCGGGGGGAGGACCAGGGTGCCGTTTTCCAGGATGCGAGCAAGGGCGGCGACCACCGTGGCGTCCACTCGCCCGGTCAGGCTGTCGCGCTGCAATATGGCGAGTGCGCTGGTGGCGTCGGAGCCTGCTTTGTAGTAGCGCTTGGAGGTGAGGGCGTCGAAGCCATCGGCCACGGCGAGGATGCGCGCTTCCAGGGGCAGCACGTCGCCCTGAACGCCGTTAGGGTAGCCGCCGCCGTTGGGCTGTTCGTGGTGCATCGCCGCAATCTTCGGCAGGTTGCGCCAGCGCCGCCGAAAGTGGATGCGCTCCAATAGTTCGCGCGTCCACTCGACGTGGTGGCGCATGATGTCGTGCTCTTCGGGCGTCAGCGCGCCCGGCTTGGTGAGGATCGCTTCCGGCACCCGAATCTTGCCGAAGTCGTGTAATTGCGCCGCCAGGCGGACGAACTCTACACGTTCGGCGTCCAGTCCCAACTCCCGTGCCAGCAGCACTGCACAGTTCGTCACGCGGGTGGTGTGACCCGCCGTCTCCGGGTCACGAGCGTCCAGCGTGGCGCTGAGCGTGTCGATGAAGCTGGCAAACTGCTCCTGCAGTTCGCTTTGCAGGCGGACGGTCTGGATGGCGATGGCGGCCGACACGCCGAGGGCCAGCAGAATTTCCTCGTCCTCTGCGGAAAAGATGCCCTCGTCCTTGTTCAGGAGTTGCATGACGCCGATGATGGTACTGCTGCGATCGCGCATCGGCACGGTGAGGAGGGACCGTGTGCGAAAGCCGGTCGCCCGGTCGGCGGCTGGGTTCCAGCGGGGATCAGCATAGGCATCGGGCACGTTCACTATCTCGCCGGTGCGGGCAGCGTGCGTGACGAGACCTGGGGAGTCCAGGGAAAGCCGCAAGGTGAACGGTGCGCCGGCCACGGCGTGAGCAACTACCTCGTCCGTTTCCGGGTCCACAAGGTAGAGCGTGGCGCGCTCGGCCCGCGCCAGCCGGGCCGCCTCCACCGTGAGCAGTTGCAGCACGACATCCAGGTCCGTTTGCGCGCTCAGTGCTTGCGAGATGGCGATGAGCGTTTTGAGGCGTTCAACCTGCGCATCTCGACCCGGCAGTTCAGGGGAACCGTGTACGGCGCTCATGGACTCCTCGGCAACATAGCGGCAGCCAGCGTCAAGCGTGTTCCAAGTGACACGTTCACTATCATGATGCGCACAACACAGCGCCAATTGTCAACTTTCCGCCAGTCGGGCTATTGGTTCGCTCAAGAGCGGAGCGTCCACAACCGGTAGCGGAGCGTTGCGCCAACTGGGGTTGCCTGCTGTGCTGCTCTTGTCGCCCTGAGATGGCATGCCAACCGCGTCGTTCTCGGGCTACGGCGTCTCGTGTGGGACTGAAGAAAGGGAACCCCCTGTAGAGGTGACTCAGCCGGTAGCTGCCGTAGTATTGGTACTTTCGGGCCAGGGACCTTACGATGTTGGGGTTTATTGCAAATAGTGTGACAATCGAGGTATGGCTAGCCCATTCGGGTTGTCCATTTCTTTTATCCTCTCCGTAGCACATAAGCTGTTCACATCACTTGTATGAGCAGTCTAGTTCTGGAGAGGGTATCACCCATGCGAATGCAGCTAGTCTTGCTGAAAGGCTTCTTTGTCATCGCCGTGCTCTTGTCTTTGGGTCTTAGCGCGCCGCGACCCGCCGCGGCCGCGAGCATCAGTAATGGTGTGGAGCAGCAGATTATGACCGCCGTCAACCAGGATCGCGCGGCAGCGGGTCTGCCGGCACTCACGCTGGATCCGCGGCTGACGGCGGTGGCGGAAGCGCGGGCGGAATATCTGATCGCCAAAGGCTTCTTTTCCCACTGCACCGGCGGCGAGAGCGACGTCCGCTGCGGCCAGTCCGGCTATGACTTCGTACCTCGGGACGCCCAGGTTGGCATCAACCTCAGCGTCGGTGGTACAACACTGGCCGAGAACCTGGCAATCAACAACTATGGGTCCGGCGATGCCGCCGCGCAAACCAATACAACCTGGATGAACAGCGCCGATCACCGAGCAAATATCCTTGATCCCAACCAGCAGTATGCAGGCGTCGGCGTTGTCTGCTGCTTCGCCGGGAGCATCGGCGGTCAGACACTGAGTACCTCGGACAACGTGATGGTATACGTCCAGGAGTTTTCCGGTGGCGCGGGCGCCGTGCCGACGAACAGTGGTGCGGCTACCTTTGGCCTGAATTCCCCCGCGGGTTGCCGGTTCGTGCTGGGCTTCGCCACGGTAGCCAACGCCCTGCCCCAACAGGTTGGCGGGTGCAGCGACAACGAGAGTCACAACCCGCAGAACGGCGACGCCCTGCAACTCACCACGACGGGCGGTATGCTGGTGTGGCGTAAGGCTGACAACTGGACGGCCTTCACCGATGGTTACCGGAGTTGGATCAACGGTCCAAACGGCCTGCAGGAACGCCTCAACACCCAGCGCTTCTCCTGGGAGGCCAACCCGAATGGCCTGGCGGTGGTGAGCTAAGCGCAATACGGCTGAGAAAGGGCAGTCGCTGCCCTTTGTCTGTCGGCATCCTGCTTGCTCTTGCAGCCCAGGGCATCCGTCGTGAGACGGTAGCATGGGAACGTGCGAGCGGCGAGGGAGGCGGCAATGGGCGACCAGCCCGGTCACCTCTTCGGCGACCGCTCCTTTGATCGAGGGGAGCCGAAGGCGCGGGTTCTGGCACGCGGTCTCTGGCTGAAGACGGTACGTTGCGGCGCTGATGTCGTGCGGTCGTCGCAGCCCTGGTGCCCACGGCCCCTGGGCGCCTGGTTGCTCTGGCGGCTCCTCAGCGGCGCTGAGCGCTTTGGAGACTATCTTCCCGTGCCGCCCATCCGCGCGGTGGTCGGGAGCAGCGGACAAAAGCTCCTCCAGCCGTACCTGGCGGACGCCACCCCGTTGCGGCGGCTCAGCGCTGTCCAGCTTGCTGATCCAGTGGTGCTGCATTCCCTCGTGCAGTTCTGGCACGCCGTGGCGCAGGGCTGGACAAAGATCGGCTGGTTGCCCGATATTGGCGGGCGGGTCTACCTGCCCTGGGAGTTGTACCGGCCGTTGCGGACCGACAACGTCCTGATTGATGGGACAGGTGCGTGCTGGCTCGTGGATGTCGGCGCGAGCGCCACGTTTCATAGCGCTCGTTCTCCCGTGGGCCGCCTGCACGCTGCGCTCATGCTTCGTGCCATCAGGCGGTGCGCGCTTCGTTTTGGCGCCAGTGGCGAGGAAAGGTAGGCATGAGGGAGCGCGCTGCGACGATCGGCTCTGGGCGCTTGCGCCTGAGCAGCCCTGTCAGCCGGCTCGCCATGCCGCTGGTGCGGCGCCTCACTGGCGTCGCCTTGCCGGAAGCGGCGATTGCTGCCGCCTTTCGACTGCTCGGGCTCACGTCCGCCAGTACACAACTACACTTCTGCTGGCGCATCTTGCTGGAACCGTCGCCAGGTATGCGCCGTCTCCGCCGCCGGGCCGCCCAGGCTGTGGCGGACTATCGGGCGATTCTGCACGAGGCGCCGTGGCTGCGCGGGCTGATGAAACTGGACTTCACGATCCTGCTGGGGCTGTACAGCGAGGCCGTCGGCGTCAGCCGGCAACGGGCGATCGAGGCCGGCCTCGTCGAGGTCTATTGCCACCTGGCTGCGCTGGTTGACGCCTATGACGATCTGCTCGACACTCCCCAGGCGCGCCGCCAACCACTGCATAAGGAGGCCTTTCTCAGTGGCGAGACTGGCCGGTTGCGCGAGCAACTCGTGGCCTGCTTGCGGGGGCTGGCGCAAGGGCGACCGCAGGTTGCAGCGCTCATTGATGATCTGGCGGCCTTTGAGGCGCAGGCGCTGCAGAGCCACCTTGCTCTGGATGTTGCTACCGGACTGCGTGCGCCACTCGACGTGGTCGTGCGCGCCCGCGCGGCGACCTCCGGCCTGCTGCTGCGTTTTGCCGCTCACCTCTGGAGCGTGTTGGTCGGTCTGCCGGCCGACCTCGCCGCCTCCAGCGAGCAGGCTGCCGAAGTCTTCGGGCTGATAGCCCAGTTTGCCGACGATGTCATTGATTGGACGCAAGATGACGGTGTCACCCAAAACCTGCTGGGGGCTGCGCTCTTGAGCCATCCGAACGAGCTAGCGGCGGTACGGCTGGCTGCTCACCGCACGCCGGGCCGGTCCGTCCCCTATGCCACCCTGCAGCGGCTGGCTCCCCGATCCCTCGCCTGCCTCGCCTCAGCACGACGGCGTGGCGCCGTCTACCCGGACGATCCCCGCTATGCCGGCCTCCGCCAGTTTGGTGACGACGTGTACGAGACCCTCCTGCCGACCCTGCCCGCGGTCGATTTTCGTGAGTTCGACTCAATCCGCCTGGAGGTGCAGAAGGTTCTGGGGTAGTGCCCATAGGAGGCCCCCTCCCGCCCAGGGCCACTACCCGCGCAGCTTGCGTTCGTCGGTGATCTGGTCGGGGATCGGCAGGGGCGTCTGGCGTTCTTCTACCTGGCGCAGCACATCGGCGTGGCCGGCAATGGCATCGGCGGCTGTTTCGTAGTCATGCACGAGGCCCTGTAGCAGCGTCGCCGTGCCCTCTTCCGTGTTGGGAGCGTGCAGGTCCACCACAGTGCGGAAGGAGGCCTTGCCGTCGTCGCTCAGGCTGGCGGGGATTGCGGCCGTGGTGATGAGTACGTCATACCAGCCTGCCCGGGTCTCAAAGGAGATCGTGTCGCTCAGTGGAAAGCCTTCGGCCATTGTCGCCCTGTCTCTCGTGTGCGTTCGGTCATCGTGTTCGTTACCCATGGTACGACGTGGCGCGCCGCGCGTGCAGGATCGCCCGGTGCGCGCTAGACTAGGATCAGCAATGAATGGACTGTGGCTACGCGGGGCGTGGCAGCGGCGGGCTGGATGGGGAATACCCGTGAATTCTGAAAGTAGAGACGGCAGTTCCGAACGCGCTCTGGAGACGCGGCGGCGGCACGGTGACGATTTCTATGCGCGCATCGGCCGGAAGAGCTGGGAGGTACGGCGACGCGCTCTGGCCGGCGATGCCGAGGCTGTCGACCTGTTGCAGCGCCGCCGCGAGGCGCGAGCACGCCGCCGCGAAGCCTGGCAGGAACTGCTGGCGGCGCAAGAGGCTGCGACGCTCCTGCGGGAGGAGTTACACAGCCGCATTCGCGCCAACGTTGATGCCTCGCGGGCCCTGACGGAAGAGTATTTCGACTATTCAGAGAGCCTGCGCGAGGAACTGACCCAGGCCGAGGCCCGCCTGGCACGCCTGCGCGCCGCGCACGACGCCATCCTGCAAGATTTGCGCGTGCTGCCGGAAGCGCAAGAAGCCTGATGCGGCCACCCCCGGCTAACCGGCGGGCTGGGCCACCGGCCCGAGCGTGATCGTCTGGTGCTCCTGGCCCGACTGGTAGGCGGCCAGGGCAATCTGCAACGCCGCCCGTCCGTCCTCGGCGTGAACCAGCGGTGGGCGACCGTTCAGCACGGCGCCGGCGAAGCCGTCGATCATCGCGGCACGGTCGCCGCCGCTGTTGTCCGCCGCCACCGGCAGATCTTGCCACTCCCCGGCTTTCAGGCCCTCGTGAGCGCTGCTGACGAAGATGCGCGCCGGTTTGCCGAAGAGGAGCTGGCCGCCGTCGCCGTAGATGCGATTCACTTCGCGCAGGGGATCCCGACCGCGAATGGCGGAGCCGGCCTCCAGCGTGCCGATGGCGCCGTTGGCGTAGCGGTAGATCGCCGCGACATAATCCTCCACCTCGACGGGCGTGGTGAAGGTCTCATACTCGGCGGAGACGCGCACCACTTCCAATCCGGTGATGAAGCGCAGCGTATTGAGGTCGTGGATGGTGTTCATGATCAGCACGCCGCCGCCGGATTTGGCTTTGGAAGTGCGCCAGTCGGTCTTGATCCGGCCGGAATAGCCGCCGTGCCAGTAGCTCTCCGGCTTGTCGCCGCGATAGACGATGCGCGTGCCGACGACCTTGCCGATAGCCCCCGCCGTGACCAGGCGGCGCATCGCCTGGGCAACCGGATCGACTTGCGCCAGATAGGCGACCGAGATGGTGACACGCGCCTCGCGCGCCGCAGCGATCATGGCGTCCGCCTCGGCCAGCGTGGTGGCGATCGGCTTCTCCACCAGTACGTGCTTGCCGGCCTGGGCCGCCTGAATCGCCAGCGGAGCGTGCAAGAAATGCGGCACGGCGATATAGACCGCGTCAACCTGCGGGTTCGCCAGCAAGTCCTCTACTTTCGTCGTGTGTGGCACGCCGTAGGTTGCCCCCAGGTCGCCGGCGACGTGTGCATCGGTGTCCATCACCATCACGTGCTGTCCCAGGGTCGACGCCGCGATACCGCGCGCCGTCTGCACGGCGATCTCGCCGCAACCGATCATGCCAATACGCAGGCGCGCTGCCATAGTGTTGCTCCCCCCGTGTTCGCCGGCTACCTACCAGACGCCAGCGCTCTCCCGGTGCAGTGTCGCCAGGAACTGGGCGGCCGCAGCCTCTTCCGCCGGCCAGCGCTCCATCAGCATTGCCAGGTCGGCGGCGACGGAGGGGTTGCGGCGATTGCGCATGAAGTAGACGGCTGGCGCCAGCCGCCCGGCCTCCAGCGCCGCCGCCAGCGTGTCCAGTTCCCGCCCCATGCTGACCATTTCGACGTCCAGGCGGTCCAGGCGGGCCTCTGCTCGTCGCTTGCCGCTGGCCGTCGTCATCTTGGGGACGAAGTCGCGGCGCTTGCCTTCCACCCAGGCCGGCAGCTTCTCGCGGACATACGGCTCCAGATACTCCTGCAACGACGTGGCCAGAAAGTCGTCCAGCGACGCGCCGCGGGCGGCGTACTGGCGTTCCAGGTTGTGCATGCTGATCTGGATGTTGCGATAGAAGGCCGGGTAGCCAATGTTGGCGTCGATCGTGTCGGCGTCGTAGAGGCAGCGACCCTCCAGGCTGGAATGCTCACTGATGGTCAGGTGGGTGATGATGATCTCCTGGACGTGATCGCGCAGGGCCTGGGGGTAGCCATACTCCGCCAGCAGGGCATCGGCGATCCGGGCGCCGGAGAGGTTGTGGATCTGGCCACGCAGCCCCAACTGGTCGTACAGATCGGTGACATGGTTGCGGCGAGCCGGCGGCAGGTACGCATTGTGCCAGAGGCCCTTTTCATCAATGACGCGCTTGCCGTCCTTCATGATGATGTCGCCATCGTAGGACTTGGTGATGTCGTGCAGGGTGGCCCCCGGGTCTAGCGGGCGGGTGTCGCCGCCTTCCTCCAGGCACAGGTGCAGGGCGAGGTTGCGCACCCGCCGCACATGGTCATGGGTGTAGGCGCGCCAGGAGAAGCCGACCCAGTCTTCATCCCAGAGCAGATAGGTCTCCCGGACGAGTTTGACGAGCTGTTCCAGGACGGCGGCGTCTTCCAGATGTGGCGCTACCGGCGCCACGCGCTCCTGTGTCAGTGTCAGTGTCTGTGCCAAGTGCGGCTCCTAACCATAGCGTCCGAGTGATGTCGCGCCGGCATAGTGTAGCAGGGTGGCGGAACGCCGCGCAGGCCCGCCTCAGGACAGGATATTGACAGCGCGCGCCGCCACCAGGGCGACGATGAGCAGCGAGGCCAGAGACTGGACCAGCATGAGCATCTTCGCCCAGGGTGTCAGCGGCATGGTGTCGGTGGGGCTGAAGGCTGTGGCGTTGGTGAAGGCAACGTACAGGTAATCGACGAAGCCGGGCCGCCAGACGCCGGTCTTGGTAGTCGTTCCCAGCGCCGGGTTTTGCATCTGGGGGAAAAGGAAGGAAGGATCGTCGTCCCCGTCCGACCCGTCCGATGACCGCAGACGGGCGCCGGGGCCGCCCCTGTCCATTTCCCAATACCAGAGCGCGAAGACGATGACATTGGTTAGCCACAATTCAATGGCGGCAACGAGCAGTTGCGGTCCTTCGGCCTTGGTGCCGTGCAGCAAGGCGTAGATGAGCAGGACCAGCGAGCCGACGTTGGCGGCGTTGATGAGCGCAATCAGCCCGATGGCAATGGCGCGCTGCCATGACGGCTCCTGACCGTGACGATGGGGGGCGACGAAGGACAAGGGGGCCAGGAGCAGGATCGCCAGGAGCGGGAAGACCCAGTTGGGGCCAAGCGTCAAGCGGTCCGGCAGTGTGACATACAAGCCAATCGCCACCAACACCGCCAGCGAAGCGGGCCAGCGCGGCTCGCTCACGTGATGGGTGCGATGTAAATGGTGTACCTCGGGTACGGCATCTGGCATGTAAGGCGCTCCCAGTCCTAAATGCACGCCGCGACGAAATATACATTGCGACCCTGCGGCTGAAGTGTAGCATTGGTAGAATGTCAGGGCGAAGGTGGAGGCGAAGACGATGGACTGGCGTCGGCATATCCATACTGATCCGGCCGTCCTGGTAGGGAAGCCAGTCGTCACGCCCCTCAAGCCACGAATCGGGTCGCATCCCGCACTGTGCATACGCAGGCAGGCGGCGATTTCAGCCTTTGATGCCGGAGGCGGCGAAGCCCTGGCGCAGCCAGCGCTGGGCAAAGACGAACAGCAGCACGACCGGCGCTGTGACGAAGGTCGTGGCGGCCATCAGCAGCGTCCATTGCGTGGTGTTCTCCTGCTGGAACACCGACAGCGCGAGTTGGAGCGTTTTCATCTGATCGCTCTTTACGATCACCAGCGGCCAGAGGAAGTCGTTCCAGGTGTCTTGGAAGACAAAGACAGCCAGGACGGCCAGCGCCGGCCCGGTGAGCGGCAAGAAGACGCGCCAGAAGATGCCGAACTCGGAAGCGCCGTCGATACGCGCAGCGTCACCCAACTCGGATGGAAGCGTGACATAGAACTGGCGCATGAGGAATATCCCGAAGGCGCTGATGAGGTGGGGGGCGATCAGGCCAGCATAGCTGTCCAGCAGCCCAAAGCCCCCGGCGCCGCTGATGCTGTTGCCACCGGTCAACGGCACATACTTGAGCGCGATAAAGAGCGGGACGATGGTGACCTGCGTCGGCACCATAAAGGTGCCGAGGACCAGCGCAAAGCAGGCAGAGCGCAAGGTGAACGGGACACGAGCAAAGGCATAGCCGGCCAGGGAGCAGAGGAACACCTGGATGATGGTCGCCAGCACCGAGACGATGGCGCTGTTCAAGAAGTAGCGGGCAAACGGCGCAGCACGCCAGGCATCCGGATAGTTCGTCAAGGCAACACGAGCCGGCCAGAGTTCATAGGGTTTCGTGAAGATCTCTGTCAGTGGCTTGATCGACGTCAGCAGCATCCAGCAGACCGGCAAGAGCATCGTGACCACGATCAGGACCAGGAAAAACCAGCGCACGACTTCCGCCACCGGAAAGGGGCGGCGCGGAGCGGCCGGCAACGCGCGTGCAGTATTCATGCGTCGTAGGACTGGTCGCGGAAGAGTCGGCGGTTGAGCAGGGTGAGCAGCACGATCCCCAGGAACAGCACGAAGGCCTGCGCGCTGGCGTAGCCCATCTTCAGCAACTGGAAGGCCGTCAGATAGATATTAAAGACCACCGTCGTGGTCGCGTCGACCGGCCCGCCGTTGGTCAGCACAAAGGCCTGCGTAAACATCTGCATGGAGCCAACCGTCCAGGTCACGATGACAAAGAATAGCGCTGGGCCCAGCAACGGCACCGTCACATAGCGAAAGGCGGCCACCGGGTTGGCGCCGTCCAAGGCCGCCGCCTCGTACAGGTCCTTGGGGATGCCTTGCAGCGCAGCGAGCAGGATGATGCCGAAATAGCCAAGGTCACGCCAGATGCTCATCACGACAATGGCGGGGAGCGCGAGGTTGAAGTCGGTCAGCCAGGCGAACGGCCCCAGATGGACGTAGCCGAGGAGATGATTGAAGAGGCCGTATATCGGGTTATAGAGCCAGGTCCAGATCAGCGCCGCCGCCACCCAGGAGATCGCTTGCGGCAAGAAGACGATGAGGCGAAAGACGCCGATCACCCGCAGGCCGCTATTGAGCAGCACCGCCGCCAGCACCGACAGCACGGTGCCAACCGGCACGATCATGACCGCGAAGCTGAGGGTGCGCAGCACTGCATTGCCAAAGGCGCTATCGGCGGTGAGTTGCCGATAGTTGGTGAGGCCGATGAAGCGCGGGAAGCGGATCAGATCGTAGTTCGTGAAGCTGAGCCAGAACGCCAGCAAGATGGGCAGGACGCTGAGCAGCAGGAGCAGGAGCAGGGCGGGCAGGACCATCAGGAACCCCGCCCGTCCTGCCCGCCGCACCGCCGGGGACGCCTTCGTCCGCTTGCGGGGCAGCGACTGCTGCGCGACCCTAGCTGTTGAGGGATTGGTTAAGTTGAGCATCGATGGTCTTCAGGGTGTCGTCCACAGTGGCGCGCAGGTACAGCGCGTTGAGCACCGCCTTGTTGAGTATCTGCACTGCATCGAACATGATGCGACTCTGGGCCTGCGGCCTGGCGTATTGGATGGTCTTCTGCAGAATCTGGGCGTTCGGATCGTCTTTCACGAACGGGGCATTCTGGGAAACGGAGGTCCGCGACGGCAGGTTGCCCACCGTCGTGAGCCAGAGCGTGAGGTTGGCAGGCTCCATCACGGTGCTCAGGAAGCCCCAGGCGGCGTCCGGCGCCTTGGTCCCCTGGTAGATGCCGAGCTTGTTGATGAAGATGAGCGTCTTCGGCGGGTGGTTGGCGTCCATGCGCAGGGGCATGCTCAAGGCGATGTTCTTGGCCTCGGCGGGGGCATACTGCTTGGCGTTAGCGATGCCGGTGATGCCACCAAAGGCGGTTGCCGTACTGCCCAGGGTGAGGAAGCCAGGGCCGTTCGGCGGGTTCTGAAAGGCCGTGCTGGAAGAGCCATCTTTGATGAGGCCCACCATGTACGTCAGCGCCGCACGTCCGGCGTCGGTTTCAAAGGTGGCTGTTTTGCCATCGGCGGAAAAGTAGTTGCCGCCCGCCTGGTAGAGGAGGTTGATGAACGTTTGCTGCGCGCCGACGCTGCTGTCGATGCTCAGGTCCATCCCCTCACGGCTGACGGTACTGCCCTGCTTCTGGGCGAGTTTCGCGGCATCGGCCTTGAGCTCGTCCCAGGTGGACGGCGGCTGGAGGGATGCTGCGTCGTACTGGTCCTTGCGGTAGACGACGGTGCGCGTGTCGAGCTGCGCCGGCACCGCGTAGGTCTTCCCCTGGTACATGCTGTCTGCCCAGACGTTGTCGGGAATGTCGCTCTTCGACGACCACTTTGCCACGTAGCTGTCGAGGGCAAGCATCGCGCCTTTAGAGGCCAGGGGGCCCGTCCAGATGCCGCCCATGACGAAGACATCCGGCGCCGTCCCACCAGCGATGGCGGTGCTGATCTTCTGGAAGGAGGGTCCCCAATCGCTGGTGAGCATCTGCACCTGAACACCCGGATAGGCCGTCGTGAAACTGGGGATGACGGTCTTGGTGAAGTCGCTATAGGTGGCGGACTGACCACCAATGTTGAGGAACTGAATGGAGCCTTTGACGGCAGAGGGCGCGACTGGTGCGGCACTGACCGCTGTCGAGGCGCTGCTCGTCGTGCCGATGGCTGCCGCGCTCGCTGGTGTACTGCTCGTGGCAAGAGCCGTGGCGGCGCTGGTGGATGCCACGCTGGCGCTCCCGGCGCCGGTGGCGCTGCCACTGCTGGCGGTCGCGTTGCTTCCTGTGGTTGTCGCCGTGCTGCCTCCGCCACAGGCGGCAAGGAGCGCCACACCGCTGGCGGTCACCGCAGAAAGGAACGTGCGCCGGGTTATCGTGCCTGCTATCGTGCGTGTCATTGTGGTCGCTCTCCTTTTCTCGCGGCGCGACAAATGGGCGCGCCGCCGTGCTGTCAGATCCGCGTCAGGGCATCGTCGAACGGCTCCAGCGGCCCCCAACTCCGGTGCAGAAAGTTATAGCGCCCAGTCAGCAGGTCGCGCCGCGCCGGCATGCAGGGCATGCTGGCGATATAGGAGTTGTCAAAGGTGACGGTGCGCTCTGCCAGGCGAGCAAAGTTGGGACAGTTGGTCCAGGCACAGCCGTACGGCGGCAGATAGCGGCGGTTCAGGCTGTCGAACATGACCATGATCGCTTTCAAACGATCATCTTTCCGGCCTCATTGCCCCATCATACAACACGCTGTTTTGCCGGGCAAGGATGCACACGTGTCATCGCCTGTTGAACACTGACCCTCAGGATGCCGTGAACCGCCAGAGCAACTGTGCCCGTGTCCACCCCCGCCATCCTGCCTCCGCCCCGCGGAGCACCGATGGCCAAGCGGCCGGCTCAAGGTCCATCCCCGCGGCCGTCGCGAGCCGCGCCGGAGTCTTTGGGCAGGGCCTCGGCCAGCGCCTCCTTCGGCGTCAGCTTCTGCCCCGCTTGCCAGGCCGCCGCGGCTTCCTCCAACGTCAGGGCCTGGCGGGCGGTTGCGAGCCAGCGCTCCAAGGCACGGCGCTCGGTGGGCTGCAAGGTATACCCCGAAGTGCTACTCAATTCCGCCAGCGCACCCGCCAGTCGTAGCGCGAGCACCGGCCGCCCTTCGGCAACCGCCAACTCCGCGACGTCGGCGAGGGCAGAGAGGACCGAGTACATAGGGGCGTCGTCTGCTATCTCAACATAGCCAGCGAAGGTGGCGCGGGCGGCGGCGAGATCCCCCTGCTCTAGGGAAACGCTGCCGATATGGTGGTAATAGCGGAGGCCCCCATGCGCTCCCACCGCCGCCGTATTTTCCCGAGCGCTCTGCTCGTAAGCGGCACGCGCCCGCTCTAGATCACCTTGCGCCTGGTATACCTCGCCCTCGCGGGTCAGTTCATCCGCGGCCATGTCCAGATATCCGAGATCCTGCCACAGCGTCCGGCACTCCGTTGACGCTGCCAGCGCCCCGGTGAAGTCGCCCAACTCGCGCAAGGTGATGCCGAGCCACGTCGCGGCCCAGGCAATCGCCGGCCGGCTGCCCAGCCGGCGCGCGATGGCGAGCAGCCCTTCCGCTAAGGCGCGTGCGGCCAGCAGATCGCCGTGGTGATAGGCCGTGTTCCAGGCAAGGTCAAAGGCGTAGGCACGGCTCATGGTCGGCTGGGCTGCGACGTCCAGGGCCAGCAGCGCAACCAGTGCAGTGGCTACCTCGGTGAGCCGCCGCTGCTGCAACCGTACAATCCCGGCAAGATAGCACAGGCGTAGCCCCTCTTCAGCTCGGTTGCTCTGGAGCAGCCAGCGAGCCGCTGCCCACAGATTCTCCGCGTCGAGCGCCAGCGTGGCGAGGGACTCGGAGAACCCAGGCGCTCGAACGTTCCAGCTGAATCGCTCCCGGATCGTCCAGCATGGCTCACTCGCGGCAAGGAAGTAGTCCGCGTGGCGGCGGCCGGTCTCCGCCGCCTCCCCGGCGGCGACGAGTTGCTCCTGGGCGAACTCCTGGATGGTCACCAGCATGCCGACGCGCCCCTCCTCCGCCGGCAGCAGCAGACTCTTGGCCAGCAGCGACTCCAGGCCGTCCAGCGCGTCCAGCCCCAGCTCCTCCGGCGCTCCCACCGCCTCGGCCGCCGCCAGGGTGCAGCCGCCGGCGAACACGCCCAGCCGGCGAAACAGGGCCTGCTCGGCCGGCTCCAGCAGGTCGTAGCTCCAGGCGATGGCGGCGTGAAGCGTGCGCTGCCGCTCCGGCAGATCGCGTGCTCCACCGGTCAACAGCGCCAGGCTGCGGTCGAGCCGGGCCAGCAGCGCATTGGGGGACAGCAGCCGGACGCGCGCTGCTGCAAGTTCCAGGGCGAGCGGCAAGCCGTCCAGCCTGCGGCAGATCGCGGCGATGGTGGGGGCAGTGGCGTCGCTCAGCCCGAAATCCGGCCGTAATTTGACACCTTCGGCTGCCACTACAGTTCGTTGCCGCGATTGACCCAATAGTGCCAGTCCTCGACGGCTTGCCGGGTCTCCTCATCGGCGTGGGTAACGTGGAGTTGGGAGAGCGGGACGGCCAGGGTGCGCCTGTGCCCCCAGGGCGTCTCGATGAACATCTCGTGGGCACACTCTTCCTGGGGGGCCATGCCAACGACTTCCACCTCATCACCCACCTGGAGCGGGGAGATGGCCCGCGCGGCGACACATTTGGTCAGGAAGGGAAAGGTCAGATGCTCCTCCAGGTAGGTATACCAACCGAGCGCTTGTTCCTCAGGGCCGTAGGCGTCAACGATGATCTCCATCGCGATGCGCTCCTCGCGTTCGCTATTCTCCGGCACGTTCGGCATCTTCTTTCCTCTCCGTCGGTGTGATCTTGAACTGCTCGCGGATGAAGGCCGCGAGCGCGGTTTCCAGTGCCGCCAGCGCGTCGTCCAGGGAGGCGTAGCGATACTCGCCTTCCCAGACCATGCCGCCCGGGTCCAGCGCCCGCACGAACGAGCGATTGCAGTCGTCGTAGCCCACCTCGATCCAACCGTGATTGCTGACCCACCACATGATCGCGGGTTGTTCGTGGCCCACTACGGTTCCTCCCGTCATCGTTGGCATCGGTTGTGCTCCGTCAGACTCACTTCGCTAACATGCATCGTAATTCGCTCACAGTCGAGCTCTTCATTGACAGTGATCCAGCAGCCGCCAACGGTGGACCGGTGCCCTAGACGTTGCTCTGGCAGCCAGCCCTAGGACACGCTGGCCTTCCCGTGGGCGCTTGGACCGCTCTCCATGGTAGGTTACCGGTAACTGCAGAGGGAGGAACAAATGGCTATGCCGGTGCGCCCCAAGCCGTCGCGAGAAAAGGTCCGGGCTTATCGAGAGCGGTTGCGCAGTCAGGGACTACGTCCGATCCAGATCTGGGTGCCCGATGTTCGGTCGCCCGCCTTCACGGCCGAAGCGCATCATCAATCCACTGTGGTCGCAAGCAGCCCGCATGCCCAGGAGGATCAAGCCTTCATTGATGCAGTGTCGATTTGGGATGACGCGTGAGGCGCGCCGATATTTGGACCGTTGCCGGCGGCAAGGACTATGCAGGAAAGCCCCGGCCAGTGGTGATCTTACAGGATGATCGCTTCGATGCGACGGACTCCATTACCGTTTGCGCCTTTACTACGGACCCGACTGACGCGCCGCTGTTTCGTTTGGCCATCGAACCGAACGAGCGCAACGGCTTGCGGGCGCCGAGTCGGTTGATGGTGGACAAGATCACCACTGTGCCAAAGTCAAAAGTCGGTACACGGGCCGGACGCCTTGATGATGACGACATGGTCCGCTTGAACCGCGCGATCCTGGTTTTCCTGGGACTTGCAGGGCCACCCGCCGATGGATAGCCAGCCTGGCGGATATCCTCGACAGCTACGGCTTTGGGCTGGAAGATGAGTGGCTGGTCTACCGAGGCGATGAACGCGCAGGTCGAAGCGAGACCAGCTCGTCAGATCGGTTTTCGTGCCATGTGGATCCCAGCGGAGAGGAACAGGAGACGTGGCAATGCTGATTGACTCCATCCGGGCGGTGACGATTGACGTCACGCCCCAGCCCCGGACGGCGCCGCGCACGCCGCGGCGGGCAAGCGACGGCTTTGTGTCGCCAATGGCACGCTACCCCGAGCTGCCACGCGCGCGCTGGACGGCGCCCTGGCGGCGCTGCGCCTGCGTCGTCACCGCCGCCGATGGCACATGGGGACTCGGCGTCACCTTGCACGCCGGGCCGGTGGAGCGGCTGATCAGCGACCACTTCGCCCCAGCGCTGGTGGGCCAGAACTGCCTGGCCACCGAGAAGCTCTGGGACATCATGCAGCGGATCAGCGCTTCCTACGGCACGGGGGGCCTGGCGAGCTACGCGATCAGCGCCGTTGACCTCGCTCTGTGGGACTTGAAAGGCAAGCTGCTGGGACGGCCCGTCTACGAACTGCTGGGCGGTCCCCAGAAGGAGCGCATCTTCTGCTATGCCAGCAACACCGACCTCTCCTACGGCGCCGAGGAGAGCCTCGCCTGGTTTTTGGAACTGGGCTTTGGTGCGGTGAAGGTCTTCCTCCGTGAGGGGCCCGACGCGGGCCTGGCCGGGCTGCGACGTAGTGAGGCGCTCGTCGCCCGGGCTCGCGAGCAGGTCGGCGACGACGTGGAACTGATGGTGGACGGCTGGATGTCGCTCGACCTGGAATACGCGGGGCGTCTGGCGGAAGCGCTGCGCCCCTACCGCCTGAAGTGGCTGGAGGACCTTTTCCTGCCGGACGACCTCGACGGCTATGCCCGCTTGCGCCAGCGCGCTCCCGGCGCCACCCTGGCGGCCGGTGAGCACTGGTACGGCATCGCTCCCTTCGCCACAGCCGCCAGTCGGGGTCTGGTGGACATTCACCAGCCGGATGTGGCCTGAGTGGGCGGGCTCACCGCCGCCGTGCGCATCTGCCACCTGGCCGAAGCGCACGGGCAGCACGTCATCACCCACGCCGGGATGAACTACCCGTGGGGCCAGCATCTCGCCTACGCAATGCCCGTGATTCCCTGGGGCGAGCGCTCCGAGGGTGTGGCGCCGCCCGGCGTGCCCCTCGAGGAAATGATCACGCTGCCGGGCATTGTCCCGATTCGCGGCGGCTTCGTGCGGCCGACCGAGGCGCCCGGCTTCGGCCTGGAAGTCACCCTGGAATGGCTCGAGCAGCACGCGCTCTAGCCGCTACGGTCGCAAGGTCGGACGCCTCTGGCCCGGCCAGTCTAGGGCACTGGCGAACGCCCGCAGACGCCCCGTTTCGATCATTACCCGCAGCATGGCGCGGAATATAGCGCGATGTTCGTTGGTCCTCCAGTGCCTCGTGCGTGATGAGTGCGCCGCAACGTTTTGCGCAGCAAGCGAGCGTTCCGACGCGCCGCGAGTTACAGTGCCGCGACTGCGGTCGCCTGCTACCTCTGGCGCTCCCGTACAATGCGACCGCAGTCGCCCTCGTCGCTTGGCCGCCGATCGCAATCGCGGCCCTGTACTCTTGGGCACTCACGGCGTTCGCTTGCTGGGCAATACTTTGCGACGCACTCTCGGGTGCGCGTGCCATCTGCAGCTTCCGAATCCCCGTGCTATGATCACCCCCAGATGCCCGAGCGGAAATTGCACCTGCCTGGCACTGCACCACGGATGGTCGCCATGCTCCCCGATCCTCCTGAGACTTTCGCTGAACTGCTTCGGCGGCACCGCCAGGTGGCGGGGTTGACGCAGGAAGAGTTGGCGGCGCGGGCCCAGCTCAGCAGCCGAGCGATCAGCGACCTGGAGCGGGGTGTCAAACGCGCGCCGCAGTGGGCCACTGTCGATCTCCTGATTGGAGCATTGGCGCTCACTCCGGCGGATGCCACGCGGTTTCGGGCGGCGGCAAGACCCGGGTTGGCGCAGCCTCCAGGCGACGAACCAGGACCCACGCCGACGCAGTCACCGCTGCTTGATATCCACTACGCCAGCAACGGCCACCTGAGCATTGCCTACCAGGTGACCGGCAACGGCCCGCACGATTTGCTCGCCGTACCCGGAGCGCTTTCACATCTGGAGTACATGTGGGAGGAGCCCGGCGCTGCCCGGTATCTGCGCGGGCTGGCAGCATTCTCCCGGCTCGTGCTGTTTGACAAGCGCGGCACCGGCATGTCGGACCGCACCGGCGACGGCATCCCGACGCTGGAGGAGCGCATCGACGACATGCGCGCGGTCCTGGATGCCGTCGGCTCGCAGCGGGCTGCGCTGCTCGGCTGGTCCGAGGGCGGCCCGATGAGCATCCTCTTCGCCGCCACCTATCCAGAGCGCACGTCGGCGCTGATCCTCTACGGCGCCTACGCGCGTAACCACTGGGCGCCCGATTATCCCTGGCGCAGCGCGAAGCCGACGGCCGAGGAGCTCGTGCAGAGGGAACAGGAGATCCGCAGCCGTTGGGGAACACGGGAGTACAGCCTGGCAATGTTGCAGCGCTTCGCCCCGACCATGATCGGCAACGCAGCGTTCGAACGCTGGTGGTGCGCTATCCTCCGCCTGGGCGCTAGCCCCGGCGCCTGGCTTGCCCTCAGCCAGATGAACCGGGAGATGGACGTGCGGGACATCCTGTCTTCCATTCGCGTGCCCACGCTGGTGCTGCATCGCCGTGGGGAACGTATCGCCGCGCTCGGCAACGCCCACTACCTGGCGGAACACATCCCGGGCGCGCAGCTTGTGGAGTTGCCAGGCGACGACCATCTCCCCTGGGTGGGCGACAGCGATGCCATCCTGCGCGAGATTGAGGGGTTTCTGGCGGGTCAGGCGCCACGCGAGGAACCACCCGACCGTCTATTGGCCACCATCCTGCGGTTGGAGGTCGTTCCACACCAGCCCGCCGGCCAGGGAGACCAGCGCCAACCCCTGGCCCAGGATGCCGGGTTGCGCCAGGCCCTGGCGCGCTATCGCGGCCGGCAACTGGCAGGAACCGGGAGCGAACTCGTCGCTGCCTTCGACGGGCCGGCGCGCGCTATTCGCTGCGCTGGCGCTATCCGCGAGGCGCTCATGGACCGCCGAGTTGCTGTCCGGGCGGGAGTGCATGCCGGCGAATGCGATGTCACCGGCGATACGCTGACCGGTCTCCCTCTGGAAGTGACTGCCCGAATGGTCCGCCAGGCAACGGCGGGGTCGGTGCTGGTGACCAGCACGGTCCGGGATCTGGTCAACGGCTCCGGCATCCGTTTCCTGGCCTATCCCCCGCTGCCGGCAACTGGCCCAGAACCAGGACGGCAACTGTTCGCGGTGGAGCAAGCGCCCGCAAGCTAACCATGGGTCCGGAAATGGTGCGGCCTCAGAGATCCGCTCCGACTCGTCAGGCGGCGAGTTGTTGGCGCATGTCGCGTGACCTTATGACGGTCATGCGGTAGCCGGCGAGCCCATCCTCGTCGCGGCGCTGGTGGTAACGGCCGAGGGCATCCTGCTCGGACGCTGCTCCACCGAGCCACTCCTGGAGCGCTTGAGCCAGGAAGGTCGCATGCACCGTGGCCTTGTCGATGCCCTGGCCGCTCCACGGATCCTGGTGCATGCCGGCGTCGCCGACCAGCGCCCAGCCGGGACCGAACGGCAGGCGGACGTAGTTGGTCTCCGGCCCGCAGCCAAGGAGGCGGCCTTCCCAGATGGCTGCGCTGAAGCGGTCGGCCAGGCCGAGGTGATGGGCGATGCGCTCTCGGAAACGTGCTACCGGCTGCTGGCGCATCCAGCCGAAGTCGGCCAGGTTGAGGGAGAGCGCCATGCAGGTGACGCCATCTTCACTGGGAAAGACGTACGCTTGCTCGTCTCCGATGCGCGAGAACTCAGGGCCATCCGGCTCGCCGCGCGGCCCGGAAAAGCCGCGAACATAGCAATAGTAGACGCCCCGATGGCCGCACTCCGATTCCTGGATGGGCGCATCGACAGCGCGGGCGACGAAGGAACGCCGGCCGTCGGCGCCGACGACGCAACGCGTGCGCACGGTTTGCTCGCCGTTAGGCGTCGCCAGGCGAGCCCCGACGACGCGCCCGTCGGCCCATAACAGATCGGTGGCACGACTCCCTTCCAGCAGGTCCACCCCCGCGACACTGGCGGCGCGTTGCACGAGGATGTGGTCGAGGCTCACGCGGCGCACCGAGAGGCAGTACTCGACCTCACCCGGCTGTTGTGCCGGCTGGACTGCGGCCGCGCTACCGCCATCTTGATACCCATACTGGCAGGCCAGCGGCGGGCAGCCGAGCGCCAGCACGGAATCGAGGACGCCCAGGTGCTTTAGGACGGTGACGGCGCGGCCACCACGGAAATAGTGGGTGGAGAGGGTGGGGCTGGGGAAGCTGGCCCGGTCGATGAGCAGCACGCGGAGGCCCGCCTCGCCAAGCAGCGTCGCCAGCGTCGAGCCGCCGATGCGCGCGCCGATCACGACGACGTCGTAGTCCAAATCGGCCATCGGACGCTCCTTCACCTGACCGTCAGCGATCCTTCGCTGATGCCTTACGCTACACTCCCTAGTCTGTACCATACGCGGCGCGGTTGCCAGGAACAACCCACACCACACCCACGCGCTCCCCACACAAGCATCGGTAGATCGCCTCGCAGCCACCGTCATAAATGGCCGGGTCTCCTTGGCCGTCGCAGTCCAGCATCTCCATCCACCCGCAGGTGGAGAGGAAGCGTTTGCAAAATCATCCCCTGCTCCGATGCCGTCGCCGCCGCCTTTCGGCACACTATGGTCGTGAGGAAAATGGAACACCTCAGCAAGATGAGAAGGACGGCAACGTGAACAGCGGACACATGCTTCCCATCCAGCCCTGTCTGTCCCGCCGCAGGTTCCTGAAGACATTGTTCGCATGATCATCACCGAGTTCGCTGTCACGCCACGACGGGCGGACTGGGTTACCGTGTTGCAGCGAACACGGCAGGCAACAGACAACCTGTAGGGGACGACCTGATCTTGGATCGCACCCCGGTATTCTCGGGGAGTCCCGGCGAGACCCCTTACGCATCCCGGAGGTCTTTCGGGCGCTCGATCACGCAGACGGGCACCGCGTTCTGCTGCACATGCCGCACGTTGTCCGTGCTCAGCGGGCTGGTGAAGATGATGCCGTCGCTGCGCTGGCGCAGCAGCAGTTCCACATAATCGGCCTCCGCTTCGACAGAACTGTGCGTGTTGCAGGTGACTGTGGCGAAGCCGAGTTCACGGGCGCGATCTTCGACGCCGCGGGCGACACAGGCGAAGAACGGGTTGGGGTAGATGGTGTGGACGAGGTGGCCGAGCATGCCGGTGCGTTGGTTGCGCAAGCTCTGGGCGATGGCGTTCGGCCGGTAGTTGACGGCGAGAGCGGCCTCCAGTACCTTCTGCCGCGTGGCCTCACGCACGTAGCCGTTGCCGTGCAGCGCTCGATGCACAGTCGTCAGCGAGACGCCGGTGCGGGCAGCGAGGTAATCTGGGGCGAACTGCCCCCATTTTGCAGTGTAGAGAAAGAGAAGGGAACCCTGTATGCCGCGCGAGCTAGTGGCCATCGGGCCGCGTGAGCCAGTGTTGCGAACGTTTGCGGAGGCGGCGCTCGGCCCCGGCGATGTCCGGGTCCAGAGCGAGTTTGGCGCCGCCAAGCACGGCACGGAGATCCCCATCTATCGCGGCGACGCTCCCACCAGCCAGGCCCGTTATGATCCAGCCTGGCGCTGCTTCATGCCGCGCGACGCCTCGTCGGCGGTGTTCCCGGTCCCCCTCGGCAACATGTGTGTCGGCACGGTGACGGCCGTCGGCGCCGATGTCGATACACACAAGGTCGGCGACCGCGTCTTTGGGCACCTGCCGTTGCGCGACGTGCATGTCGTTCCTGCCGCGCGCGTCGATCGTATGCCCGCAGGGCTCTCCGATGAAGCGGCCGTTTGCCTGGACCCGGCGGATGCGGCGTTCGCCATGCGTGACGCCCACGTGCGGATCGGCGACCGCACTGCGGTGTTCGGGCTGGGCGCCATCGGGCTCTTTGCCGTCCAGTACTGCCGACTCTCCGGCGCCGACCTGGTGGTGGCGATTGATCCGGTCGAGCACCGGCGCGCGCTCGCCTTGCAGATGGGTGCCGATGTCGCGCTCGACCCGATGGCCTGTGACGCCGGACTGGAGTTGCGCAAGCTCACCGAGCGCATCGGTGTGGACGTGGCGCTGGAGGTGAGCAGCAACGCCGCCGCCCTGCACCACGCCATTCGGGGCACACGCTATGCCGGTACAATCGGCGTGATCTCGGTGGCCCACGTCGGGCCGGCCCTCAACCTTGGGCAAGAGTTTCACTTCAACCGGATCAACCTGATCTCGGCACGCACGGTGAGCCAGCCTTTTCCGGAGGTGGTCGGCTGGGATCACCGCCGCGTGGTGTCGCTGGCTCTGAAGTGGCTGACGAGTGGCAAGCTCTCCTCGCAGGGTGTCGTCTGGCCGATCGTGCCCTTTGATGTCTGTGTCGAGGTCTATCGCCGCATCGAGGATCATCCAGAAGAATCCGTCAAGATGGGCGTGCGTTTTGCCCCGCCGGCCTGATGATCGCTGACCTACGCCTATTTGCCGGTTGCGCCGCTGGCATTCACCGCAACGATGTTGGCGTCGTTCTCCAGAATTTCACCGCAACCGGATCAACCTGATCTCGGCGCGCATCGTCGCGCAATTGACGAGTTATATCCTTGGAAGATAGAATGTACGTAGTAAAGGAGCAATGGAATGAGCGCCGCATCGGATTTACTGGCGCAAGCGCCGCAGAGTACGGCGCAAGCGGTCGCGCAGCGTTCGCACCGCCGCCTGCAACTCGCGGATGACGGCATGCGCCTCTGGCAACGTCTCCGGCAGCACCAACTCTGTGTCCATACGACACAGTCTGCACACCTTGACCGCTCCTGTCAAGTCAGCACGCGCTCACGTACAACAGGGGCCGTGATCGGGTACCATCCACTGCATCACCACCATGGCTGGGCTCCTCTCGCGCCTACTGTAGCACGCTCCCGCGACGCAATGCCCAGAAGAGTACGCCGTTCTCCACGAGCAGGGCCAGTGTCATACCAAGCGCGGCCAGCGTCGTGCCAGGCGCCAGGCCAAGCACGGCGCCAACAGCCAGCACCAGGGCAACCACCGTGACATTGGCCGCCATCGCCCCCTGCACCGCCGCCGTGCGGTGACCGGCGGCCAGCGAGGCGCGCAACAGCGCCTGCGGGGCCGTCAGCAAGGGGACGGGCAGCAACAGCCAGAGGGTGCGCCGTGCTGCGGCTTCAACGGCGGCCGGTACACCGAGCAGCGCGCCAAAGTAGAGATGAATGACCGGCGTCACCAGCGTGACCAGCAGGCCGGCCGTCAAGGCCAGGCCCAGCGCTACAGCGAAACGAGCGACCGCCCGTACTTCCATCGGGCTGCGCCGGAAGGTCAGCGCCAGCTCGGGCAGGGCGGCGGCCGGACTCGCCGCCAGCGCGCCGCCGCCGTAGGCGACCGGCCAGGCGGCCAGCGAGAGCGCCGCCAGCGGCAGCCGCGTGATCCCCGCGCTGATCAGCGGCTGCAGCAACACCCGTAGCCCGGCCGTGCCGATCAGCGGGGCGTGAAAGGCCCAGAGCGCAGCGGTCGAGAGCGGCGGCCCCTCCCGTTCCATGCCCAGCACGGTCTGGCGTGCCGGTCCGCGCGACCACCAGGCGATCAGGCCGGACTCTACGAGCACTGCGCTGATCAGCGCCACACCGGCCAGCAGCGCGCCGGGCGGGCGGAACCAGCGGACGCCGACCAGTGTCACCAGGCTGGCAGTCAGGATGCGCATCACCGTTCCCAGGCCGATGGCGCGGGCTCGGCGCGCCGTGATGAGCACGCCCTGGTTGAACTTGCGGAAGGAGATGGCCAGCGGCCACAAAGCCATCCAGCGCAAGGGCATGTGCGCCGCCTGCGCCACCGCCGGCGGCAAACGCAGCACCGGCACAATTATCCAGTCGTAGAGCGGTCCCCAGTACAGGAGCAGGTTGAGCAAGAAGAGCCCAAAACCCAGGGCCAGGGCAAACCGGCGGACAGCGTGATACGACTGGCGGTCGCGGACCAGGGCGACCGAGGTCGTCAGCATCATGATCACCGGCGCTTCCACGACGATGGAGAGGTTGAGCGCGATACCGTAGCCCGCCAGCGCCACCTCCGGCTCTGCCAAACGGGCCACGCCGCTGACGACGATCGTCTGTTCGGCGGCGATCATGAGGATGCTGCTCAACGCCAGGGGCGCGAAGACGCCGACGATGTCCCGGAAATGCGACGCACGGACGGGAGCGGGCGGCACATCGAACTGATCGTCTGTTGCCGCGGGCGGCACACTCACCGTAGACGGACGCATTATCGCCACTCCATGCACATACTCACCATCGGTTCCGTCACGCCATCTGCCCGTTCCCTTGCGACCGCGCCTCAACACGGGGTAATTGATCGGTCGCAACTCGTTGAGACCTGACCAGGTGAACGGCGCCGGCAAGGCAGATGCGTATACTAGCATTGCCTGATCAGGTAACAGCCGGACATGGAGGGTGCTTGTGCAGGCCTATGCCCTGCGGCGAGTGGCACAGTTAGCGCCAGTACTGCTGTTCACGTCGCTCATGGTCTTCTTCGTCTTTCGGCTGATCCCTGGCGACCCAGCGGAAGTACGCCTCGGTGAATCGGCTGATCCGCAATCAATCGCTGAGGTGAGAAAGGAAATGGGGCTTGACCGGCCGATCTCTGTTCAATACCTGATCTGGCTGGGTGGCGCTCTCCACGGCGACCTCGGACGGTCGAACATTGATCAGCAGCCGGTACTCACCCTCGTGCTACAGAAATTTCCGGTGACGCTGGAACTGGCTGTACTCGGCATACTCTTCGCGTTAGTCATCTCGGTCCCGATCGGCATCCTTTCGGCGTTGCGCCAGGGCGGAGGACTCGACCAACTGGCGCGCCTGGCCGCCCTCCTTGGCTTCTGTGTACCCCGGTATTGGCTGGCGGTGTTGCTGATCCTGTTCTTCGCGGTTCGGTTGCGCTGGCTGCCACCGGCCGGCTACGTCGCCTTCACCGATAATCCCGGGCAAAACCTGCGTGACATTACCCTCCCGGTTGTCTCGCTCGCACTCACGCTCGCCGCCGTGCAGATGCGCTTTCTACGCTCCGGTCTCCTTGAGGTAATTCGGGAGGATTACGTGCGAACGGCGCACGCGAAAGGCTTGCCCTCCCACCTGGTCGTGCGACGCCATGCGCTCAAGAACGCCTTGATACCGTTTGTCACCGTGGTGGGCCTGCAGTTTGGCGGCCTACTCGGCGGATTAGTGGTCATTGAGCAGATTTTCTCCTGGCCCGGCGTCGGCTGGCTCATGGTGCAGTCGATCGGCGAACGTGACTATGCGGTCGTCGAAGGCGTCGTCCTGCTGGTCGCCACAGGCTTCGTCGTCGTCAACCTCCTGGTGGACCTGCTCTATGCGCTGCTGGATCCGCGGATTCACTATCGATAGCAAGGGGAGCACCACCAGTTGGACCTGCCAACGGCCTTCGCCCGACCCGACGAGGCCACGTCAGCGAAGCTCAGGACGCGGTCGCCGCTGGTCAGCGCCCTTCTGGCGCTGCGCCAGGATCGCGGTGCGCTATTTGGCATTGCCCTCTTTCTGGTGCTGCTCTGCCTGGCAGTCTTCGCGCACTGGATCGTCCCCTATTCGCCTACCGCCGTCCATATTCCAGATCGCTTGCAGTCACCGTCGGCCCGTCATCTACTCGGCACCGACGAACTTGGACGCGACCTGCTCAGCCGCTTGATCTACGGCGCACGCGTCTCGCTCTCTGTGGGCGCCATCGCCACCCTCATCGCCTCGGTGGCGGGTATCCCTTTGGGGCTGCTTGCCGGCTACGTGGGGGGGGCGATCGATGCCCTGATCATGCGCGTCCTGGACGGCCTGCTGGCCTTCCCGAGCATCATCCTGGCGCTCGCCATCGTCACGGCGCTCGGTCCGAGCGTCAAGGATGCGATGCTGGCCATCGGCATTGTCTCCATTCCGGCCTTTGGTCGGATTACCCGAGCCACGGTCATGACGCTCAGGGAGAGGGAATTCGTCGACGCCGCGCGCGTCTCCGGCGCCAGCACCTTCTACATCGCTCGCCGCGTCCTGCTGCCGAACTCGCTCTCCCCCATATTCGTCCAGGTCACCGTCAGCTTCGCCGACGCCATCTTGACGGAGGCTGCACTTTCCTTCCTCGGCCTCGGCGTGCCGCCACCGACGCCCTCCTGGGGATCCATGCTCAACGACGGGCGTCAGTACCTCGATCAGACAGGTTGGTACTCGTTCACCTCGGGAGCAGCCATCTTCCTGGCGGTGCTGAGCCTCAACCTCATCGGCGATGGCTTGCGGGACGCTCTGGACCCGCGGCATTTCGCCCGGCGATAGCAGACGAGCGTATCAATATTGATGTTATCGTAGACGATCAGGACGCTGCCGTGGGGTCGCCTATCCGGTACCGGCGTTTCCACGACATCACTTGAGCGTACTGAACACGCTGCAAACGAAAGGTACAGCCATGGCAATCTTCTCGCTCCCTCCGCCGCTCTCGCGGCGCTCCTTTGTAGTGCGCCTGGGTATCCTTGTCGGTTCCTCGGCGCTCGTACCCCTCCTGGCCGCCTGCGGCTCCAGCACCAACGGTTCGGTCACCACCGCGTCAACGACATCGAGCGTGGCCACGTCCGCCGCGACCAGCTCCGCCTCCTCGACGCCGACTGGCGCCACTACCCGCACGGCCGCCGCCAGCACGGTACGTCCAACCTCGATAACCCTGTCCAGCACCACGGCGAGCGCAGCGAGCAACGCAACCCGGCTCAGCGCTTCCAGTTCCACCGCCGCGCTGGTCGCTTCGGGCCAGGGCACGCCCGGGGGCACGCTACGAGCGACACTCGGCTCCGATCCCTCATCGCTCGATCCGCACCAGGCCAGCACCATCTTCGACGCGGACGTGCGGAACAACCTGTTCGACGGACTGGTGCAGGACGGCGACCCGCAAAACCTGCCGGGTGCGCTCGCAGAGACGTGGGACTCCGCCGATGCCAAGTCCTGGACGTTTCACCTCCGCCAGGGTGTGCATTTCCACGATGGCGTGGAAGTCACTTCCGATATCGTGAAGAGCAGTGTCGAACGCATCCAGAACCCGGCCACCAAGACGGCCGGTGCTCTGCGAACGGTGGCAGCGGAAATAGCAGCGGTTACCGCAGTAGACAAGTACACAGTACGGATCGACCTGAAGGCGGCGAACGGCGCCTTCCCTCTGGAGATGGTCGACATCAAGATTGTGCCGCCCGATTTCAACGTCACGAAGCCAGTCGGCACCGGACCTTTCCAGTTTGTCGAGTGGGTGCGGAACCAGCGCATCACTCTCAAGAAGAACCCCAACTACTTCTTGAAAGGCCTGCCATATCTGGAGCAAGTCATCTTCCAGCCGGTGCCCGACGAGAACCAGAAGGTGGTACTCCTGCAGGCCGGCCAGGTCGACTTCAGCGATACCATTCCGCTGCCGCGCGTGAAAGATATCCAGGCCGGTGGCAAGATCGTCGTACAGGGGATTGCTCCGGGGATGTCCCCATCTTCCTACTTTATGGAGCTGAAGACGGACACGCCGCCCCTCAACGATGTGCGTGTGCGCCAGGCTATCAACTACGCCATCGATCGCCGCTCGCAACTCGACGTGACGTTTGGCGTCGGTACTATCAAATCCAACCCCGTCCCACCCAAGCACTGGGCCTTTGATCCGCAAGCTACCTCCTACGACCAGCGCGACGTGAATAAGGCCAAGCAGTTGCTCGCCCAGGCCGGCCACAGCAGTGGCCTCAACCTACAACTCAAGTACATCACGAGTCGCGCTGAGTTCGCGACGATTGCGCAACTCTTCCAGACCAGCATGGCCGATGTCGGCATCAAGGTTGATCTGGTGCCACAGGAGATCAATGTCTGGGTGAACGACGTGCTCAATAAGCACAACTTCCAACTCGGACTGACCGGGATCATCCCGAACTACGATCCCGACCAAATTATGCGTCGGTACGATCCCACTGACCAGGATGGCGCAGCGATGGCTTGGAAGGACAGCCAGTATCTGAGCCTGCTTGACCAGGGGAAGGCGCTGGTGATGCAGGATCAACGCAAGCCGATCTACGCCCAGGCACAGGTCATCGAGCAGAATGGCAGCGCCGGCCTCGTACTCAACGAGCGCCCAATCCTGTACGGCTCTTTGCCGTCTGTGTAAGGGTTTCGGCCCGACCTTCGCCAGCACACCGACTTCTACGCCGTCTGGCTCAAGAAGTAGGAGTACCGTCTAACGCGCTCCCCTATGGGCAGTGGCTGCCAAACTCCCGGTAGTGGCGCACCGGTAGTTCGTGCATCTCGGTCGCCAGCAGGATAAGGCGGCGCACCGCCGCTTCGAAGACCTGCTGGCCCTTCGCCGCGCTCGCCACCAGCGGGTTGCCCATGGTTCCGGTGATTTTTGCCGTGTCGCGGCGTCGCTCGGCGTACTGGGCGAACTGACGAAGCTCGGCACTGAAGGGATTCGGGAACACATCGTCCGTCATCTTGCTGCTGTCGATCAGGTGCGGGCGCAGATGCAACTGGAGCGATGTCTCCCACTCGCCACCGTGGCCCACTCGCCCCTCGTCGGCCTCGGAGAGCGCCAGCATTTCCGGCGCTGCTGCCTGCCACCAGTTGAAGGTGATGGGGAAGATGTCGTGCTCCCCGACCTGGGTGGTCACCGCCGCATTCGGCGCCGAGTTGCCGCCGTGGCCATTCACGACGATGATGCGAGGGAAACCGTTGGCGTGGATGCTGCGCAGCACGTCGGCCAGCAGGCACTGATACGTCTCCAGGCGCAGGCTGATGGTCCCGACGAACCCCATGTTGTAGTGGGTGAAGCCACTCCAGATCGGCGGCGCCACGATCAAGGGGAAGTCGTCCACCCGTTGCGCCGCCGTGACGGCAAGCGAGAAGGGACCGACGATATCCACGTCCATCGGGCAATGCGGCCCGTGCTGTTCGATGGAACCCGTCGGCACGATAATGACCGGGTCATGCCGGAGCGCTTCCTCAAACTCGTGCCGCCAGAGTTCTTGCCAGAGCACCTTCTTGTTGCTGCCGTCATACGACACCGTATACATCGCTGTTCCTTTCTGCATGCACGTCCGCGCCTAACCGTTCGCCCCGACTGCCCGGCGCAGGAGGTCAAGCAGGGTCAGTCGCTCGGCCTCGGAGAGGCCGGAGATGCCGGGAGCCTCCACCAACATGGCTTCCACCCGCTCCCGCATGCGCAAGCCCTCGGTAGTAAGCAGCAGGTGCTTGATCCGGCGATCCGCCGCGTCGGTACGGCGCTCCAGCAAACCGCGCGCTTCTAAGCGGTCGACGATGCCGGTGACGTTGGAGGCATCGCAGCCCAGCTTGCCGGCGACCTCGCGCATGGGCAAGGGACCATCGAGGCAATGGAGGAGCTGGGCCTGGGGCGGGGTCAGATCGAGCTGCCCAACCTGGGCATCAAAGAAGGCCTGCAACTGGCGCGAGAGCGCCATGACCAGTCCGGCCAGCTCGTCGTCTAACTGTCGCCCCGTCGCGCCGGCTCGGTCCGGCAGGCAATCATCGTCACGCATGGCGCCCATCATACTCGCAACCCAGACACTTGACAACCTCGATAGTTGATGTATAAATAATAGCAGGTTCAAGCGATGGACGCCTGGACCATTGACTTGGCTAAGGAGTGTGCCTGATGTCTCTACCGGTAACGATCGTTGAGGGTGTCCTGGGTCTGGCTTTCCTGGGGGCGGGCGGCAGTAAGCTGATGGGCGTGAAGATGCACGTGGAGAACTTCCAGCGCTGGGGCTACCCGCAGTGGTTCCGCAGCGTGACGGGTGCGGTGGAGGTCGTCGGCGGCGTCGGCATGCTGGCCGGCATCGGTCTACGCTGGCTGGGGCCGCTGGCCGGCCTCTGGCTGACCGCGACCATGCTCGGTGCCGTGCTGACGCACGTGCGTGCCCACGAAAGCGTGGGGAAGATGGCGCCAGCCGCGGTGCTGCTCGTGCTGGCCCTGGTCGTCGTCGTGCTCGGCTGGCCATCGCTCAGCCAGCAATTCGCGTAGCCTGCATTCTTCACGGTCGCGGCCCCGACGACTTCGCCCAGTGTGCTACCGTCTCTCCCCACAACGTGCATGTGCAGGTGCGTATCAGTGGAGGGACAACGGCATGAAGATCAACGAGATCAAGACCTACGTGATGGATAGTCCAGGTCGGGACTACGTCTTTATCAAAATACAGACCGACGCCGGCATCCACGGCTGGGGTGAAGGCACCCTGGAGATGAAGCAAGGCACCGTCGTCGCGGCGGTGCGCGACCTGGAGGGTTTTCTCCTCGGGGAGGACCCGACGCGCGTCGACTTCCTCTGGCAGCGCATGTACCGCCAGGGTTTCTGGCGGGGCGGCGTCGCCATCCTCTCCGCCATCTCCGGTCTGGAGCAGGCGCTGTGGGACATCACCGGCAAAGCCTACGGCCAGCCGGTCTACAAGCTGCTGGGCGGCGCCGTGCGCGACTACATCCCCTGTTACACGCACTGCGGTGACCCGGAGCGGGCGCAGCAGTTGATGGGCGAGGGCTGGCGCGCCTTCAAGTCCGGCCCGGCTGGGCGGCGCGGTAACACCCTGGAGGTACACGAGCAGGCGTTGCCGCGCCAGACCGCGCAAGCCTTCAAGCGCATGCGCCAGGCTTGCGGTGACGACGTTCAATTAATGTGTGACGTCCACGGGCGGCTGCGTCCGGCGGCGGCCATCCGGCTGGGCAAGGCCCTGGAGCCGTATGACCTGCTGTTCTACGAGGAAGCGGTGCCGCCCGACAATATCCAGAGTCTGCGGCTGCTGCGCGAAGCCGGCCTGTCGATGGACATCGCCACCGGCGAGCGCGCTTTCACCAAGTGGGGCTTCCGCGAGATGATCGAACAGCAACTGGTAGACATCATCCAACCGGATATTTGCCACGATGGCGGCATCAAAGAGACGATCAAGATCGCCGCCATGGCCGAGACGTACCACATCCTGGTGGCGCCGCACAACCCGAACGGCCCGGTCGGCACCGCCGCCTCCGTCCATGCCGCGGCAGTGATCCCCAACTTCCTGATCCTGGAGTACGCGCAGACCACGACGCGCGACGTCTGCCAGGCAGCGAGCGCAGAGGACTGCTTTGCCGCGCGCAATGGCCGCATCGAGTTGCCGACGAAGCCCGGCCTTGGCATTGAGCTGGACGAAGCCTACCTCGCCGCTCACCCGGCCGGCGGCGTCAAGATCTGGCCGGGGCTGCGCTACGCGGACGGCGGGATCGCGGACGTGTGACTCGGGTACGCCGGCAAGATGGCGGGGGGCGTCGCACCCGAGCCAAGGGCGTATGCAATACCAAGGGCGTATGCAATACGCCCCTACAATCTACCGTTTCTCCCGTAGGGGCGTATTGCATACGCCCCGTGTCCTCGGCATGTATCATCAACCGGCCCCGGCCTTTCCCGTCGCCCGCTGGCGCTGGTAGACGCGGAGCGCACTTCATCCGGCTGGCCCGTGCCGACGGCGGAAGGTCCGGTCAGCGCATAGTCGCCGCCTTCCTCGCCCAGGATGATCTGCTGCTCGCTTATTTCCCCTCCAAGTCGTCGAGGGCTTCCTCGGCTATTTGGATGGGAGATCGCGCGATTGAAAGACTGGTGGCTCCGATCTGAATAAAAATGGTGTCTTCGTCCTGGTGAAGGGAAATGGGCTGCAGCACCGAATGGGCGCCTTCCACTTCCCGGATGGGCGTGCGCACATACTTTTCCACGAACCGGCCCATCACGTAACCAGCCTTGGCCTCTATGTGGTTCCAGGCATCATCACCTACATATGCCCCTCCACCGTACCGCACGAATTCAGTTCGGAGGTCATTCAAACGTACCGATGGCGTGGAGTCGAGCACGAGTAGGATTGGAGCATATCCTGAACTCTGACAATCGCGAGCGAAATCGAGTTCCTTTTGGAATCTCCCCTGACCGCTAAGCACGTAGCCAGAACAAA
>DHIZ01000372.1:35894-43049 GCA_002404055.1 Chloroflexi bacterium UBA4733
AAAGGCATGCTTTTGCAGCCGATCCCCTCTGGAGCGACCCATGCCAAAGTTATGGCCACATGCTTAGCAGCGAGCGTAACTCGCATCTTAAACTCGTATGCCTGCGTACCATCAATACAGTCGACCTGCCGGCCTCGCATCGACGTGTCGGCTCGCTTCACCGGGGATGCCGCTGCGGAAAACGGAACGCCACCAATTGCCGCGGCGAGAATCGGCTCGAACAAGTAACCCGTCTCTTGAGCGGACCGGTTGTCTACATCGTAAAACCACTTCCTCCAGATCAGCCAGGAGGCGAGTGCGTCCGACGGCTTCAGGCCATACTCGAGCAGGCTTCTCGGCACGATCTGCTCTATCTGGGCGAACGCCTGCCGTTCGAGGATGAGGGCGAACTTTAGGCGGCGCTTGTGCAAGCGACAAAGCTGCTTAAAGTAGGTAGCGAAGTCCTCGATATTTTCCTTGAGGTGGACGAACTTCTCTTCGAATGGAATCGCCCTAGAAAGTGGCTGAGAGAACCATTCCGTCGGTGTTTCGTAGTAACCTCGGGGGACATCTGCATTCGGCAAGAAGTCATCGATCAAATCTTGCCGATCGAGGTCGGCTGCAACGATAGCACACAGCCTCAGAAGTTCGTGGTCACCGCTACGCACGGAAAGCGGGCCACTTCCCAGCACACGGGCGTCATTAATCAGTTGGCGAAGCTCTCTATCGAGTGTAGGCATACGTCTTCTCATCGATCTGTGCCAGCGTTCTTGCCAGTATCGGGCTCATTCCGGTCGACTTCGTGGCGTCGATGCCAAGCCATCGGCCCATTGCGTTGCGCCTCGGCCTCCACGTCGCAACCCGCTGGATGTGCGTTGCTAGGAGTTCCATGAAGATCGGGGGGATGGCGTTCCCTATCTGTGTTGCTACGGAGTTCTAGGAACCATGGAATTCGTACCAGTCGGGAAACGACTGGAGGCGCGCGCACTCCCGCAACGTGAGAAGACGATCTTGGGTAGGGTGAACGAATTCGTTGGGTGATGCCGATGTTATCGTGAGCGATGGCGCCGTAGCTATGAGACGCTTCAGTCCTGAGGGGGCTCCTCCCCGTTTCTCCGTTGGTGTGCCATCCATTACTCGGCGAAATGCGCGTCGTTTGAAGCTTGGGTGCTGAAGGTTCTGCGGCAGGTCCCGCATAGTCGCCCCAGGAGCCAGGATCTGAATACGCTGCCGCACCGTGTCATTCAACTCCTTGACTATGTGGTGTTCAACAAACTCACTATACGTCTGCCGCATCTTCGCCTGGTAATCACATTGCGGATGTACGCAGTACGCCGCTGGAGAATCCGAGGGGGGAGGGAGATCCCCGATCGCTTCCTCTACCGACAGAATGTGGTTGTCACCAAACATCGGAAGCTGTGGCGCCTCGAAGCAAAACGGGGGCGGGAATTCGAACTTAGCCTCCTCCAGATTCCCGACCACGAATACCCTCTTCCGACGCTGTGGAAGTCCGTATTGCTCCATGTAGATCTTGTTTGCCCGAACCCAGTACCCAGCTTCAAGAAATCTTGTTATCGCCTCGACAATATAGAAACCGTCGTTTGCGGTGAGGAGACCTTCCACGTTTTCCATCACAAACCAGGTAGGCTTCACCGCGGTGACAATGTCGACAAACCTTCTGAGAAGAACGTTCCGAGAATCTGTCCAATCTCTCGCGCCCGCCGAGCTAAAGCCTTGGCATGGAGGGCCACCGACGATCAAGTCGACATCTGCGGGGCTAACGCCGGACCTCAAAAGGATATCGTCGGCACTCACCTTGGATAGATCAACGCGCCATATGCCATGGTGTTTGAGATTTGCTGCATGGGTCTTGCAGGCATCGCCGTCGATATCCGCCGCTAGTTCGACCTGAAAACCCGCCCGCTGTAGGCCGAGGCTGCAGCCACCACAGCCGGAAAACAAGCTTAGGGCTCTCACTGGGATAATGCCCCCCTACTTCATGCCAGTTCTTCGATATGTGGGCCTAGCCTCGTCAGGAACCTCCGAACCACGACGCTGGCTGACATCAATCATCATACAATCCCGGACCAGCATTAGGGGCCGTCGAGGCTACCGGCATCGCTGGGGAAGACCGTGGAGCCGTTGAAGACGATCGCCAGGCGCGAGCCGACCGGCTCCGGCGGGTTCCACTTGGCAATCATATGCTGCAGGAACAGCAGCGAGCCGTCATTGATGCGTGGCAGGCCGGCGCCGAAGCGGCCGGCCATCCCCTTCTTGTCGTGCTCGTCGCGGATCGCGCGCTCGACCTTTTTCCAGTCCACACCAAAGGGCGGGTTGCAAAGGAAGTAGTCGAAGCGCTCCCCGGCAAAGCCGTCCTTGCTGAAGCTGTTGCCGGCGGCGATGTGTGTGGCATCCTGGTTGCGGATCAACATGTCGGAGCGGCAGATGGCGTAAGACTCGTCGTTGATCTCCTGGCCGAAGACGTGCAACTGCGTGGAGTCGTTGAGTTGCCGCACGCGCTCCTGGGCCACCGAGAGCATACCGCCGGTGCCACAGGCCGGGTCGTACAGCGTGCGGATCACGCCGCGGTCGCTCAACAAGCTGTTGTCCTCCAGAAAGAGCAGGTCAACCATCAAGTGCACGACCTCGCGCGGCGTGAAGTGCTCGCCGGCCGTCTCGTTGGACTGCTCGGAGAAGCGCCGGATCAGCTCCTCGAAGATGTAGCCCATCTCCTGATTGCCGACGGCATCAGGATGGAGGTCGATGTTGGCGAACTTCTGGATCACCTGAAAAAGGATGCCGGCCTCTTCCAGCCGCGCGATCTGGCCCTCAAAATCGAACTTCTCAAAAGTCTCGCGGGCGACGCTGCTGAAGCCATTGATATAGTTGCCCAGGTTGCCCGCCACCTGCCCTGGATCGTCCAGCAGCTTGCGGAAGGTGAGCGCGCTCTTGTTGGAGAAGCTCTGGCCGGCTGCCTGGTTCAGCACCCGCTCCACCCCGCCCAGGCGCGGGTCGCCGGCCAGCGCCAGCACCGACTCTTTGGTCGGCTCCAGCACGCAGTCGAGCCGCCGCAGCACGACCAGCGGCAGGATGACCCGGCCATACTCCGAGGCTTTGTAGTCACCGCGCAACAGCTCGGCGATGGACCAGATGAAGTTGACCTTGTCGGAAAAGTTGTTCATGGGACGAGAGGATACACCGTCGGCGGCATTGAGGGCGGTACTCCGCCTGGTGGGCTCGAACTGTGGTACACTGTGAGCCATCATGGCACAGAAGCAACACTTTTCACTCCGGCTGCCGCAGCACGTGTTGGATCGCCTGGAGGAGCAAGCGGCTGCCTCCGGCGCCACCAAGACGGCGTTGGCCGAGCGTTATGTGGCGGAGGCTGTAGCCGTGGCGCGACATCCCGGCATCATCATTCGGGATGGGCCGGCCGGCCGCCGAGCCGGTGTCGTTGGTGGACCGGACGTCTGGGAGGTGATTGAGACCTTCCAGGACGCCGGGGCCGACGTCGCCGCGGCGGCGAGCTACCTTGACCTGCCGGTCGGCCCGGTAAAGATCGCTATTGGCTACTACGCCGACAACCGTGCCGAGATCGATGGTTGGATCGCTCGTAACGGCGCTGTTGCCGAGCAGGCCGAAGCCGCCTGGCGACGCCGCCAGGCCGTCACCGGGTGAAGCTCCTCCTGGACGAACACTTTTCCTCGGTGCTGGCCCAACAGCTGCGGCGGCGCGGCCACGATGTAGTGGCGGTGACAGAGCTGCCAGCGCTGCGCCAACAGCCGGATGAGGAGGTGCTGGCCTGGGCGACCACCGCCAGGCGCGCCGTCGTCACGGAGAACGTGAACGACTTTCTCCGCATCCATGCCGACTATCTCACCCATCAGCGGGTTCACTGGGGGCTTGTTCTGACCACGCGCCGGAAGTTCCCCCGCTCCCCGGAGTCCATGGGTCTGCTGATTGCAGCCCTTGACGAACTGCTACGGGTACTGGACAGTGACGACGCCCTCCAGCAAGACACCCACTGGCTCTGACCACGCGACTTCCCACATTCGGGTAAGGCAAGGCATGCTGATTCGCCGCCGGCCAGCAGCCATCGTTGATCGCCTGCGCAGGCTCGGGCAATTGAAGTGCCCGGCAGCGTTGAAGCTGCCGGGCTGCCATGCTCAGGAGCGCGGCTCCGCCATGATGGCGTCGGCCAGGGACTGCATTTGCTGCAAGCCGCCCTGCACCGCCATCTTGCCCTGCCAGACGGGCGGGCTCTGCTTCTCGTACATGTTCTCCAGCTCGGTGAAGCGCAGGTTGTAGGGCATGGGGAACGGCCCCTTGTTCTTGCCGTCGCCCATCCAGGCGGCGATCCTGGCATAGGCCGGGCTGATCTTGGCGGCCTCCGGCGAGTTCCAGACCGACTTACGGGCCGGCGGCTGCCCCTGGTTCACCATTGCCCAGGTCGCCGTGTCCGGTGAGGTCATAAAGGTCAAGAGATCGAACGCTTCCGGCACGTGCTTCGTCTGGGCGTACATGGCGAAGGTCGTGACGAACGCCTCATAGCCGCGCAGGCCCGTGGGGCCCAGCGGGAACAGGAGAAGATCGAACTTGAACTTGTTGTTCACCGTCTTCTGCGTGTACGGCAGCGAGCAGATGCACTCGCCGGAGAGGGCCACGTTGCCGTTAGTAAAGCCGACACCCTTCGCTTCGCTGGGCAGCGGCGCTACATGCTCCGTCGTGCGCAGGGAGGTCAGCCACTCCGCCGCTTTGACCGTGTTTGGATCGGTATTCAGCGTGAACGACTTCGTATCTGCCGACAGGATGTCGCCGCCGAAGCTGCGCGCCAGGGTGGCGAAGTCATAGTAGGAACCGGTGTTGTAGTCCGTGCCCCACTGCTGATGGGCAGGATCGGTCATCTTATGCGCGATATCCAAAAAGTCGTTCATCGTCCAACTATCAGTTGGCGGCGTCACACCACGTGTGGCCAGCAGATCAGTATTGACATACATGATGTTGTCGTTGCCGCTATTGGTCTCGAACGGTAGCGCGTAGAGCTTGCCATCGAGGGAGCAGCCAATGATCGCGGAGGAGAAGAAGTCATTCATATCCATATTGTGCTGCTTGACCAGGTCGTCGAGGGGGCGGAAGCCACCGCGGTAGGCGGTGTAGTCCAGCCATTTGACGCCGGCAAACGAGATGTCCTGCAGCGTGCCGGCGGCCAGTTCCGTCAACTGCTTCTCCGCCATGTTGCCGTAGGCAATCTTGTCGATCTCCAGCGTGATCTCCGGGTGCTGTTCGGCGTACTTCCGGGCATACAGTTCGTGCCAGGTGCGCACGGTGTCGTCCCAGACGGCGATCGAGAGCTGGGTCTTGCCTTTGCCAACGGTAACCGCTGCTGCCGTGCTGGTGGTGGCCGCGGTCACCGCAGCAGCGGCGCTCGTGGTACTGGCGGCCGATGCCTTGGCAGCGGTGGTGGCGGCAGCGGTAGTAGCGGCGGCAGCGGCGGTGGTAGCTGCCGCGGCGGCGCTGGTAGCAGCCGCACTGGTGGCGACCGACGCGGCTGGCGCAGCGACGGTCGCGCTCGCCGTGCCGGCGCCGGTAGTGCCGGACCCGGCGCCGCAGGCGGCCAGCAACGGTAAGGCGACGACGGTGAGATAGGTACTTTTCAACCACGCACGACGAGTTAGCATAGCCACGAGGAACACCTTTCTCTGCTCTACGAAGCGGGCCCAAGCGGTAACGCACCGTCGGCGCCAACTCGGAATGAACAAGATCATAGCATAGGTGCGGTGAACCCCCCTTGAAGTCCTGCCCGCCTATGCCGTGACCTGGCGCAGAGGTGTAAGTAAAGCGGGCACAAGCGCCAGTCTTTACACGATCTGTACAGGGTGTCGTCTATAGTAGTGGTGGCGGTGACCAGCAAGCGGCTACACGGCGTCCGTCACAATGGCTACACGGCAGATGAATGGGCAGCAATGCCGCGCAAGATACTGGTGGTCGAGGACGACCGCAAGACTGTCGACATTATCCGGCTCTACCTGCAGCGGGAACGCTATCACGTGCTCGTCGCCGCCAACGGCCGCGAGGCGCTGGAACTGGCACGCAGCCGCCAGCCTGACCTGATATTGCTGGATCTGATGCTGCCCCAGGTTGCTGGGCTCGATGTCTGCCGCATCCTGCGCGCCGAATCGAAGGTGCCGATAATCATGCTCACAGCGAAAACGACCGAGGAAGATAAGCTGTTGGGGCTCGATCTTGGCGCCGACGACTATATCGTCAAGCCCTTCAGCCCCCGCGAGCTGGTGGCGCGCGTGCGCGTGCTGCTGCGCCGGCTGGCGACATCAACCGAGTTGCACGACCCCTCGCAGATTCAGGCGATGGTAAAGAAACTGGCGCAAGCGACGGGTCAGCGCATCATCTTCGTTGATCAGAGCCACCACGTCATCGGCGACTCTGATGGCACGCTGCTCGGACAATTGCTGCCGGAGCGCGATGTGCGAATCAATGGAGCCGCGCTGCTAGCCGGGTTGCTCGGCATCGTCCTCACGATTCTGCTCTCGGCGCGCATCCTGCGACCGGTGCGCGCCTTGACCCGCGCAGCCCAGCAGATGCAGCGGGGCGACCTCAGTCAACGGGTGCCGGTACGCAGCAAGGACGAGTTCGGTGACCTCGCGCACGCCTTCAACGCCATGGCGGATAGTCTGGCGCACTCGGAGCAACTGCGGCGTGTCCGTCCCACTAATAGCGGATACGCCAGTAGTGTATCCGCTATGTGCGCAAGGGTGCGTTAATTCGTAGGTGAGGGACAGGGCGGCGACTGCGGGCCCAGAGGGCGCCCTCCGCCAAGCGACGAGGGCGCCTGCTGGCGCACCCCACCCGCGCGCTCCGCTTGCCGGCCCTCCCCCTGACGGGAGAGGGCCTCGGTGCAACCGCCAGGCCGGCTGCCTACGGGGACGCACGGCGGGGACAGAGCGGCGACTGCGGTCTGCCGCCAACGACGAGGGGCACTGCGGTGCCGTGCGGAGTGCTGCGGCAACGGCCGCCTGCGGCGCGCCGACGCCGAAGGCGGCCGTCGCCAGGGGTTCCGGGCGGGGCGGGAACGACCGCAGGGAGGGGGCGCTCGTCGGCCTTTCCCTCCGGGCGGGGGGCCGTGGCGGGATCGAACAGCTCGGCGCAGAAGTCCTGCGC
>DHIZ01000158.1 GCA_002404055.1 Chloroflexi bacterium UBA4733
GGAGATCGTCTACTGGGACCATCGTTCGGTCCAACTGGCCCGCCAGGAGCAAACCGGCAGGACAGCCTCCCTCAACTCCCTCCAGGCCCGGCGGCGCTGCGACGAGCTGGAAGCGCGCTTGCAGCAGCGGCTGGCCGAACTGGAGCAGGAGCGGCGGCTGGCCCCGTTACCGCCCGTCGCCATTGGCGGGGCGCTGATCGTGCCGAACGGGCTGCTGGCGCGTCTGCTGGGCGAAGACCCGCGCCAGACGGACGCTACCGCCCGCGAGCGCCAGCGCATCGAGCAACTGGCGATGCAGGCGGTCATGGCAGAGGAACGCCGGCTGGGCTACCTTCCCCGCGACGTCAGCGACCTGAAGTGCGGCTACGACGTCGAGTCGCGTCTGGCGAACAGCGGCCGGCTGCGCTTCATCGAGGTGAAGGGCCGCACGGCCGACGCCGACACGGTGACGGTGACGAAGAACGAGGTCCTGACGGCGCTGAACAAGCCGGAGGACTGGTGGCTGGCAGTGGTGCTGGTGGACGGTGAGCAGGTGGCGGCGCCGGCATATCTGAGCCGGCCATTTCAACGGGAGCCGGACTTCGCGGCGGTAAGCGTAAACTATCATCTGGACGAGCTGCTGAAGCGGGAAGCGCCAGCGTTCGCGTGAGAGGGGAGAGAGCATGAGCGCCCGGTCTCTTCCAGAGCCGGCGACGGTCGACGAGTGCATCGCGGTGATGACGGATGTCATCGTGCAGCAGTTCCACCCGGAGCAGATCATCCTCTTTGGCTCCCAGGCGCGCCGTAACGCCGACGCGCGGAGCGACGTGGATTTGCTGGTGGTCATGGCCGACGACGTGGACCGCCGCCGGACGGCCATCGCCATCACCCGAGCGGTGAGCGACATCCCCGTTGCCAAGGACATCGTCGTGACGACTCCCGCCGAGATCGCGCAGCGTGGGCACGTCGTCGGCTCGATCCTCCGTCCGGCATTGCGCGAGGGGAGGATGCTCTATTCCCGATCCTGAACAGACGGCGGCGGCGCGGCGCTGGCTGCGCTACGCGCGGGAGGACCTCCGCACGGCGAGGCTCATCGATCGCCAGCCCGATGGAGTGCCTCGGGAATGCTGCTGGCTTGCCCAGCAAGCGGCAGAGAAAGCGCTAAAGGCGGCGCTCGTCTTTCTGGGCATAGACTTTCCCCGCACCCACAACCTGGCCGACTTGCGGCGGCTGCTACCGTCGGCCTCGTCGCAACAGCGCAATGAGCGTGACCTGGCGCAACTTTCGCGCTGGGGAGTGGAGGCACGGTATCCGGGTGACTGGCCCGAGCCAAGCCAGGACGACGCCCGCACGGCGATTGCCCAGGCCCAGAGCATTCTTGCCGATGTGGTGTCCGACCTGGCCGCGCATGGGTTTCTGGAAGAAGATCGTCCATGATCGACTGCACGAAGTCGGGAGGAGCATGGACTTGGTGACGAAGGCCAAGGTCCCGACAGCGCTGGAACTGGACCTCGCGACGCTGATTCAAGAGAAAGGTTGGAATGCTGGCTCTTGATCCGGCGACAGTTCCAGGATGAAGTCTGACTTCACATAAATGAACACACGTACGGATCGGGAATGACAATAGCGCGCGCTAAAGCCGCGATGAAGCCCATATCGCGGAGCATCAACTCAGGACTGCTCTGAACATCCTCTCCATGGCTGGCGAGATGCAGCAGCCAACGGGCGACGACGATCTGGACCTCGCGTGACGACAGACGGCGCGGCGGCGAGGAGGCCGGAACGTAGCGCCCAACCACCTCATCCAGAGGGAATTCGAGCGTGGGAGGACCTGGGGCGGTAAGCAGTGGGTCCTTCCAAAGGTAGCCATACTCCTGGGAGACGAACAGAACGAAAGGAGCGGCGGGAAAGGCAGCATAGGACGTGAGGTCGCGAAAGAGGCGAACGGCGTCTTCGCGCGATAAGTCCTCCTGGTTCTTCACTTCGACGACGACGATTGGCCGCGTGTCGGCGTCGGTCACCAGGATATCGACCGGTGGAGCGCCGGCCCTCGCGACGTTGACGCTCATCGTGCACTATCCCTCCCGTTCCTCATCCTTGGCACGGGCGATACGGCCAACTGCCGCTGCCTGGCGCACACTCACAGTATATGCCATCGTACACCGGCGTCAGCCCGTTCTGTTGCCAGCGATGAAGTGCGGAATGGATACAATAAGATGCCAAGATAGCGGACGGTCTTTATCCGCATCGCTGTCCGTCGGGCTGCCCTAATCATGCGTTGTTTCGCACTTTCTGCCGTCAGTTGGAATAATGGAAGGGAGCAGCAGGAGAGGTGGAGAACCCGACGTGACGGACGCGTATCGAAAGAAACGGATTGAGGTGGTGGGGATCAGCGCCACCTCGGCAGGAGAGACGCGCATCCGCCTTGGCCACCCCTCGACGCTGCATCTGTGGGGGGCGCGCCGGCTGCTTTTGCGATGCTACCGTTCCAGCGGGAGCCGGACTTCGCGGCGGTCAGTGTCAATTACCGGATGGATCACCTGGCCGACCGCGAACTCTCGGGCGGAGGGCTAGGAGTCGAACGCATACCGCTTTAGGTGCCCAAATTGAGGAGCCACGGAACGCGCTGAGAGCGTCGAGCGATCTGCTCACCGCGGTAGATAGCAGGCAAGCAGGATCAGGGCAGGGGAGAAGATGGCCGAGCCAACGATTAGCAGGCAGACACTGTTAGTTTTCCAGAGGCACATGGTGTCCGGTTGGTCGGCACGTGAAATCAGGGACGCTTTCTCGGCGGCAGGCATTGCCCGAACACATCTTGTCGCCTTGTCAGCCAGTCTCAGTAAACATGACACGATAGGTCAATACTTTAACTCCATCGATCCTTCAGGCCCTGATGCTGGACATCTCATCCGTGTTCTCGAAAACTTCATCGTCGACGTGGACTCTGGAACACCCGGGCATCGCGTGGACCGGCAGGCTGTACTGAGTGAACTCGGCGTCTGGTTGGCGAAGGACGGTTTTGCGTATAAGGACCATTCAATCAGGGCGCTTGAGCCAACCTCTACCGTGCATTCAGAAGCACGGGCCACCGGACACGCGGTGGAGGAAGGTGCGCCATCGAGAGCGTGTTTCGTGATGATGCCGTTCGGCCCACCATTTGACGGATACTATGCGAACATCATTCTCCCGTGGTACCCGATCACGGCCCCTGTT
>DHIZ01000077.1:0-697 GCA_002404055.1 Chloroflexi bacterium UBA4733
CCCAATCAGCATCGCCCGCGAGGAGTACAACGAGGCCTACGAGCGCCTGGCAGCCGAAGGCTTGCCCATGAAGCCAGACCGTGAGGAGGGCTGGCTGGCCTTCGCCGGCTGGCGGGTCAACTACGACACCGTCCTGCTGGGATTGGCGTCGCTGACGATGGCGCCCGAGGCGCCGTGGTCGTCCGACCGATCACTGCGGCGCTAGGAGACTGGTGTTTTTCGGGAGGTGCGGTGAGGGTCGAGGGCAAGTGGGCGTGCGAGTGTTTGGATCGTGATCAAATGATCGATTGTTCGTTGTTACAGGCATGGATGCAGCCATGCAACAAACACGTGCGGAGAATGAAGCCGAGAGCGGGGCGAGGCAGCCATGAGCCTGGGCAAGGCCCCCCGCCAGCGGGACCTGTTTCGCTCGACCACGGGCTTCTGCGGCCCGCTCGTCGCTGACGACTCGGTCTACGGGCTGCTGCACCGGGAGTGCTTCAGCCTGTTCCGCGAGGAGCTGTTCAGGGACCTGTTCACGGACCTCGGCCGGCGCTCGGTACCGCCGTTGGTGGTGGCGGTGGTCATGGTGCTGCAACGCTTGGAGGGCTTGAGTGACCGGGAAGCGGTCGAGCGCTTCACGTTTGACGCCCGCTGGAAGTACGCGGCGGGTGGGCTGGACTTCGACTATCCCGGCTTCGTCCACACCGTGCTGGTG
>DHIZ01000077.1:866-2748 GCA_002404055.1 Chloroflexi bacterium UBA4733
CCACACCGTGCTGGTGGACATGCGCGCCCGGCTGGCCAGCTCAGAGCGGCCCAACCGTATCTTCGAGGTGGTGCTCGACATCGGCCGCCAGGCCGGATTGGTGGGCCGCCGGCGGGTGCTGGATTCCAGTCCCATCTACGACGCTGTGGCGACGATGGACACCGTCACATTGGTGCGCTCGGCCATCCGTGGGCTGCTGGCGGCAGCGGGTGAGCTGGAGCCGGCGTTACGGGCAGTGCTGCGCCGCGACGATGAGTACGCCAGCGCCGGCAAGCCGGTGTGCGACTACGAGGACCGCGCCGCCCGCGAGGCGCTGGTGGATGCGCTGGCCAAGGATGCGCAGGCGCTGCTGCTGACGCTCGACGGCCGCCAGCTGTCAGCAGCGTTGAAGCAGGCGGCGGAACTGCTGGCAGCGGTGGTCGGCCAGGACCTGGAGAACGACGATGGCGTGTTCCGCATTGTCCGCCGCGTGGCCAAGGACCGCATCATCTCCACGGTGGACCCGGACGCGCGGCATGGCCACAAGACCCAAGCTCATGCCTTCGATGGCTATAAGGGTCACGTCGCTATCGACCCTGACTCTGAGCTCGTCACCGGCACGGTGGTGACGGCCGGCAACAGAGGCGACGGCAGCGCCGTGGCGGAGTTGCTGGCGGACGATCTGCCGACCGCGAACGAGAAGCTGCCCCAGGCGGCTGCTCCTCAGCCGGTAGCGCCCGCGCCGCTGGCGCAGAGCGAGCCCACCGAGGACGAGCCGCGGTTGACGGTCTACGGCGACGCCGCCTACGGCGCTGGACCGGTGCTCGAGCAGCTGGAGCAGGCTGACGTGGTGAACCGCTGCAAGGTCCAGCCGCCAAGAGCGCCGGCTGGCCACTTCACCAAAGAGGCCTTCACGATTGACCTGGCGGCTGGCCAGGTGACCTGCCCGGCTGGCCGCACGGTGGCGTTGAGCCCCGATGGCGCTGGCCGTGTGGCTCGCTTTGCCCCGGCTTGCAGCACCTGTCCGCTGGCTTCCCGGTGCACCACGGCCAGGGGCGGCCGGAGCGTGCATGTTGGTCCTTACGAAACGCAGCTGGCGGCAGCCCGCCGCGACCAAACCGATCCTGCTTGGCAAGCTGACTACCGCGCCACGCGGCCCAAGGTCGAACGCAAACTCGCCCACCTGCTGCGCCGTCTGCATGGCGGCCGCCGCGCTCGCGTGCGCGGCCAACCGAAAGTTGCCGCTGACTTCGCCCTGCTCGCCGCCGCCGTCAATCTCGCCCGCCTGGCTGTCCTCGGACTCACTGGTTTAGCCACCGGCTGGGCGCTCCGCCCCGCCTGAGCAGTGGAAGAGGGGACAGATCGCCCGCGCCGCTGCCCTCCTGTCGGTCGCCCCGGCGCTCATCCAGCGCCTCAATCTGCCTGGTTACTTGGCCATCACCTTGAACGGGCCCGTGCCATCTTCCGCACCGTTCTTACTGGCTGGCGAGGCTCATTCGACACCAGTCTCCTAGAGAAAATCTCATGCCACAAGTGCTTATCTGCTAACTCGCGAACTTCGATTCAGATGACCTTGTTGGACCTCGAGTGGCGCAGTTGCAGCTCGCAGTTTAATTGGGGGGCCGGTTTCAGCCGAAGTATTTGCCGGTAGGATTCCAAGTGTCTAGTGGGTCACTTCCTACGGCCATAAATGTGGTCACGCGGCCAGCCTCTGCCGTCGGGGGGAATGGGCCGACGGGTGTAGCCTGCGGCGCCTCCGAGGGCATGCCCAGCTCGTACGCGCGCTGGCGCGTGTTCGCTGCTACGTTCATGAGAAGTGACCCACTAGGTGTGTGGCCGCTCGGCGAGTGCCAGAAGGAGACAGACAGTCGCAGGCATGTGTAGTGCGCGCGGTTGTCTGGAC
>DHIZ01000383.1 GCA_002404055.1 Chloroflexi bacterium UBA4733
CCCACACCCTCTTCCCAGTCCTCTTTCCAACGGCCCCCAACGACCCAAGCGCCGCCCCCAAACCTCCCTCCCCTACCTCAAGAGAAACGACGTCGCCACCGTCAGCCCCAGCACCACCAGCGCGTAAGGAACGACCGCCCTCGTATAAAACCCCCGCGCCAGCACTGCGCCCCGCCGGTGCATCACCACGCCCGCCCCAATGAGCCCCACCGCCACCAACGCGGTGATGCCGAAGAATCGCAACAGGCCAAGCACATCGTCCGTGGGCGGTGCAAAGAACAACGTCGTGAACAGCCCGCAGTACGGGAACCAGCAAAGCGCTCGGGCCGCGTCTAGCCGCCGGCGCGTCCTCCGATCCCCCGGCGGCGCGAACGGCCACAACCGCAGCAGCGCCGGCACGCACAACAGGTACAGCGCCCCACAAGCCACCTTCAGCGGCAGCAGCGCGGGGACCAACACGTTGCCGAGCACCTGCGGCCGCAGCGTCTCCGGCTGCACGGCCGGACCAAGCACCGCGAGCAGCCAGCAGAACAGCACGATCAGCAGCAGCCGTGGCTCGGCGACCATGTCGACCGTCAGCGCCAGCTCGGCCCAGACCGTGAACGCGAGCGCGACCGCAGCGACCACCACGCTCCGTTCTTCCGACGGGACCGGGTTGAATGGCGCGGCCAGCTGGACCCCGGCGAGGATCGAACACACGATCACGGTCGCAAGTACCGGGGTAGGCCGCCGCGATGGAAGCTCCGGCCACGACCACTCGCCGCCGCGTACGCCCATCCACGCGGTCTCGGCAAGCCCGCCGAAGACTGCCGCGGTGAGCAGCCCTGGGTAGAGGACAAGCGCGAGCGCATGCGCCGCGAGTGCCGAGAGCGCCTGCGTCACAACCCGGCCAGCGTGAGCAGCGGTTGCGGGTACACGCCGAGGAGCACGTTCACGACAAGCACGATGGCGACGCCTACCGCCAGCCGCCCGCGTGGGACTCCCATGCTGCGCCCAAGACGCAAGGAGCCCGGGAGCCACAACAGCATCGCCGCCGCCAGCACCAGCGCCAGCGGCCAGTACAGCTGAGTCGCGCCACGCAGCAGCAGGACGCGAGCGGGAAAGCCGGCGAACGGCGCAGAACCAGCCAGCACGGCCGCCACCACCAGGTTGATCGGCCGGTCGGTCGGAACCTTTTCGCGCAGCGCTTGCCGCGACCACAGGTAAAGCGGCAACCGCCCGAGGAGGATGCTGAAGAGGACGAGCAGCGCGGCCGACCGGCCGTCAGTGATCGCCAACCCGAAGCCGCACATCGCAAGGCCCCAGTCGGCCATGAAGGAATACCGCCATGCGGCGGCGTCGCCCTCGGTCCTCCAGGACCCGATGCTCCCCCCAAGCATGTTCAGCAGCCCGAGCCCGATGAGCATCGCCCCAAACGCGTCGCTCGCGTCTGCGGGGATCACGTGCCGCGATTGCGACATCACCGTGGCGGCGAGCACCGGACCGATGAACGCCATCCACGGGATCGGCGATGCGACGACCGGCTCATCGGGGTCGAACTCGTGGACGTACGGCAGCAACCCGACCACGGCGATGAGACCGGCGACAATTCCCACGGCCCCGAAGCGCTCCAGGACCACAGGCCCCTGCAAGCGTTCAAACGCCAGGCCCAGAGCCAGCAGCGCGACCGCGATCATAGGCCCGCGCAGCCGCGCGACGACGTCCCGATTAGATGCGAGCCGCGCCTGCAGGACCGCAAGCACCAGGAGGATCAGGAGTACGAGATCGACGCTCGGGGCGATGACGATGGCGGCCATTCCGGCGAGGCCCAGCAGGCCCCACGTGAGCAGGCTTGCCCGCGGCACGCGAGACGGAGTGAAAACGACAGCCAGCCCGAGGGCCGCGGCCGCGGCTAAGAGGAGCTCAGGCTCCATCTTTGTCCGAGCGGGTCGAAGGCGGAACCGCGGACCGGCTGGCCGGCACGAACGTGACCCCCGCGGCCACCAGCCCGGCGACGATTGCGGGCACCGGCCCTGGCGAGCCGGCGGCCAGGCCGGGCGCCGCCCCAAGCGCTAGCGCGAACGCGGCAATCGCAGTCATCACGACGGGCGCCTCTTTGCTCATCAGGATCCTCCCGCCCATCAACCCCAAGACCACCAGCACCGCAAAGCGCAGCGAAGCGCCGGGCCCGGTCGTGACGGACAGCGCAAGCCAGAGCGCAAGCAGCCCCGACGCGATGCACATAACGAGACGAGGCGTCGAGCCGGCGGGCATGATGCCCCAGCTCGACGTACCGGAGCCCCAACACCGAACAGCGCCAACCAGGCCGCCGGCGGCGATCGCGACGGCGCCAAACGCCATGCCTGCGGGCCACGCGAGGACTGCGAGCCCGACCGCGATCAACGCGAGTCCCAATGCCTGGCCCCGGCGCCCGTCAGCCAGGACGAGGGCGGAGGCACCGAGCCAGGCGACAAAGGCCGCGGCCGCTTCCAGCAACTTAGCGGGTCACGGCGTAGGCCAGCGCCACCAGCGAGGCCAGCCACAGCAGCGGCCGGCCGCCGACGGCGGCCGTCTCGAGCGCCCGAAGGTTGAGGATCGTTCGGTACTGCTCGGGCATCGAAGCCGATGCCACGCCCTGTCGCAACCGCTCCATGACGCCTGCCCACGGCAAGTTGAAGAGGGACGGTCGAGGCTGGGTACGAATGGCTGAGGTGCTGGCGGCGCCGAAAGCGAGTACGCCGATGATGAGCAGCGGCACGAAGAGCGCAACCACCGGAAGTACCGTGGTGACGGTGACCACCGACGTGAGCCCGCCGCTTGCCGACCCAGGCGGCAAGGGCATCACATCCGCCTGCGCCGGATTGGCGAACACGGTCTGGAGGATGCCCATCGCGGGTCCGGCGACAATCGTTAGAGCCGCGACGGCCATCGCAACGCGCGGGAAGGTCTCTGCGACCGGCCTGCCGCGCCCGGCCGGAAGACCTGTGGCGCGGGCGCCCGCAACCATCCAAAGGACCCAAACCATCGTGCCGGCGACGCCTATCAACCCGAAAAAGTCACCAGCCTCGAATGTGGATTCGATGCCCACCACGCGCGCTCCGAAGCCCAGGGCGGGTGGCAGCCCCACCGCTGCGGCGATAACGATCAGCGACGCGGGGCCGCCGCGATCAGGCAGCAGCGAGAGAGCGGCCGTCATGGCGGCAGCGAAGGCCAGGGTCATGAGTCCGGCCACCAGGCCGAACGGCGTGCCAAGCGCAACAGTCATCAGCGCGAATCCGCCGATGCCCGGAATCACCTCGGCGAGAAATCCTCGACGCGTCGCCGCGGATTGTGCGCGGGCAGCGGCGCCGAACGCGACCACCACGCCCAGTGAGGCGAGGACTGCGTGGAAGGCGATGTGCGGATATCTGCCGTCGCCCAGCTCGTACGCGCGAACCAACAGGTAGAAACCGAGCGGGTACAGCGTCGCGACCACGACGCCGCCCGCGCGAAGCGAGGGTCTCGACCACACCTCGGCCGGCCACGAGCGCCAGGGGACAAGGCCCGAAGCGATCAGGCCCGCAAAGGCGATGAGCGCGAAGACAGGCGCAGTCAGCGCGGAGACCGGAACGGCCGCGTAGGCGGCGGTGCCGCTGCGCACCTCGAGGATGACGCCTGCCCAGCTCAACGCAAGCCAGGCGGCGAACAGCATGCTCCACCGCGGCCGCGGCGCCTTTACGTCCTCGGTGTCGAGCTGGATGATCGCGAGCGTGGCGGCGGTCCCGCCGGCCAGGGCTGTCAGGACGACGCTCCCCGCCTCGATGGCGGCCATCGCAGCGGCCACCCCTAGGGCGCCGAGCGCCGCCTCCTGCCAGGTTCGTCGCTGGAGCGTCAACACGATCGCCGCCGGCACGAGGACGATCAGGCCAAAGGCGAACGCGACGGCGTCGAGGCGGAGCTGGAATGCCGAAGCGAACCCAAGCTGGCCGAGGCTCAGCTCTTGCGTGGAGCGGAGCGGCAGCCATAGGACGAGCAGGGCGAGCACCGCCGCCCACGCCCCAGCGCCCACGGCTAGAGGGCCCAGGTTGAACCCGCTCAGTCCGAATGCGGTGATGACGCCCGCCGCTACGAGCGGCAGCAGCACCGGGGCCAGCAGTGCGATCGAGGGCATAAAGCGCCGTCTACTGTAGGCGGTCGATTGCGGCGCGAAGCTCGGCGGCTCGGTCCTCCAGCTTGCTGACGATCTCCTGTGGCGCCTTGGCCAGGAACTCGGGGTTGGCCAGCTTGGCCTCCGTCTTGGCGAGGTCAAGCTTCAGCCGCACCCGCTCGGCGTCGCGCTTGGCCTCCGCGTGGTGGCCGGCGCCATCGCTGGATGGAAAGCTCACCCGCGCGGGAGCCACGACGAGCGCCGTGCCTCCTTCCAAGTCCTCGACCAGGTCGACCCGCGCGAGCCGCGCGGCGAGGGTCGCGACGGCGTGATCGATCGGTTGCTCAAAGTGGAGGCTGCCTCCACGTGGCGGTGCGCCTGCAGCCTGCCGGTGTCCACGCACCTCTTCGACGATCGTCATCACCTGGGCGAACGAGTCCTCCGCAGAGGGGTCGAAGAATCTCCCCTCGGGCTCCGGCCATGAGGCGCGCATCAGGAAGTCGACGTGGCCGGGAGTGCGGGACCACAGATCCTCCGTCACGAATGGCATGAACGGGTGCAGCAGGCGGAACAGCGTGTCAAGGCAGTAATAGGCAACGTCTTGCGCAGTCGCCTCTCCAGCCCGCAGCCGCTCCTTTGCCGCCTCCAGGTACCAATCGCAAAACTCGTTCCAGGCGAACGCGTACGCGGCGGCGATCGAGTCCTGGAACGTGAAGGTCTCGATGCCGGCGGTTATGGCCGCGACGGCGCCCACGAGCCGCGACACGATCCAGCGATCCTCGAGGTGCTCATGGACTTCGAGGACGCCGGGGACCGCTGAAGGCGGCATTCCCGGCGAGCTCAGGACGAGACGCGTGGCGTTCCACAGCTTGTTGCAGAACCTCCGGTAGCCCTCGACCCGGCT
>DHIZ01000387.1:0-838 GCA_002404055.1 Chloroflexi bacterium UBA4733
CGGCTTTCGGGCTCCGCTTCGCGGCCTCGGCCGCGGCGTCGCCGGCCCGTTTGCCAAAAACCAGCAGGTCACTCAGGGAGTTGCCGCCCAGGCGATTGGCCCCGTGCAGCCCCGCTGCGAGCTCGCCCGCGGCGTAGAGGCCGGGGACGTTCGTCGCGCCGGTTTCTGGCTCAACCCGCACGCCCGCCATCATGTAGTGAAGAGTTGGCGCCACCTCCATCGGCTGCTTGGTGATGTCGACATTTGACAGCTTCAGGAACTGCTCGTACATCGACGGCAGCTTGCTCTTGATGAACTCGGGTTTCCTGTGGCTGATGTCAAGGTTTACGCCGCCGTGCGGTGTCCCGCGGCCGGCAATGACCTCCGAGTTGATGGCGCGGGCCACGACGTCTCGCGACGAGAGCTCCATTCGCTCGTGGTCGTATCTCTCCATGAAGCGCTCGCCGTCCTTGTTCCGCAACACGCCACCTTCGCCGCGCACCCCTTCGGTGACCAGTAGGCCGCGCACGCCCGCGGGCCAGACCATGCCCGTCGGGTGGAACTGGACCATCTCCATGTCACGGAGCTGCGCGCCGGCGTCGTAGGCGAGCGCGGTCCCGTCGCCCGTGCTCTCCCACGAGTTGGAGGTGACGCGGTACATCTTGCCGGCGCCGCCCGAGGCGAGCACGAGCGCTGAGCAGCGATAGAGGATCAGCGAGCCGTCGGCGCGTCGATAGGCCAGCGCGCCGACGACATGGCCGTCGGCCTTCAGCAGCTTGAACACCGTCACTTCCATGTGCACCTCCACCCCGTTCGTGTGCACCGCGCGATCCTGCAGCGTGCGGATCAGCTCCAGGCC
>DHIZ01000387.1:951-2970 GCA_002404055.1 Chloroflexi bacterium UBA4733
CCCTGCCACGTACGGTCGAAAACCGCGCCCCAGCGCTCGAGCTCGATGACCCGATCCGGCGACTCTTTGGCGTGGATCTCGGCCATTCTCCAGTCGTTGATGAGCTTGCCGCCTTTCATCGTGTCGGCGAAGTGCACCTCCCACGAATCCTGGTAGGCGACGTTGTGCATGGCCGCCGCGACGCCGCCCTCAGCCATGACTGTATGGGCCTTGCCCAGGAGGGACTTGCAGACGACCAGCACGCGCACACCGGCCTCCGCCGCCGCGATTGCGCCGCGAAGGCCCGCGCCTCCGGCCCCGAGGATCAGAACGTCGGTCTCGACCGTTTCGTAGGTCGCGACGCTCACGAGATCCACCGTGGGTCGTGCAGCACGCCGGCCAGCAGCAGGCGGATGTAGACGTCGGCGCCCGCCACCGAGAGCAGGCTCGCCCAGGCCCACGTGTCGTGCCTGACGTTGAGGACGGTCACGCCCTTCCACAGCTTGTGGCGTGCGCGGGCCGCGAGCGAGCATGAAAAGCAGTCGAGGTCGCCACCCGCCAGGTGCCTGAAGGCGTGGCAGCCGAACGTGTAGCCGGACAGCAGGAGCACATTGGCGAGCATCAGCGCGCTGCCCAGGCCGATGCCAAACCGGCCACCGAAGTCGAACGCGACGATGGCGTCGAACCACAGGAAGGCAACCTGGACCACGGTGGCGTAGAAGGCGAACCGGTGAAAGTTGTTGAAGACCCAGGGGAACACGGTCTCGCCGCGGTAGCGACGTCCTGCCCGCTCCGGGACCGCGCACGAGCGGGGATGCCCGAAGAAGCTTCGGAAATAGGCCTTGCGGTAGTAGTAGCAGGTGAGGCGAAATACCAGGGGCGCCCAGGCCACCCAGACGCCGGGCGGGATCGGTCCAACTTTGATGAGCGGCGAGTAGAAAGGGCTTAGGTACGGGGCGTAATAGCCATCGTGCTGGAAGAACACCACCCACAGCGAGAAGATGCCGAACAGGCTGAGCGCCACCGCCACGAACGATGGGTAGAGCCAGTTCGGGAGCTTGCTGTACGGGTTGCGGACCCGGGGGCGACCCGGGCTGGTACGGGTACTCTCGACCGGACTGGAAAGCGCCACGTGTGTGAGTTTCTCCTATTCGCAGTTACAAAGAAGGTCCGGCGGGCCAGAGCCCGCCGGATTTCGCCGTTCTTGAAGTGCCGTCAGGCAGTGACTTTCTGCCCGACCTTGACTTTGATTGATTCGGGCTTGCGCGCAACCACCAGGAGCTCGAAGACAACCGCTCCGAGAACACCGAGGGCCGCGATCAGAAGTCCGATGCCGGCGTAGGTCGTGTAGAGGCCGAGGGTCCACCAGCCCCACGAGTTGAGAAGCGTGGCGCGCAGCATCTCGCCAGTGAAGAGCGTGGTCCTCTGGCCGTTTAGTGTCGCGACGTTGGCCTGAAGCGTTGCGTAGTTAGGGTCCGTCTTAGACGCGGCTGCAAGCGCGGCGTTCGCGGCCGAGATCTTGGTGCCGATCGAGGCGTAGGTCGAGCCGCCTGCGACACCCTGCAGGTGCTTGCCGAGGAAGTCGTTGGCGTAGATCCTGGCCTGGTTACCGTCGGTGACCTGGTTGCCGGCCTGGTCCCGAATCTCCTGCGGGAACTCCGCGGGGTCCAGCGCGCCGCCGGCCTTGATCTGGTCAGCGGTTGGGAAGAAGACCTGCTGAGCGGTCAGCTCGTCCTTGACCATGTTGGTCACGAAGTTTCCCTCGTAGAAAAGGAAGCCAGAGGCCCCCGCGAGAATGAGAACGAGCATTGCCTGAAGACTGATGATTCGCCACCGAATTTCCTTGTTCACGACGTTTCCTCCTGGATTTGGCCTCTTGCGAGGTTTGAATTGAGCTGTTGGACGGCTCGTGATCCAAGTCAACAGGTCGGAGAGCCGCGTGGCGTCTGCCATATGGCACAGGAGCCTTAGGGACTGGTCCTACGAAAGATGGGGCCTTCTACAGCAATGGGCCAGGGTCCCTGCGAATGGGGGCCGCCA
>DHIZ01000012.1:0-1618 GCA_002404055.1 Chloroflexi bacterium UBA4733
TACTACGGCGGTTGGAGCGGGATGGGCGGCCTGGGGTGGCTGGCGATGTTGGTGTTCTGGGTTGCGGTGATTGCCCTGGTCGTCTGGGCGGTGCGCTCCTTCACTGGTAGCGCGACGCGGCAGGACGCCAGCGCTACCCCGCTCGACGTGCTCAATCGTCGCTTCGCGGCTGGCGAGATCAGCCAGGCGGACTACGAGCAGGCGAAGCGCACGCTCCAGGGACCGACGCCGGTCGCACGCTGAAACAGAGAGCAAGAACGGGCAACAGACGATGCAAACAGTACCGACACGAACAAAGCGGATCATCGCGGGCGGCGTCCTGGTCGCCACGCTGACGCTGGGCGGCGCGGGCCTGGTGATGGCGCAGGGGCACAGCGGGCCATTTGGAGGCATGCCGTTCTCCACCGGGACGGCGGGGTCTGGTGTTGGCGGCGTTTCCTCCGGCTACGGCCCCGGCATGATGGGGGGCGGGGGCTTCGGTCCCGGCGCTGTCCCCGTCCCGGGCGCTGCCGGCTACGGCCCAACTGGGATGATGGGTGGCTACGGCGCCGGCCCTGCCGGCTACACGGGCGCACTCGGCAGCATGATGGCTGGCTGGTTCAACAGCCCGCCGGCCGGTCAGGCCATCAGCCTGGCGCAGGCACAACAGGCTGCCCAGACCTACCTCACCGGGCTGAACAATCCCGATCTCCGACTGGACGAGATCATGGAGTTCCAGGATAACTTCTACGCCATCGTCAAGGAACACAGCACGGGGACCGGCGCCGCCGAGATCCTTATCAACCGGTCCACCGGGGCGGTCATGCGGGAACCCGGGCCGGACGTGCTCTGGAACACGAAGTACGGCATGCTAGGTACGAACGCACCGATGGCGCAGTACATGGGCGCCTCGCCCTCGACGGGACCAATGACGGTGTCCGCCGAGCAGGCGAAGCTGACCGCCCAACAGTGGCTTGCCAGCAATCAACCGGGCTCGATGACCGAGACGCCAGACCAGTTCTACGGCTACTACACCCTGCATATCTTGAAGGATGGCAAGGTGACCGGCATGCTCTCAGTCAACGGCTATACCGGCCAGGTCTGGTACCACTCCTGGCACGGCGCTTTCATCCAGATGAAAGATCTGAGACAGTAAAAGGAGCCTCCGCACCATGGCACGGATTGCGCCGCACTTTGAGCAGCACTTCACCGGTTCGGAGATGGTGCGGGACGTCGTCATCGGCATGTCGGACGGCCTGACCGTGCCCTTCGCGCTGGCAGCCGGCCTATCGGGGGCCGTGCAAAACCACTGGCTGATCGTTGTCGCCGGGTCGGCCGAGATGGCTGCCGGCTCCATCGCCATGGGGCTGGGCGGCTACCTGGCCGCCAAAAGCGACGCCGACTCCTACCGGGCGGAACAAGCGCGCGAGCAGCGGGAAATTGTCGACCTGCCGGACGTCGAGCGGGAGGAAGTGCGCACGATCTTCGCCGGCTATGGCTTGAAGGACCGCCCCCTCGAAGCAGCGGTGGAGGCGATCGCCGCCGACAAGGAGACGTGGGTGCGCTTCATGATGCGGGAGGAACTGGGCCTGGAAGCCCCCCAGCCGCTCCGGGCGTTGCGTTCCTCCCTGACTATCGG
>DHIZ01000012.1:1808-5426 GCA_002404055.1 Chloroflexi bacterium UBA4733
GTGGTGACGTTGCTGGCGCTGGCCGTCTTCGGCTGGGCCAAAGGCGCCTTCACCGGCCTCAGCCCCCTGCGCAGTGCCGCCCAGACAATGCTGGTCGGCGGCCTTGCCGCCGCTGTCGCCTACGCCATCGCACGCCTCATCACCGGCGTCGCGGCGTAGCGAGCAAGCGGGGACGAAGCGCCTTCGGGAAACGGGTCAGCGTGGGCAAAAACGCCTGAACCGTCATCAGCAGCGTGCTGTTCGCGTCGTGTCGCGCAGCGCATGCTGGACCATATCGAGCAACTCAGCGAGGTCAAAGGGTTTGCGGAGGAACTCCCAGGCGCCGAGGCGGTCGGCGATTACTGCGGCGTCGGCACCGGCGCTCATGACGATAATGGGCACACGCTCCCCATAGCTGGATCGGACCGCTGTTGCTACTGCCTCGCCGCCGACCACCGGCATGCTGAGGTCGAGGAGTACCAGGGACGGCCTGGCGGTCTTCAGCCAGGCGATGGCCTCGCCGCTGTCGGCGGCCGTGGCCGTTGTCCTGCCAATCAGCTGGAGTGCGCGCCGTAACGCCTCGCGTAGCAGCGTGTCGTCATCCACGACCAGGATCGGATCGTCCACCTTGACGGGAAGGGACGCCGTGCTGGTCATTCCCTGCTCCCCTCCAGAATATGGCATCGTGCCATGACCGAGCAGTATCGGATACGGAGGTAAACATACGCCTGGCGTGAGGATAATGAATGGTAAATAGCGTCCCGCGCAGCCCGGCACTCAGCCCTCAGACTCGTTCGTCGATGATTCGTCCGCCGAGTCAGTGAGGGGAAGGCGCACGGTGAAGCAGGTTCCGCTGCCCGGTTCGCTTTCCACGACGATCGTCCCGCCGTGTTGCTCGATGATCTGCAGGGCACTGGCGAGTCCCACGCCGGTCCCAAGTATTTTCCCTACCACGTTCGCCCCGCGATGAAAACGCTCGAACACGCGGGGCAAATCCTGGGCCGGAATGCCCAGGCCCTGATCCTGCACCTGCAGGATTGCCCACCCGTCAGCCGTGGCAATACGCACCGTGACGGACCCGCCCGCTGGGCTGTACTTCACGGCGTTGCCAACAAGGTTGGCCACGACCCGCTCCAGGCGGCGGCTATCCCACTCGCCAACCAGGCGCTCCAGCGTTGCCAACACCGTAATCTGGTGCTGCTCGGTCAGCAGTTGCTGATCGGCTGTCACCTGGCGCGCCAGCGCCACCAGGTCCGTGGGTCGCGTTCGCAACTCCAGGGTTCGTCCTGCCTGAAGCCGCGACACATCCAACAGTTGTTCCACCAGGGCGTCCGCTCGGTTGACGGCATGATCAATTTGGCTCGCTTCGCGCTCCCATTGGTCCAGGCGCACCGGCTCACCCTTTCGCGCCTGGTAGACCATGATCTGGGCGATCATCTTGATGGCCGCCAGGGGGTTGCGCAAATCGTGGGAACCCGCCGCAAAGAAAGCGTCCCGCGCCTGGACGGCCTCTTGCGCTTGCCGGTAGAGCCGTGCATTGTCGATCGCCAGCGCCGCGCGCCGCGCCAAGTCCTCGGCAAAGACCTGGTCTGCCAGGGTATAGCGCCGGCCGGAGTCGGTATAGGCCAGCACTATACCGCCCAGCGGTGCGCCGCGGGCGATCAGCGGCACGACCAACAGCGAACGCAGTCCCAACGCCTGCAAGAGTCGGAGGTGGTCCTCATTTTGGGCGATAGAGCGCAGCAAATCGTCGCCGACCTCCGGCGCCAACGCCGCAGTGCCCGACCGTATGGCGTGGGTGACCAGGGTTTCCCGCTGTAGTTCCAGTGGGAAACGGTGGTGCATCTCCTGCACCATCGCTTCCTGTTCCGGTTGGCGGTGCGCCATCGCCGCGCGATGAATCCGCCCCGAATGGTCCAGCAGGTCGACCGCCGCGAAGTCGGCCAGGGAAGGGATGGCGAGGCTGGCCACCCGCTGGAGGGTCGTCGCTTCGTCCAGCGCCATTCCCAGCACGACGCCGACCTCGGCGAGCAGCCGTTGGCGCGCCTCCGCCGCCTTGCCGTCAGACACGTCGCGGATGATGGCCGTCACCAGCAGCCCTTCGTCCGTTGGGTACGGGCTCAGGTGGATCTCCACCGGGAAGGCGCTCCCGTCCTTCCGAAGACCGGCGAGGTCCAGGCCGGAGCCCATCGGTCGCGTCCAAGGCGCCGCCGCGTAGCCGGCGCGCAGGTTGAGATGCGCGGCACGGGACGCTTCGGGAACGAGTCGTTCCACGGCAATTCCCAGAAGTTCCCCCGTGGCATACCCAAACAAGCGTTCGGCCTGGGTATTGGCGAGCACGATCCGACCAGCACGATCAACCGTGATGATGCTGTCCGGCGCCGCCGCCAGCAGCCCTGCCAGCCGTTCCTCGGTATGGCGCCGCACGGTCACATCGAAATCGATCACCAGCACGGCGGCGGCGTGCCCTGTCGCGTCGCCCCCGACCGTCCAGTGGCTCTTCACCGTTCGCTTGCGGCCGTCGCGTCCTGTCTGGATTAGCTCCCCCTGCCAGTGCCCGGTCGCTTCCAACGTCGCAGTGATCTCCTCGATCGGACAGGGAAACCGGGTCTGCAGCAGTTCGTGTGCGACCTGGCCAATTGCTAATGCAGCCGTCCAGCCATAGTGGACTTCCGCGCCGTGGTTCCAGGAGCGAATGGCGCCAGTCAGCATATCGAGCACCAAGATGACATCGGAAGTCTGATCCAGCAACCGGGCGAGTTGCGGCAGCGCCATCGAGGAAGCGTCAACTCCAGATGGCGCCGGGCCCTGGGGCAAATTGCCGCTCGCCCGGTTCAGGTTTCCTATTGCCGAATCCTCTCGTTGCTATGCAAGGGGCGACCGCTCGTAACGCTGCGCTAATGCTCCGAAACGGCGACGATCAAGGTGTCTAGCGCAGTCAGGACCTGTGCCTGCTGATGCGCCGGGATGCGCGACCATATTGCGGAGAATTTCCGATCCGATGCGGCGGTGACGTCGGCAAGCACGGCCTGGCCTCGCTCCGTCAGGGTGAGGAGCATCTCGCGCCGATTCTCCGCATTGACGTGCTTTTCCGCCCATCCGCGTTCGACAAGCTGTTCGGCCAGTCTGCTCACTGTGCTTTCGTTCAGATGCAAGCGCGCGGCGAGTGTCCGCTGACAGACGGGACCCTCCAGGCCCAGGACCTGAAGACTATGTGCCTGCGATGTCGGCAGTGGCCGCCCACAGGGCGTCCGATCCTGGTTGAGCAGGCCAAAGGTGCGGATGAACTCGCGCACCCGCTCATGCAAGTCTCGACTACCGAGGTCGTTCACAGCGCCATCTCCCGTGTCACTTGTACCATGCAAACGTTCCCTCACCACCGGTTGCCGGGCGAAATGGCGAACCGTGGTCGTTGGAAGGCGCTTCGCCGGACGGTGCGCCTTCACAGTGCTCTCGCACCGGCGAGCAAGCGCGCCGCCGCAGGCGACAGCGTCCGCAACCCGTTGTTTACCATCTGCAACGCGAGGAACAACGTGTGTCCCGCATACTGGAGAAGTGGTCGGGGCAGTTCGAATTGGGAAGTGCCACGTCGCCGCGGGCGAAGCGCTGCCGCACGGTCGCGGAGGCGCAGTCGCTGGG
>DHIZ01000082.1:0-2778 GCA_002404055.1 Chloroflexi bacterium UBA4733
GGTAGTCGCCGACAATAACGATCCGTCCTGATGCGATTGACCAATAGGTAACGCCGGGACGAGGATCATCTGAAGGGGCAAACTCGAGCCGGATCATCGGGCGGGCGGGCCCGATGCTGGAAGGCAAGCGCTCAGGTTGAAGAATCGGCGGGCGGCTGGGCAAGCCATGCGCGTCGTAGTCGGGCAACTCCACGTAGACGCCGTTAGCCTCAAATCCCGCGGAAACCTGGCCGGGAGACACAACCGCATATGCCCGTCGAGCCGCCGTATCCCTGGCCTGTTGCCAAGCCTGATAATCCTGCTCGCCGACGACATAGATTGCGAGGCCGCTGACCATGACGAAACTAGCCCAGATCGCCGCTGCCGGCGCCGGGGTCGCTTGCCACCGGGTTGCGAGTAGCGCCACCAGCGGAAGGACTACAACCAGCGCGGGAAGGAAGTATCGGTCGAAGGCGCGGCCATAGAGAAGCGGCACGAGCTGCCCGATGGCCAGGAGCACCAGGAACTCGATGCCAACCGGCCGATCCCTCCGCATGCCCAGGCCACGCGCACCCAGTACGAGGCCTACGAATGAAGCAACGGCTACAGCTTCAATGCCGAGGAAGATCCAGCCGGAGAAGAGGTACGCCTTGGGGCCATCCAGGTGCACCGGACCAAGACTGCCTGGGGTCAGGTAGTCGCCCGGCAGTGTGGGCACGCGGCCAACAGTCAGCGCAGCAGCGGCCCCGATGGCGAGGCAAATCAAGGTCACCCGGACCACCACGCCGGCGCGCGGTCCCCGACCATGCAACGGCACGCCGGCGTCCTGTGAACGCGTCCGGCTGAGAAGTGCGCCGAGGAACGGCGCACAGAACAGGCCCAGCATGCCGGGAAGGTAAACCGCGAGCCGGAAGACGTTATCGACTGGCGGATTTTGGAGGATGGCGAGCGCACGTCCACTCGTGGCCCGGTCGAGCCCGGCCAGCTCGACCACCGAAAATAGACCGCCAACAGCGGCCCACATCGCAGCCACGTAGATCCATTCGCGAGTGCGTACGGTTCGATGGCGGCGCGCAAGCACCAGCGCAATTGTGATCGCCGCGGGCATGTACACCGCCGTCTGCCGTTCCAGGAATGCCAGCGCGACCAGCGCCACACAAATCGGCGCCGCCCGGCCTCGGCGCACCCAGGTCTCCCCGGCGAGGGCAACCGCCATCAGCAGCCCGATATAGAAGACCTCGCTCATGAACGTCGTCGCGAGTGCCATGTAGAGTGGCGCAGCCAAGAGGCTGCCTGCGGCGACAGCTGCCCAGAACCGACTGGCGCCCAGGTTCAGCGATAGTCGATGAGTGCAATACACGGCGAGGAGGCAAAACGGGACGGCGCTCAATCGGAGCAGGCGGTAATCGACGTGTCCAAGCGAAACGAGCGTTCCCCAGAACAGCTGCACCAGGCCCAGCGGCGCCAGGTCGGGCACCTTTTGGATTCCGTGGCCGGTTGCCAGCCGCTTGACCGACCACGCGAACATCCAGTCGTCGTTGGAGGCAAGGTTTGGTCCGAGATCGAACCAGATCAGCGCCGCCAGGCCGGCGGCGGCAACCACCCACGGGGCACAACCAAGCCAGTTCGCGGACAGCGCCGTCCGGTCGCGAGCGCTAATGCCCACGATCTGCTGCCAGCGCCTGGCTACAAGGCTTCGAGTCGTCTTCCTTCTCGATGACAACCCGCCCCGAGGCCAGTGACGCATAGTCCTCGCCGGTCATGGGATTCCCCTTGCGCGCGAAGCACAACACATACGTGGGGTGCACGGGGCCGTACAAGGCCCAGGGGGAGAAGACATCGTTGACACGCTTCACCGGGGTGCGCCCCGTCGCTTCGAAGTAGGGGATCTCGGCGTACACCGCGTTTGGTTCATAGCCGGCCTGGACGTGGATCGGAGCCGCCAGCGAGTAGGCCTGGTGGGCGACGTGGTCCCGAGCCGTCTGCCACGCCAACATATCCTGCTCGCCGACGACGAACGCGCCGAGCGCAGCAGCCATCGAGGCGAGCGCCCAGGTTTTGGCCCAGGACGCCTGTCGGACGCGGCTGGCTTCGGCCGCCAGCACCGGTAGAAGTGGCAGCACGATGATGATCATGTAGCGGTCGATATAGCCGCGGACCAGCGCCGCCACCAGCTGGGTCCCGGCGACCGCGACCAGGAGGGCGGCGGTGTCGTTCTTCCAGGCCGCCGACCAGAGCCGGCTCCTCAACACCAGCAGGGTCGCGAAGGTGGCCACCAACGCAGCTTCGAAAAGCTGGAACGTGCCCGCGCCGAACAACGCCTCCTTGTGACCTGGCGAGGTGATCGGGCCAACGCCGACTCCGTTGGCGAGGTCGATCCCGAGCAGGGCTCCGATCCCCCGCGCACTTGAGATTGCGGTCGCGATCCCGAACGCGCCCAACAGGATCGCAATCCGGCTGGGTCTGGTACCGATTGGCGCCCGCCATGAGATGAATACGAAGAGGAATGGGATGCAGATGACACCCAACATGGGGGCGAACCGCAGCAGGGTCCCCAGCCCGGACGCCAGGTTGATGAGGTCACCGAGCGCTGGTGGATTGGACATCGCGGGTGTTGTCAGGCGGGTGTAAAGCGGCAGCGTCGCAGCGGCCAGAGTGCCGACGCCGAGAGCAGCGATGCCTGCCAGGTCCGTCCTAGCCAGGGCTCTGCCGTGGCGACCAACCAGGAGCGCCGGGACGGCCACGGCCAGCCCGATTCCCCATTGCCGCTCCAAAGTCGCCAGGACAGTCAGACCAACG
>DHIZ01000082.1:2869-3312 GCA_002404055.1 Chloroflexi bacterium UBA4733
TGGCGCCGGCGTCTCGGCTGAGCCGCCACAGGAAGAATCCGATCGCGGCCAGGAACGGGGCGGCGCTGAGTCGCAGCCAGACCGGGTCGGTGCTTCCGAGGGTGATGATGGCGGCCCAGACAACGTGCACGAGCGAGGTGGGCTGCTGGTCCGGGAACAGCTGGAGGGCGTGGGTTGAGACCAGGTGTCGCACGTCCCATGCGTACATCCAGTCGTCGTTGAGGGCGAGGGCGCGGGCGGCCACGTCGAATACCAGGACAGCGATAAATCCGCCGACTCCGAGCGCCAGCGCGAGGATCCATCCGGGTTCCAAGCGCGTCTCGTGGCCACCACGTAGGCTCATGGGTCATGAAGTTTGGCTCACCGACGAGCTATTGGGGATGGTTGTATCGTCGCCACGCCCTGGCGCCAGCGGGCATCGCGCTCGTGGCCGTGGCGCTGGC
>DHIZ01000084.1 GCA_002404055.1 Chloroflexi bacterium UBA4733
TTGCCGTGCCGTACCCTAACGTCCAGATCGGCATCAACCCCGCTCCGCTCGGCCTGACCGGAATGCCGAGCTGGTTCTGGATCCAAGGCTATGACGGCAGCCCATTCGGCGCCGGCACGCGCATCGACGTACCACCCCAGGTTCCCGCCGGATATCCCGCCGGCTGCCCCCAGCCCCCGGGAGCGAGCCTCACCGTGGCGACGCAGTTCATACCCACCGGCTATGACTGGGCGTTTGGTGACCGGCTCACGACCAGCACGTTGTCGACGACCTCGCGCGGCCAGGCCTATCCACAGCGGAGCGATATCCGGCATCGCTACGAGTACACCTCGCTCGGTCGCCCGGACGGCTTCCCGGTCAGCGTGACGGTGCATTTTCACGCCCGGTACCAGGCCAACGGCGGTCCCTGGCAGGCGCTGCCCGCCATCGCCAAGACCTCTACGCGTGGCTATCCGGTGCAGCAGGCCCAGTCGGTACTCGTGAACCACCCCTGAGCCGCCGAAAGGAGACCAGCATGTCCAGCGTTCCCTATCCCCTGTCTGCTGGCGGAAACACCAGGCGATCAGCCGGCCGCCGTCTGCTCGGCTTGCTCGGCCTGCTGGCGACGTTGACCGTCGGCGCTGCCGTGCTCTACCGCCTGGCCGGGCCCCCGCATCTGCCGACCACGCTGCCGAGTTGGGATGCGACCAAGGCGATGCTCATGGGTTCCGACGTCCCCTACCAGGCGCTCGCCTACCTCCTCAGCACGGCGGCCTGGCTGACCTGGTGCTGGATCGTCGGCTCAATCCTGCTCCGCCTGCTGGTGGCCATCGCGGAGACGTTGACACGCGGCGCGGCCTGGGCGCACTCGCTGCGTTTGCTGTCCGACCGTGTCACCCTGCCGCTGATTCGCAAGCTGGTGGACGGCACGGTCGTGGCCGTCACGGTGGTGCAACTGGTCGGCAGAACCGCTTCCATCGCGTCCGCCGCACCGGCGACTCCCGGCGTTGTGATGGTCCATGCCGCTGCCCACGCCGCGTCCGCCGCTCCTGCGGGACAGGCGGAGGAGCGCCGCAGGATGACCTACCGCGTGCGGGAGGGCGACAACCTGTGGGCCATCGCCGAGCGCTTCTATAACGATGGCAGTCAGTTCCCGCGCCTCATCAACGCCAACGTGGGCCGGCCCATGGGCAACGGACAGTCCTTCCCGCCGACCGGCGTGATACAGCAGGGCTGGGTCTTGCTCATTCCCGACCCGACCCAGCTGCAAGCTGCGGCGGCGCCGGCAGCGCCGCAACAGGCCGTGTACGACGTGAAGAACGGGGACACCCTGCGGGCCATCGCGGCACGCTACTACGGTGATGAGCGGCGCTGGCCGGAGATCTTTCGGGCCAACGAGGGCCTTGCCAAATTGCCGGACGGCCGGGTGCTGACCAAACCGGACCTGATCTGGCCGGGCTTGGCCCTCACGATCCCCGGCGTCGCTCCGGTCAAACCAGTCGGCCCTCCCAGCGTTTCGCTGCCGGCCCACGCTCCCGCACCACCGGCAGTGCCGGCGCCGGCAATAGCGCCGCCGCCAGTTCCTGGTCCGGCGCACGTTGTCACCCATCCCCCGCTGGCGGCGACTGCCGCTGCCCCGACGCCTGCTCCCATCGCCGTGAAGACGCCGGCGACCATTGGTACTGCGCTGCCAGCGGCGGCGCTCGCTACCCCCGCCGCAACACCAGTACCGCACGTGCCGCCGGTCCGCTCGGGACCGATACCGGCCATGCGCGGGACCGCGGCGATTCCAGCGCAGGTCCCGCTGCTCCCCGCCGGTCTGGCGGTACTCGGGGCCGCCGGCGGCGTGGTCCTATTGGCCCGCCGTCGCTTCCGTACCAGCCTCAGCCAGCCACCGGTGCCGCCGGACCACGAGGCTGGTATCCCGATCCGGGCCGGTTGGGCCGATCCTGCCCACGCGCGCACCTTCGCCCATCGCCTGGATGGCGGTACCGAACCGGCCCTGCTGGTGGCGGAGCAGGTGCTGCACTGCCTCGATGAAGCCGGCATCAAGGATGTCGCCCTCGTGACTGTGCGCGAAGGCCGGCACAGCATGGGCCTGACGCTGCGCGCCGGGCTGGCGGCGCAGCAGCGTCTGCTCCAGATCGCCCCGGAGTTGGCAGAGCGCCTGGGCGCCACAGGGGAAGCACGTCGGACGCCGGATCACGATATCCTCCTCCAACTCTCTCACCTGGCGCTGTTGCGCCTGGCGGTACGACCAAGCGCTCGTCCGCTCTCCCTGATCCCCCTGCTCGCCCTGGGCGTTTTGCCAGGTGGGGAGGCGTTCCACGTCAACTGGCGGGCACTGGGGAACGTGCTCATCGTCAGTCTGCCCGGCGGCGGCGGCGATATTGTGCTGACCAACGTGCTCACGACGCTCGCCGCCCGCTGCCACCCCGATCAACTGCGGCTGTACACCGTCGCAGCGCCGGAGTTCCTTGCTCCGCCGCTGCTGGAACTGCCGCACCAGTGTGGCCCTGCCGTCGCCCCAACAGACAGCGAGAGCCTGAGTGTGCTGCTGGGTGAGCTACGTACCGAGCTGGAGCGCCGGATGCAGCGCGGGGAAGGCGACGGCACGGCCAGCAACACCGCCCAGCCCGACCTGGTGCTCGTGCTGGGCGAGTTGGCGGATCTGCCGAACGCCAATGCTGCCGTAGAAATGCTGAAGTCGCACGGTTCTGCCTACGGCGTGCATCTCGTCGCCGCAACCACCCGCCAGGAGATGGTCAGCGACGCTACCCTGGGATCCTTCGGAACTCGACTGGTGCTGCGGACGCCAGAGGAACAGGCGAGCATCCGACTGCTGGGCCGCCCGGAGGCGGCCGATCTGGGCGGCGGCGGCGACCTGTACGTCCGCATTGAGGGGCGGGAGCCGCTCCGCCTGCAGAGCTTCCGAGTCGAGATGGAGCACCTGAACCGTCTGGTGGACCTGATGCACGCCGCGTTTCGGAACCCGCCGCCGGCAGAGGAGCCGGAAGCGGCTGCCGGGGCAGACGACGATGATAACGCCGCCGACCAGGCGGTCGAGCTACCGCTTGCGGATGAGCAGGCGACACCAACCGGCACAACGCCACCGCTTGGGGTCGCTGCGAACGGCAGCGTACTGATCGCTGCCGCATCGCCAACGGAGGCAAGCGCCGCAATGCCTGCCTCCCTGAACGGCTACGCTGCGGCGCCACCAGTGAAGGCCGACCCACGATCGGTTGAAAGTTCCGGCAGGGAGGATCTTGCGGTGGGGGCGGCCCGAGCACGCATCCAGATCCGTTGTTTCGGGGAGTTGGCGGTCTACGGCGATGGCTGCCCGCTTTCGGAGCAAGGGCAATATCTACCGTGGGAACTCATGATCCTGCTCGCGCTGCAGCTCGGCGCCGGCATGACCAAGCATGAACTGCTCCGTCTGCTCTGGCCGAATACCGATCAGGACCTGGGAGGACGTCGCCTGCGCGCCGCCATGGTGCGGCTGCGCGATGTGCTCGGCGCCCAGGTGGCAGGGCTTCCCGTTGACGTGGTCCGCAATCAACGGAGCGGTAACTGTCACCTGGACACCGACCTGATCTGGTCCGATGCCCAGCAGTTCCTGGCGCTGTGTCAGCAGGCGCGTCGCCTGCCTGCGGAGCAGACGACTCCCATCCTCGAACAGGCGCGGGAGATGTACGGCGGCGAGTTGTTCACGCAGCCCTACTTTGGCTGGATGGACCGCCGAGTGCGCGGACTGACCCTGCGCGAGCGCTACCGCGAGGACTATGCCGAGGTCACCCACCAGCTCGCCGAGCGTTACGAGGCGGAGGGGCGGCCGGCACTGGCTGTACCGCTCTACCTGGAACTGCTGCATGCCCAGCCGACGCTCCAGGACGTGGCCCGGCGGCTGTACCGCTGCTGCGCGCAACTGGGCGATCGCAACACGCTGCAGCGGGAGCATGCCCGTCTCGTCGCCGCCCTGGAACAGCTCAGCAGCACCGCACTACCAGGGCAGGCGCACGCCTACGCGCCTGAGCGGGACACAATTGACGTCTATGCGGAAGCGCTCGCGGCGTTGCAAGGCGTGCTTGTCGGCAACAGCGGGCCGTGATATCGTGGCGGAGCCAGTCACTGAACCGAGCCAATCCTGCCACTCGCCCCCATCCCACCGGACCTCGAACAAATCCGGAGTCGGGTTCGTCCACTGCTTGGCGACGCCCGTTGTAAGCTGAAAGTTAGAAGTCGGCAGAATTAAGGGATAAAACCCGGCATCTCTACTTTTCGCTAACTTACACCGCATCCTTGTCGGTCTCGCCGGGGAAGGCGGTGGCATCACCAGAGGGGATCCTGCGAGGGGTCGGTTCTGAGGCTGGCTTTTCTGCGCACTCGTGCTGCCAGGAGGCGCCGTGGTGAAACAGCCCCGTATGCTAGCGGTCCGGGCCCCCCTTGATGCGCCGCTCCAGAGGGGCCGGACCGGCCAGCAGGATGTCCTGCCTCCCAAGTTAGCGGTAAGTAGAGATGGAACAAGACACGGCCACCGACTTGCAAAAGCTTTGGAATACGACACTTGCGGACCTCGCTGAGCAAATGGTGCCGACAAACTACCAGCGCTGGCTCGCGCGGACCTCCCTGCTCAGCCATGCTGCCGGCGCCGCGGTGGTGGGCGTGCCCGACCAGATCAGCGCTGGGCAGCTCGCCCGCCGCTTCGATCCGCTGGTGCGCCGGGCGCTGGCGGACGCCTGCGGGGAAGCGGTGACGGTGCAGTACGAGGTGATCGGGGGCTGATTGAGCTGGCCTTCTTACGGCGAAACTGCAACGGCTTGGGGACGCTCCTTGGTGAGAGAGGCGAACGCATGGCGAAGTATCCTCCGGCGGTCCTCGCGTTCGTCGTCCTGTTGCTGGGGTTATCGGCCTGTGGTGACGTGATTGCGGCCACGCACCAGAGTACCGGGAGCGCGACACCGCTAGCGACCTGGACGCCCGCGACCTCCGGCGTGGTGACCGCCCGCCTGACCGCGTCTCCCTTCACGGCGTCCGCTGCTCCGGTGTTGACACTCCCGGCTGGCGCCGACTTCGGGATTGTGTTTGCCTGGGGAAGCTGCTTCACCGAACGGCTCGACACCCTGGCCGGGACCTTCAGCCGGAGTCAGGAGGGCAGTACGCCGCTGGTCGTGTCGCTGCGCTTGTCGGCGACGGATCTTGTGGCAATCCGTGACGAGGCGCGCGCTATTGACCTCGCCGCCTACCCCGAGCAGTTCGCGATTCGCATGCCGCTGGGCGGCTCGGGGACGACAATGATGCCGGCCACGCGGTACAACATCACCGTGCTGGAAGGTGGGCGCGTCGAGCACGTGCAATGGACGGACGACATCGTGGCCCCGACGACGACGATGGCGGATCGCTTGCGCAGTTTCGTAGGGTTGATCCTACAGATAGTCGAGGCCGACCCGGTGGTTCGGCAACTGCCGCTCCCGCGTCGGCTCTGTGCCTGACGAGGCCGGTCGGCTCGCCCGCGACGTCGGCGGATGGGCAGGGCGGAGCGGGCAACCCATAGGCGGTGACCAGGAGGAGCCGGTGACACTGTGCGACCAACTCGGCTGCAAAGGGCGATGGCGCGGCGGCCACTCAATCCCCGAGCTGGCGACAAACTGGTGGGCTATGACGTGATGGGCGCGGAGCACGCGGCAGCGCAGCGCCGAGCGCAGCGGTTGGCAGTGGTGAGCGTTCTTGCCGCCGTGGTCGACTACGGCGTGCTGGTGTACCTCATCGGGTGGATTCTCGGCCGCCTGCCGTCTGCTGGCGGGTGGTCGCTACTGGTGGTGTGGTTTCTGGCCGCGGCAACGGCCATCGGGAGCGGGTGTGGCGCGAAGCGCACCTTGCCGTGGATGCCGGGGGAGCGCCTGGGCCTGGCGACGGTGGGGATAATTCTGGGTGCTGTCTCGGTGGGGCTGGTGGGGATACTGGGGGGAGTGTTGATGCGGAGCGTGGGAAACTAGGCTCCTTTTCCCGCGCTGATCACACGTCATTCAGCAGAGCGCCACGGCGAACAGCGCGCAGTCGCGGCGGCAGGGGGAGGCGCCTTTGACAATGCCGAAGGCGAGCATCCGGCCGGGGAGTTGACAGCGGCGGTCCAACCAGGCGTCTGGCAGGTCGTCGGCGAAGCAGGCGGCGTCGAGCTCCTCCGGCTCGTAGTGCGGTCGCTGGGGGAAGCGGCCCGTCCGGTCGGTGACCCATCGCATGCTCAGCGTCCTTTCAGTTCCTTGCGGAAGGCCCGAAAGGCTGCCTGGACGGTCTCTGGTGGGTGCGGGCCGTCGTGCAGGTCCTCTGGGTATTGCTTGGCCATGACGACGAGATATTCCTCCGGCAGGTGCAGCTCCGCCGCGAGTTGGTGGAGGAAATGGGGCGACGGCGAGTTGCGACGATCCCACTCCAGGTCGTTCAGATACTGTGGCGAGATCGGGGAACCGTCCTCCTTCTTAATCCTGGCGGCGAGGGCCTTCTGGCTCAGCCCCGCCTTCTTCCGTGCCTCGGCGATGGTCTGTCCGAATGCCATGATGGCATCTCCTCGCACGACGATCCGCTGATGAGCAGATGGATAGTGTAGCGTGTAGCGAGTATGTCCGGGTAGGAAGCTGGCCCCGGTAAGTGCGCCACAGAGTTTCGCAGTGCCTGTTTGCCTCCCTCAGAGGAATCGGCCGCATGCGCTGTATCGCCGTGAATCGCTCCACTGGACAGCAACCGGTCAGCGCGAAAACTTGTGGCGCACATGGCCCCGGTCGTACCGGGGCATCGGACGAGCGGGCGTTTGCCATGCGCCCGCTGCCGAGGGTCTTCCTGTGCGCATGGCGGAGATAGTGCACACAGCGTGTGCACTATCTCAGGAGGCGTTGCCCGCGTCCTGGCCGAGCAAACCCAGGCCCTCCTGGATGCGTGTCTCGCTTGGCAGCCTGATGCGGTACTCCGCGACGAAGATCTTCTCCTCCAGCCCGCCCAACGCGTAGCGCACCGTTTCCTGACCGGCGTGCGCGCAGATGATCAGCCCGATCGGCGGTTTCTCCCAGGGGTAGCGCGGCACGCGTTCGCGGTAGTAGGTGACGTACTTGTTCATCTGCCCGACGTCGCGGTCCTCGAAGGCGCCGATCTTCAGGTCCACGAGGACGATGGTGGGGATGCCGCGGCAGTAGAGTTCCAGATCCACGCGGTGGAGCTGTCCGTCGATGGTCAGGGGTTGCTGCCGGCGACGCAGGTAGAAGTCCGGCCCGAGTTCTGCCACCAGGCGCTCGAAGTTGGCGAGCAGCGCTCGCTCCAGATCCGCTTCGGCGAAGCCGGCGGGAAGCCCCGGCACCTCGAACTGGAAGACGGCGCGGAAGGCCTCCTCTGGTCGCGTCGCCGCTGCTGGCGCGGCGATGGCTGGTGGCGCATTGCCCTCGCGCAGGGAGCGGCCGTAGAGGTCGGTGCGCACCTGCTCCTCCAGTTCCCGCACGCTCCAGCCGTTGCGGATCGAGAGGCCTTCGTAGAAGGTGCGGGCGCGGGCGTCGGCGACGCGCATCAGCACGCCGTACTGGCTCCAGGAGAGCTCGGCACGCAGCAGATGCACGAGCGGGTACGCCCGGTAGAACTGGACGATCTCGAAGAGGAGACGCCGCGCCATGCCGAGGTCGGCGGCGAGCCGCTCGATGGCCCGGCGGCCGTAGTCGGCGCGCTCGCGGTGCTCCAGTTCGGCCCGGACGAGGCGCTCGCCGACCTGCCAGTAGGCCTGCACGCGCAGGTTATCGACGGCCTGGTAGGCGCGGTTGCGCGCCGTTGCCAGCAGCCCGCGCACCTCCTGCAGCAGCGCGTCGTATTCCTCAGGGAACACCAGTTCGCTCATCTTGCCCTCGCCAAAGATCCGATGCGGCAGCGGCTCGCGCTCAAGCTCTGGCTGCTGTCATGCGAATGCCGATTTGAAGCCGGTTAGCCTCTTCCGGCTAATGGCGCGTCGCTGACCGTCGTGTCCTGGTGCGCCTCCTCGCCCTCGGTTTCCGGATCTTCGGCGCAAGCTTCACGGCAAGGAAGCCAAGCCCCGCTATGGCTGCTACACCCCATCCGGCGCGCGCTGCGTTCCGTTGTTGCGCGGATGCTCTCGGCGAAGCTTGCGCGGCGTCGCTGACGCTCATCACGATGCCACAAGCAGGGCATGCCCAACCGGCGAGACCTTCTATCAGTGCGCGCCCGCAGTTCGGGCAGACCATCTCTGTCCCTCCTCCCGATGACCAAAACCTATCCGGTACGATACCATACGCGCGGGGTATATGCGTCAGCATCGGTTTAGCTCCGGATCATTGCGTACATAGATGGAGGATAAAGGACCATGGCAGAGGCGGTGTTGCTCACGCCCGAGCAGGTGGCGAAGCGGTTTCAGGTGAAGGAGCGGACCGTTCTGGACTGGCTCCGCTCGGGCCACCTCCCCGGCGTGAAGCTCGGGCGGCTCTGGCGCATCCAGCCAGAAGCTGTCGAGGCCTTCCTGACCGCGGCCGCCCCGCGGAAGGAGATCCAGCGGACACCGGCCCCACCGGCGCGTCCGCAAGGAAAGGCCGCGCGGATTGCCAGGAGACGCCCGTCCAAGCGGTAACTGGCCCCACCGCTGCCCTTGGTGCCGCTGCCGGCGCCGGCTTACCGATCCGCTCGTCGGTTGCGCGGAGTGCAGCCTGGCCCAGGACGGAAGCCCATCGTGCTACAACCCCAGGCCGGCGGCGGCGTTCTCGCGGACGAGGTCGCCCTCCCGGATGTAGCGGCGGACCATGGGGAGGCTCTTGTGCCCCGTCTGTTGCATGATGGCCCGTTCGCTTTTGCCGGCGGCAGCCGTCGTGGCCAGGCCGGCGTGCAAGCTGTGCCCGCCGTAGCGCGTCGGGTCGAGGCCGATGGCTTTGGCGTGCCGCTGCACCACGCGGGCGACGCCCCGATCGGACAGTCGGCCGAGCATAGCGTCGTTGCGCCGGAGGCCTCGGAACATCGGAACAGCGGTCCTGCCGTAATGCCGGCGGCGCGCAGCCAGTCCTGCAGGGCGCGCTGATGAACGGTTCGGCCTGGTGAGGGAGGAACGGGATGGCGCAAACATGTCGTCTCTACATCGGGGAAGAGCAGTTCGTCTGGGAGGTCGGCCGGCTCTGGGCGCTGGTGCGCGACTTGATCGTCGAAGCGGACATGGCCTATCCCCTGATCCTGTCGGCCGAGGGGGTCATCATGGACGGTCGCCACCGCCTGATGAAAGCGTGGATGCTCCGCTGGGAGACCGTTGCGGTGGTGTGCTTCCCGGTGAATCCCCCGCCCGATCAGCGACTGCCGAATGCCGCGGCGGACGGAACGACGTGCTGGTTGATCGCCACTAACCGCCAGACCGAGCCCGGCAGTCTGGGGAAGGCGGGGACGAGCGTGAAGCGGTAGGTCACGCCGTGCATGGTGAGGCCGTAGATCATGCGGCCCGGTGTCGAGGCAACCACGCGCAACGGGGCCTGGTCCGGCGACGCCGTCAGGTGCCAACCGTCGGCGAAGGTGCGGACGAGCTGCGCCGGGTCGGCATGCCACGGCTCGTGGCCGCCGATGTCCACGACCAGTTGATCGCCGGCAGCGGACTGATCGTCGAAACACGCGGGGCCGATCGGGACGCCGTTGGCATCGCGCCCACGTCGCCGCTGGCAGCGGGAAGGGACAGGAGCGACGCCCCGGCCACCGCCGACCTGCACCTGGACGACGGTGCCGCCGTCAGCGACATAGGCGACGACCGGCGCGTTGAAGATGGGGCCCGGTTGGTCGGGGCCGGCGCTGAAGTAGACCACGGCGAGCGCGCGGTAGCAGCAGATCCCGGTCCCGCCGAGCACGGTGCCACCCGGCGTCTCCACCTTCGCGTGCGGCGGAAAGTCCGGTATCGCCGCCCCGGCCTTCGTCAGCCAGGCGATCACGATCCGGATCGCCCGGGTCCGGCTGACCGGCGGGCCGGCGTAGGGATCCCGGTAGTCGGGGAAGCCGGGCGGCAAGACGAAGTAGTCGAAGCTGCCGGTGGCACCGGCGGGTCCGGCGGAGAGCACCGTCCCGGTCGCCCGGAAGGCCGGCACCGTCGTGCCGGGGCCCGTCCGAATCGTGACGGGCACCTTAGTCAGCCAGAGCGCCCAGGGGCCGCCGTAGCCCTGGGGCTGGTCGCCAAGCACGGGGGCGCCCGTGAGGCCGAGGCGCGTCGCCAGCGCTTGCGCCGCCACCGGGACGGCGTTGGGGGAGGTGGCTGCGCCGGCTGCCGGCGTGGTGGTCACGTATGCTCCGGTCAGGAGTAAGGCGCACAGGACGAGTCCCTGGAGCGTTGGCCCGAGGAGCGCACGAGGCGGCATCGTTGCCCCTTTCCGGCGGGGAGGAGTCCCCACAGGGCTAAGCATGTGGCCATAAC
>DHIZ01000326.1:0-3221 GCA_002404055.1 Chloroflexi bacterium UBA4733
AGACCCGCGACAACTTTTATATTTCCGTTCGGGACACTGGAACCGGCATCCCGGAAGCCATCCGGAGCAGGCTGTTCGACCCGTTCTTTACCACCAAGCCGATTGGCCAGGGCACCGGATTGGGGCTGGCCGTGGCCTATGGCATCGTGCAGGACCATCACGGCTCGATCCAAGTCGAAAGCCAGGAGGGCTTGGGCTCGGAATTCAAGGTCCAGATTCCCCTGGACCTGCAATCGCGGAGGGCAAGTGAATCGGGCACATAAACAGACGCTGCTGATCCTGGATGACGAGCCGCGCATTCTGACGGCGCTCGAGGATTTGTTTGAAGACGATCACCACGTCTTGACCACCAACAATCCTGTGACAGCCATGCAGATGGTGCGCGACAACGAAGTGGCCATCGTGCTGACCGACGAGCGCATGCCAGGGCTCACCGGTCACGAGTTTCTGCAGCAGGTCAAAGACATTTCGGCCGCTACCCGCATCTTGATTTCCGGATATGCCGACATCACGGCGCTGCAGGATGCGGTCAATGGCGGCCAAATCTTTGCTTATGTGCCGAAGCCATGGGAGCCCGAGGAACTGAAGGCGCTGGTGGGCGCCGCCCTGGTGCATTACCGGCTGGTACAAACCGTTAACCGGGAGCGCGCGCTGCTGCGGGTGTTGATGGACAGTATCCCGGACTTGATCTTTTTCAAGGATGCCGATTCGCGGTACACCCGCGTCAACCGGGAGCACGCCCGCGCCCTGGGCATCGAGAACCCCGACGCGTGCCTGGGCCGGCGGGCCTCTGATTTTTTTGACGCCCAGTATTCCGACCGGTCCCTCGCAGACGAGCAGCAGATCGTGCGTTCGGGCCAGCCGCTGCTCGATCGCATCGATAATCTCCGCAAGGCGGACGGCACTTCGTGCTGGATTGCCACCACCAAAGTGCCAATCTTCGACGCGCGCGGGGAGGTCACAGGCATCGCCGGCGTGGCTCGCGACATCACCAACTTGAAACGCATCGAAGAGGAGCTGCGGGAAAGCAGCGAGCACAACCGGCAGATCATCGAAACCGCCATGGACGCGTTCATCGGCATGGACGGCGAGGGCTCGATTACCACCTGGAACCATCAGGCCGAGGTCACGTTCGGCTGGAGCGCGACGGAAGTTATCGGACGCCAGCTGTCGGAGATCATCATTCCGCCGGAGCAGCGCCAAGCCCATTCCCAAGGTATCCGGCGCTTCCAGCAGACCGGCGAGACGCACATAGCCAATCGCCGCATCGAGATCAACGCTCTGCATCGGGATGGGCATGAGTTCCCCATCGAGTTGATGGTCTGGCCTAGCCGCTCCAAGGATGGCGATATCTTCAATGCCTTCATCCGGGACATCAGCGAGCGGCGGCGCGCCGAAGCAGCGCTCGAAAAAGAGACAACGCTGATGCAGTTGCTGCAGGCCGTGACCGTGGCGGCCAATGCCTCGTCGAACATCGGGAGCGCGGCGCAGGTTTGCCTGGAACGGATTTGCCGCTACAGCGGATGGCCTATCGGCCGCGTGCTGCTGCTCGAGCAGGGCGCCGAAACCGAGTTTCTCTCGGCGGCCTTGTGGCACCTCGAAGACGAGCAGCGCTACGGTGCGTTCCGCACGGCCGTCGAGAAACGCCGCTTTGCCAGCGGTGTCGGAGTGCCCGGCCGGGTGCTCGCCTCCGGCAAACCGGAGTGGATCGTCAGTCAGGACGGCAGCGTGAGCGTGCAGCGCACCCGTGAATCCGGCGATGCCGGTTTTCGGGCGGGCTTTGGCTTCCCGATCCTGCTGGGAGAGAAAGTGGTGGGCGTGCTGGAGTTCTTATCGCTCGATGCGGTCCAGCCGGAAGCTCCGTTCTTTGCCGTTATGGCGCACATCGGAAGCCAGCTCGGCGAGGTCCTCAAACGCCAGCAGGCCGAGGCGGAACTGCTTCGCGCGAAATTGTCGGCCGAGTCCTCCAGCCGCGCCAAAAGCGAGTTTCTGGCCGTCATGAGTCATGAGATCCGCACTCCCATGAATGCCATCCTCGGCATGGCCGGCCTGCTCTCGGATACGGCGCTCAGCCCGCAGCAGCGCGAATACGTGCGGGTGTTTCAGGGCGCCGGGAACAATCTTCTGGAATTGATCAACGATATTCTTGACCTTTCGAAAGCGGAAGCCGGCCGCATCGAACTGGAGTGCCAGGATTTCGATTTGAGCGCGGTCCTCGATCGCACCATGGAACTGATGCGCGGGCACGCTGAAATCAAGGGGCTTGCGCTCACTTGCCAAGTACAGCCGGAGGTGCCGCCGCGGCTCCGCGGCGACCCCGGCCGACTGCGGCAGGTGCTTCTGAATTTGGTCGGCAACGCGCTTAAATTTACTGAACGCGGCGGCATCACTGTGGGCGTGGCGCGAGATGCCGACGGTGCGCTCCGCTTTAGCGTCACCGACACCGGCATCGGCGTGGCGCCCGACAAGATCGAGATGATTTTCGCCAGCTTCACCCAGGCCGATTCGTCCACCACGCGCCGGCACGGCGGGACCGGCCTCGGACTGGCGATCTGCAAGCGCCTGGTGGAACTGATGGGCGGCCGGATCGGCTGCTCCAGCCAGTTGGATCATGGCAGCACGTTCTCCTTCACGGCCCTGTTTGGGGCGCCCCAGGAAAACCCGCTGCCCGAGGCGGTCGCGACGTCACCGGAAGCAGCGGTGCCCGAGCGCGACGGGTCGCTTCGCATCCTGATCGCCGAGGACTGCGACGACAATCTGTTCCTGATCAAGGCTTACCTCGAAGACACGGGGTTCGTACTCGACATCGCGCGCAATGGCAAACTGGCGGTCGAAAGCGTCGTCGCCGGCGGCTCCTCCGGTAACTATGACCTGGTGCTGATGGATGTGCAGATGCCCGTAATGGACGGGCTCGAAGCAACGCGCGCCATTCGCCAGTGGGAGGCCAACCAGCAATCGCCTCCCATTCCAATTCTGACCTTAACGGCGCACGCGCTGAAGGAAGAGGCTGAAAAAAGCGCCGCGGCCGGGTGCAATGGACACCTCACTAAACCCATCGATAAGGAAACTCTGCTGAAGGCGATTGCGCTCCACACAGGCGGAAAAATTCGCGTCGTACCGCCCAAAGATGTGATCGAGATGGTGCCGGGATACCTGCGTCGCGTCAAGCAAAGCGTGGCCGACATCGTGGCTGACGTGGGCCGCGACGATTACAGCGCCGC
>DHIZ01000326.1:3381-6414 GCA_002404055.1 Chloroflexi bacterium UBA4733
CGGCGCCGCCGTCGAACGGGCCGCCCAGGAGGCCGATGCCGACGCTATCCGCGGCCAACTGCTGGCGCTGGCCCGCTATCTGGACCGCGTGGAGGTGGTTGCGTAACGGGCCGGCGCTGCCAGTTGTAGGTAGGAAACGTCGGCGTGCTATCCACCCCGGTGATTGACTGCCGAGCGCATAGGATCTACCTGGTGGCCCGCACCAAAGAAGACGGTCGCTACGTCCAGCGGCTGTACGCGCTGGACATCCGCAGCGGCAGCGATGCGGCCGTGCCCGTCACGATCGAAGCGAGTGTTAACAGCCCGGCTCGAGATGCCAGCAACGGAGTCCTGCGTTTCGACCCGAAGAATGGCAACCAGCGGCCCGCGCTGGCGCTCAGCCACAAGCTGGTCTTGATCGCCTGGGCTTCGCACGAAGATATACAGCCTTATCACGGCTGGGTCATGGCCTACGATGCCAAAACCCTCGCCCAAGTCGCGGTCTGGTGCAGCACGCCCGGCGGCGTCGAGGGCGGCATCTGGCAATCAGGGCGGGGACCGGCGATCGATTCCGAAGGCAACCTTTTTTATGAGGTCGGCAACGGCGCTTGGGACGGCGTTCACGACTTCGGCGAATCGCTGGTCAAGCTGCGCGTCGGTCCGCGGGGTTTCGAGGTCGCCGATTACTATACCCCCGCCGATTACGCCGACCTGAATCAGAAAGATGCCGATTTCGGATCTACCGGACCCCTGCTGCTGCCGCACACCGATATCGTGATCTGCGGCGATAAACACGGTGTGTTCACCTTGTTGAATCGCCGCGATCTGGGCCATGCCAATCCCAACGATAGACAGCGCTTGCAGAGGCTGGCCGTGAACGGAGGCCGCGTGCTCGGCGGTCCGGCCTATTGGGAGGGCCCGGCCGGGCCGCTGCTGTATGTCTGGGGCGAAGCCGATTTTCTGAAGGCTTTTCACTTCAATGGGCGGACCTTGGATGCCAAGCCCTTCGCGACGGGCAAAGCCCATGCGCATGGCTCGCCGGGCGGCGCTCTAACGGTTTCTTCGAATGGGCGCAAAGCCGGCTCCGGCATCGTGTGGAGCATGCTGACCGCGCAAAAGAGCGCCGACCATGGCAATGCCGCCGGCGTACTGTACGCGCATGACGCGCTGACGTTGCGGGAGCTTTGGAACAGCGAACAGAACCCGGCGCGTGACCGGTTGGGAACGCTGGTGAAGTTTGTGCCTCCGGTGGTCGCGCAAGGCAAGGTCTACGCCGTTACCTATGACAACGCAGTCCATGTGTACGGTCTGCTGTCGAGCGTCACGTTCGATTGATGCCGCGGTTTCGCACCGGCTCAACACGCCCGGCTGATCCACAACCGAATTTGGAGTACAATCGCCCACGTGAAGGCTTGGCCGCTTCACAAATGGCACTGTTCAGAATAGAGACTGGAGACGGAAACAATGGCAAGCAATCGTGGCGTGGCCTATATGGGGCCCGGCAAAGTGGAAGTGCAGTCTATCGAGTACCCAAAGCTCGCGATAGGCTCCCGGAAATGCGAACACGGCGTAATCCTCAAGATTCTCGCCACCAATATTTGCGGCAGCGACCAGCACATGGTGCGCGGCCGCACCACCGCTCCGCACGGCCTGGTGCTGGGGCATGAGATTACCGGCGAGGTCATCGAAGCCGGCCGCGACGTGGAATTTATCAAAGTCGGCGACCTGGTTTCGGTGCCGTTCAACATCGCGTGCGGCCGCTGCCGCAACTGCAAGGAAGGCAAAACCGGCATCTGCATGAACGTGAATCCGTCACGCCCCGGCGCGGCCTACGGCTACGTCGATATGGGTGGCTGGGTTGGAGGGCAGGCCGAATACGTGATGGTGCCTTATGCTGACTTCAACCTGCTGAAATTTCCGGATAAAGAGCGGGCCATGGAGAAGATTCGCGACCTGACCCTGCTCTCCGATATTTTTCCGACCGGCTATCACGGCGCCGTCACCGCCGGCGTGGGCCCCGGCTCCATCGCGTATGTGGCCGGTGGAGGACCCGTGGGCCTGGCCTGCGCTGCCGCGTGCCAACTGCTGGGAGCGGCCGTAGTGATTGTAGGCGACATGATTCCCGAGCGTCTGGCGCAAGCCAAAAGCTTCGGCTGCGAGACCGTCGATCTGAAGAAAGACGCGTCGCTCGGCGAGCAGATCGAGCAGATCATCGGTGTGCCGGAGGTCGACTCCGCCATCGATTGCGTGGGCTTCGAAGCCCGCGGCCACGGCAAGGACAGCGGCCACGAGCAGCCCGCGACGGTGCTGAATTCGCTCATGACGGTCACGCGCGCCGGCGGTGCACTGGGCATTCCGGGACTCTACGTAACGGACGATCCAGGCGGCGTCGACCAGAATGCCAAGACCGGCACTTTGGGCATCCGCATCGGCCTGGGCTGGGCCAAGTCGCATACCCTCGCCACCGGGCAGTGCCCCGTGATGCGCTATCACCGGCAGCTGATGCAGGCCATTCTCTACGACAAGGTGCAGATTGCCAAGGCGGTAAACGTCACGGTCATCTCGCTCGATGAAGCGCCGCAAGGCTACAAGGATTTCGACAAAGGCGCGGCCCGCAAGTTCGTCCTCGATCCGCACAAGCAACTGAAGAAGGCCAGCTAAACGCAATAAGGGGCTGCCTAAAGCCTCTCCGATCGGGGACATCTTTTTTCGCCGCTTTTGCGAAACTGATGTTCCCGGGTTACTCACGGGGTGGGGTTACTTGGCCTTCGGCGGCACGTAATCGGGCGGCAGCGACGCGCCCTCGCCGAAGAAATAGTCGTCCATCTGCTTCAGCAGAAATTCCTGCGCTTCGGCGGTGCCCAGGTTGAGCCGGTACTCGTTCATGAGCATCTTCATGTGCTCGACCCACATCTTCCAGGCTTCTTTGGAGACGTTGTCGTAGATGCGCTGGCCGAGCGGATGCCCCTCGAACGGAATCTCATCGAGGCCTTCCATCTCGCGTCCAAACTTGACGCAATGCACGCGATGCGCGCCCGCCGGAATCTCCGTCGA
>DHIZ01000334.1 GCA_002404055.1 Chloroflexi bacterium UBA4733
GAATACCTTCCGGATAGGCTCTTAGCGCGGTGGCGGTTGCGCTGACCACGCTGCGGACGACGGCTGCCAGTGCGATAACGGCAACGCCCGTGCCCCGGCCTGTCGCCACAGCAACATTAGCACCAACGCCACCCACGACTACACCTGCCCCGCCGACACCGACGGCTAGTCCCCGGCCCCAGCCTGCCTCCCAGGTATGGAGTTCGTTTGGCGAGAAAGGCACGGCCCCCGGCCAGTTCGTTAACCCCGATGGCATTGCGCTGGATGCTCAGGGCAACCTCTACGTCGCCGATGAGGACAACCACCGCATCCAGAAGCTAACGGTGAGCCCCGGCCAGCCATAAATGACGTTGGGGGCGAACTCACGAGCCAGCGCACGGCGCCGGACCTCCCGGAGCGCGTACCGCGCGTTTGTGCGTAGCCCGCTCGTTTACGCAGTTGTTAGCGAATCCGGGACTATCGGAGCGCCGGACGATCACCCGACGATCAATGACTTTGTTGGCGAACCTCCGTTGAGCGGAATGCCAGAGCAGGGCGTATTGCATACGCCCTGCTCTTCCCCATACACCGATGCCCGCGGTTCGCCAACAGCTACGGTTACCCGCAGGCGCGATGGCGCCGCCTCGCAGACTCCTCCACCGGCTCTATACTGCGGTACACTCACCATCATAGCGTCCGTGATTTCTGCACTATCGTGCCGGCTCGTAGAAAGCTGAGGCCATTCGATGCAGCTTGAGGATTACCTTGACTTCACCGATTCCAATGCCATAAGGATCAAGGGGCATCGCATCGGAATCGAGCACGTCGTCGACCTGTACAATACCGGCTTCAGTGCCGAGCAGATCGCCGATGCCTTCCCCGGGCTCAGTCTAGAGAAGATCTACGCTACCATCACCTACTACCTGCAGCATCGTGCCGAAATCGATTCCTCTATCAAACAGCACAACGTGCTCCACGAGCATGAATATCGCCAGTCGATGAAGCATCCTTCCCCGCTCGTCCAGCGGTTGCGCCTGGAGGCGCTACGGCGTGAACGGCGTCTCGCTTGAGGGCGCGCTTCCTTCTCGACGAAAACGTACCGCGCTACCTGGCAGTGGCGCTCTTACGTCGTCTGCCGGAAGTAAACGTTCTCCGCGTTGGCGACGAGGGTGCGCCTGCGCTTGGAACGTTGGATCCCGAGATTTTGCGTTATCTGGAGACGTCCCACCGCATCCTGATCACGCATGACTGGGCCAGCATACCTGGCCACGTGGCGAAGCACATCGCCGCAGGCGGGCATCATTGGGGAATATTGTGGGTGCGCCCGAACACGCCACCACAGCGAGTCCTTGAAGCCATAATCCTCGTATGGGAAGCCAGCGATGCCAACGAATGGGTGGATGTCGTTGAGTGGATACCGTTCGATTGATCGTTTATGCTTGTCTTCGGGCTTGTCAGCGCCGCCTTTTTGGGGCTTTCTGATATGCACGCTATCTCCGTCATTCCCCCGCCGCCGCCGGCTTCAGCCACAGTACACTCAGCGGCGGGATGATGAGCGACAAGGAGTACGGGTATCCGTTCAATGGCGCTGCCTCGGCCATCAGCCCCGCGCTATTGCCCACGCCGAAGCCGCCGTAGACCGTGGCGTCGCTGTTGAGGAGTTCGACCCAGGGGCCAGGCAACGGCACGCCGATGGCGTAGTCGGCCTGGGGGATCGGTTGCCAGTTGCAGACGACGACAATGACCTCTTCGGGCAGCGCAGACCGGCGCAGGATGGCGACGATGGAATGCTCGGCGTCGCTGCCGTCGATCCAGGCGAAGCCTTCCCACGCCGTGTCCAGGGCATGCAACGCCGGCTCGCTACGGTAGAGGCGGTTCAGTTCGGTCACGAACTGCTGCACCTGCCTGTGCCGGGCGCCGGATGGCCCGGCAATCAGGCCCCAGTCCAGCGGTACCTCTTCCGACCACTCCTGCGGTTGTGCAGTTTCGCTGCCCATGAAGAGCAGCTTCTTGCCGGGGTGGGCATACATGGCGGCCAACAGGGCGCGGAGAGTGGCGAAGCGTTGCCAGGCCGGACCCGGCGCTTTCTCCAGCAATGCGTGCTTGAGGTGGACGACTTCGTCGTGGGAGAGCGGCAGGAGGTAGCGTTCGCTGAAGGCGTAGGTGTAGGAGAAGGTGACCTCGTTGTGGAAGGCCGGCCGCGTTGCCGGTTCGCGCGCCAGGTAGCGCAGGATGTCGTTCATCCAGCCCATATTCCACTTGATGTCGAAACCGAGTCCGCCATCCGCCGTGGGGCGCGTGACACCCTGCCAGACTGTCGCCTCTTCGGCGCAGGTGACGACGCCCGGGTAGCGCTGGTGGACCAGATCGTTGACGCGGCGCAGTAAGGTGACGGCCTCCGGGCTCTCCCTGCCGCCCTGGTCGTTGGGCACCCAGGTCCCGGCCGGGCGCTCGTAGTCGCGGTAGAGCATCGACGACACTGCATCGACGCGCAGGCCATCCAGGTGATACTCCTGCAGCCAGTACATTGCGTTGGAGAGCAAGAAGCTGACGACCTCCGACCGCTCGTAGTTGAAAACGGCAGTGCCCCAGCCCAGGTGCTCGCCGCGGCGGGGATCTGCATGCTCGTAGAGGTGGGTGCCGTCGAAGAAGTAGAGGCCGAAACGGTCTTTGGCAAAGTGCGCGGGCACCCAGTCGATGATCACCCCCAGGTCGTGCTGGTGGCAGTAGTCCACAAAGTACATAAAGTCCTTCGGTGTGCCGAAGCGACTGGTCGGGGCGAAGTAGCCCGTGAGCTGGTAGCCCCAGGATGGGTCGAAGGGGTGTTCGGCGATCGGCAGCAGCTCGATGTGCGTGAAGCCGAGGGAGACGACATAGGGCGCCAGTTGCTCTGCCAGTTGCCGGTAGTTGAGGAAGCTGCCGTCTATGCCGCGTTGCCAGGAGCCGAGGTGGACCTCGTAGATCGTCTGCAGTTTGGCCACCGGGCTACTGCTGCTGCGTCCCGCGAGCCACGCCGCGTCGTTCCAGGTGTAGCCGGCGAGGTCGTACACGACCGACGCGTTCGCCGGCCGCCGCTCGCTCCAGAAGGCGAACGGGTCGGCCTTCTCCACCTGAAAGTTGTGGTACCGGGAGGTGATGCCGTACTTGTAGGTTGTGCCGGTCGCCATGTTCGGGACGAAGACCTCCCAGACGCCGATCGGTCCGCGCAGGGCCATCGGGATCTGGCGGAGGCGACGGCCGAAGCCGTAGACCTCTACCTGGACCTGCGCTGCGCCCGGCGCCCACACTGCGAAGTTGATGCCGGCCACGCCGTCGACCAGGCGCGGATGCGCCCCCATCTTCTCGTAAGCCAGCAGCCAGTTGCCCTCGCCAAACAGGTAAAGGTCATCGTCGGACAGCAGCGAAGGCACGGGCATTGTAGCGATCCTTCCCACGCATTGGTATGCACCGTTCCACGCTGGCTGGACGGCGCGTCTGATCTATACAATACAGCCGCCAGGGCTTCCGCGTGCGAAGCCGGGAAGCGCGGGAGGTCACCATGGTGCGGGCAGCCGGCGTACTGCTGCATCCTACCTCGTTGCCGGGGCCGTATGGCGTGGGCGACCTGGGACCATCGGCGCAGGTGTTCCTGCAGTTCCTGGCCGACTCCAGGCAGCGCTACTGGCAAATGCTGCCGCTTGGACCGGCTGCCTGGGGTGAGTCGCCGTACCAGGCGTACTCCGCGTTCGCCGGCAACTCGCTTTTGATTAGCCCCGACTTGCTGGTTGCCGATGGCCTCCTGTCCGGCGACCTCGCGCAGCGCCGGCCAGTCTTCTCCGCTGATCAGGTGGAGTTCGGCAGGGTGCGAGCGTTCAAACAGGAACTGTTGGCGGAGGCCTTTCAGACCTTCCAGCGTGAAGCAACGGAGGCCCAGCAGCAGGAGGTCGCCCAGTTTGCGCGCGAGCAAGCCTTCTGGCTGGACGACTATGCGCTGTTCGCGGCGCTGTCGCACGTGCATAACGGCGCTGCCTGGCCGGATTGGGAGCCGGGTGTAGCGGCGCGCGAGCCGGAGGCGCTGGCGCTCTGGCGGGAACGGCTGGTGACGCCGCTGCGCTATCAGGTCTTCGTACAATACCTCTTCTTCCGGCAGTGGGCCGCCCTGAAACGGCAGGCCGCCGCACACGGCATCCGCCTGCTGGGTGACATGCCCATCTATATTTCCCACAACAGCGCCGATTGCTGGGCGCACCGCGAGCTCTTCACGCTCGATGCGCGCGGCGAACCGACCCACGTCGCCGGCGTGCCCCCCGACTATTTCAGCAAGACGGGGCAACGCTGGGGTAACCCGCTCTACCGCTGGGACGTGCTGGCCGCCACCGGCTATGCCTGGTGGGTGGAGCGGCTACGCAGCGACCTCAGCCTGGTCGATGTGCTGCGCCTTGACCACTTCCGCGGCTTTGCTGCCTACTGGGCAATTCCCGCCCATCTCCCCACGGCGGTCGGCGGCCGCTGGCGGAGGGGACCCGGCGCCGCGCTCTTCAAGGCGTTGGAGCAGGCGCTGGGCCCACTCCCGCTGATCGCCGAGGACCTGGGCAAGATGAGTAACAACGTCCAGGCTTTGCGCGATCGCTTCCACTTCCCAGGCATGAAAGTGCTGCAGTTCGCCTTCGGCGGCGACGCCGGCAATCCCTTCCTGCCGCACAACTACACCCGCAACTTCGTCGTCTACACCGGCACGCACGACAACGACACGACGGCCGGCTGGTTGGCCGGCGCGCCAGCCCACGAAAGGCGGTACGCCGAACGCTATGCCGCCGCCGAAGGCCAGGAACTGGTCTGGGCAATGATCCGCCTGGCCTATGAGTCCGTGGCGGAACTCTGCATCATCCCGATGCAAGACCTCCTGGGCCTGGGCAGCGAAGCTCGCATGAACTTTCCCGGCACGGTGGAAGGCAACTGGGGCTGGCGCTTCGCCGGCGAGTTGCCGGATGCAGCATTAGCAAGCAGACTCGCTGATTTGACGGAGTGCTACGGGCGGAATTGACCTTAGGAGCCGTCACGGAATAA
>DHIZ01000107.1 GCA_002404055.1 Chloroflexi bacterium UBA4733
ACCAAATACCTACCCCAGAAAGGGTAGGGGCCTGCCCCTACAAAGTCGCTTGCCAAACCATGCGCCACGGCTACCTCTGGCTTGCTCGCCCCTTTCCATGGCATGCTACAGGCACGAAGGAGGACAGATGCCGGGGTGGCGGGATTGGGATACTGACGATTCGGCTGAGCGCAGCCGGGAACGGCGGCGCGACATCGACCGACGGCGCGCACAGGCACCGGTGCGGGTGCCGGCGGAAAACGTCTATGCCTTGCTGGAGCGCGTGAGCCGGCGCGAGAGCGTCGCGGCACGCGGTGACACGCGCCAGTGCGCCCTCTGCGGGCGGCCGTTGCGGCCCGATACCCTGACGATCGACCACACCCTCGCCCGCGCGCTCGGCGGCGCCGACAGCCCCGACAACCTCCAGGCGACCTGCGTGCGCTGCAACAACCTCAAGAGCCGCCTGGAAGGCGCCGTCCAGACCCAACGCGAACGCGGGCTGACCGTGGCCGAGGTTGCCGACGACGTGCTGGCGGCGATTCCAAACGCTGAGGAGCGCCAGCGTTTCGCCAATCACCCATCAGTGCGCGGGCTACTGGACGCGCTCCGCCCACCGCCAGGTTTGTAGGGGCGGGTACCCTCCGGGTGCTTGTGCCTGCCCGGCTTGCTAGATCGGTCGGAGGTTGGCTTCGATCTCCGCCCGGCGCGGCTCCAGGAACGGCGGCAAGGCCAACCGCTCGCCCAGGTGGGCCGGGTCTTCGTCGATGGCAAAGCCCGGCCCATCGGTGGCGATCTCAAACAGCACGCCGCCCGGTTCGCGGAAGTAGATCGAGCGGAAGTAGTAGCGATCGATCACCGGCGTCACGCCGATGCCGACGCCGGCCAGCCGTTGCTGCCAGGCAGCGTGTTCCGCATCGTTGGGAGTGCGAAAGGCCACATGATGCACGCCGCCGGCGCCGACCATGCGGTGAGCGGGCAGGTCCGGCCGCTCCACCAGCCGCACCTCGGCGCCGGGTCCGCCGGGACCAACCGCGTAGGTGGCGGCCCGATGCCCACCATCGTCATATTCGCCCACCTGACGGAAGCCCAGCACATCGGTGAGCAGCATAGCCGTCGGTAGCATGTTCTTGATGGTGAGCGTGACGCCCTCCAGACCGCGGATGGCGCTGTCCACCGGCACGGGGCTGTGCTCCCAGGGAACACCCGGCGCCACGCCCGTTGCATCGGCGGCGCTGTCATCAATCAGTTCCAACTGTTGACCCTCGGGGTCGCTGAAAGCCAGGATCGCCCGGCCGGCGCGCTCGTTGACCGTGCCATGGGCAACAGCCACCTGCTCGAAGCGCTGGACCCACCACTCCAACGCCGCGCGGCCAGGCACACGGAAGGCCGTCGCGGCCACTGCGCCGGCGCCAGGCTTGTGCTTCCCAGCGAACGCCCAGTCGAAGAAGGTCATCTCCGTGCCGGCATGGCCAATGCTGTCGCCATAGAAGAGGTGGTAGGCCGAGACATCGTCCTGATTGACGGTCTTCTTCACCAGGCGCATACCGAGGACGTTGGTATAGAAGGCGACGTTATGTGCCGCCTTACTCGTCACCGCCGTGACGTGATGAAGGCCACCAAGTTGCATGTGATTTCTCCTTGAAATAATCCCGGCGACTGAAGTCGCGGGCTATACATGCGAAGTCCGCCTGCGCGGACTACCGTAGCCGCCGAAGGGCGGCTTCGCTGTCTGTAGCCGCGACTTTAGTCGCCGAGACCACCTCGCCAATTACCGGCAATAGTACTGGTGACGCATAGGAACACTTGTGGATATCGCCGCCCGCTATTACACTGTATTGTAGTGCTGTACCAAAGCAGGTGGTTGTGTTGATCACCTTTTGGCACACCACTCCCTAGAAGGGAAAGAAAGGAACCCATGGAAAAGTTGCTGGCTCTCTGGATCAACATCCAAAATCGCGAACGTGGTCAGGGTCTGGTTGAATACGCACTCATCATCGCCTTAGTCGCTATCCTGCTCGTCGCCGCTTTGGGTATTCTCCAGGGTCGCCTGTCTACCGTCTTCTCCAACATCAGCGGCAGCCTGTAGAACCCAGGTCTCCGCAAGCAAGGCCGGTACGCACGGTGCGTACCGGCCTTCGCCGTTAACCTGGGGGACCTCACCCGGCACTGCGGCCGGGTGCCCTCTGGGCGCCTCTCCTGGACGGAGAGGGTAGGGACGCCAACTTTCGGGCAATGACGTGCAATGACCAGCCACTCCTCCGTACCCTCTCCGCCTAGGAGAGGGTGCGAGCCTCAGCGAGCGGGTGAGGTCCCCTTACGACGTCTTCAACGCGGCGTTTGCCTTCTGATCGGCGGCGGCGAGGGCGTCCTTCGCGTTCGCGGTGCCGGCGATCACCTGCTGGAGCATCGAGAGCAGGATGTCGCGTACCTGTTGCCAGGCTGCGACCTTGGGTTCGCCTCTGTTGCCGGCCGACTGCAAGCCGTTGATGGCAACAGCGTTGCGCGGATTCTCTTTGATGAAGGTCGTGTAGTCGGCGCTCTGGGTGGCTGACTTGCGCAGTGGCATGTAGCCGGTACCGAGCGCCCACTTTGCCGTCTGCGGACCGGCGCTGAAGTACTTCATGAACTCCCAGGCGCCACGTTGCGCCTCAGCGCTCGTCTTGAACAGGGTAACGTTGCCGCCGTAGAGGTCGGAGGACGGCGTCTGGCCGGCCTGGCCAATCGGCGGCATCTCCGCCGTCCAGTTGATGTTGACGTTGGCCTTGGTCAGCGCCGAGAGAATGTAGGAACGGGCGGAACTGGAGTCCTGATAGAAGGCGGTCTTCTGCTGCTCAAAGTCTGTCTCCGACTGGAAGCCCGTCGGCGCCTGGACCTTCTTGGCCTGGACCAGGGTCGTCAGCAGCGCCAGGGAGGCCTGCGCTTCCGGCGTGTTGATCATCAACTTCTGGCCGTCGGCGCTAATCAAGTCGGCACCGCGGCTGAAGATCCAGGTGGCAAAGCGGGATGCATCAGCGCCAAATTCCCAGCCCCACACGCCGCCGGCGCCGACCTTCATCGCCTGCTGCTGGAACTCGTCCCAGGTGACGGGCGGCTTGGCAAAGCCGGCCTTCTGCAGGAGGTCGGCGTTGTACCACATCAACTCCAGGCTCTTGGCGAAGGGGAAGGTCAGGAACTTGTTGCCGAACTGCGGAAACTTGCCCAACTCCAGGAAAGCCGGGAAGAAGTCAGCCTTGTCGGCAGCGGATAGGCCATACTGGGCGCTGTTAACGTAATCATCCCAGGGTACGACCAGGTTGCTGCTGTAGTAGTCCGCCACCTGATTCTCGTAGGCGACCGAGAGGGGCACCGGCTGACCGGCGTTGATCGAGGCGAGGTTGGCCTTGTACAGGTCGTCGTAGCTGCCCTTGTACTCGGGCACGATGGTGTAGTTGGGCTGGCCGGCGTTGTAGGCGAGGACCATCTGGTTGAGCAACAGGGCGTTGGGGCCGGATTGCGTGTGCCAGAAGGTGACCTTGGTTCCGCGCAGCGTCACCGGAACCGCCGTTGGCACCGGGGTGGGGGCCTTGGCTGCCGCTGCTGACGTCGCAGCCGCCGTGCTGCTGGTGGCAGCCGATGTTGCTACCGACGCCGCGTTCGCCGCCGTGGTACTGGCGGCGGCGCTGGTAGTAGCGGCGGCGCTAGTGGTAGCGGCAGCCGTGCTGGCGGCACTGCTGGTAGCGGCCGCGCTGGTGACGGCCGCGCTCGTCGCCGCCGCGCTGCTGGTGACCGCTGCTGCCGTGCCGGCTACACTGCCGGCACTCGTCGTCACCGCCGTTGCCGCCGCGCCGCCACAGGCGGCCAGCGACAACCCGGCCAGCGCTCCGGATGCCAGGATGAGAAAACTCCGACGCGAAGATTTTTTCAACGATTTCCTCTCTTCTCTAGACTGTGCCGGCGGCGCTCCAACCGCCTCCGGTACACGCTCCCCAGTGCTGTCACGGGAACGCCCGCCTCGCTGCGAGCGCTCACCCTTTCAACCCAGACCGCGCAATTCCGTCGATGAACTGCCGCTGGGCAACCAGGAACAAAACGAGAATCGGCGCGATCGTAAAGGCTGCCGCTGCCATCAACTGGTTGATCTGCGTCCCGTTCTCCGTGATGAAGAAGGATAACCCCACCTGCAGCGGTCGCATCGAGTCGCTGCTGGTGACGATCAACGGCCACAGTAACGAGTTCCAGCTCTCCAGGAAGTTGAACAATGCCATCGTCAGAATGCCGGCTATCGAGAGTGGCGCCACCACGCGATAGAGGTAGCCGGCGTGCCCCAGCCCGTCCAACTGTGCAGCTTCCCACAGCTCGTTGGGCAAGGAGGAGATGAACTGGCGCAACAGGAAAATGCCGAAGACGCTGGCCAGCCAGGGCACGATCAGCGCCTGGTAGGTGTTGTACCAGTGGAAGGACTTGATGATCACGAAGTCGGGCACCAGCATCGCCTCAAAGGGTACCATGAGCGTCGCCAGCAAGCAGATAAAGATAACATTGCGACCAAAGAATTGCATCTTAGCGAAGGTGTAGCCGGCCAGCAACGACGTCAGCAAGGAGCCCGATGTGGTGGCGACAGCCAGGAAGACCGTGTTCACGAAGTAACGAGGGAACCCGCCGGGCCAGGAACCGGGCAGGTTCCAGGCATCGGCGTAGTTGCTGAAATGCCAGACCGCCGGCAGGATGGTCGGCGGATAGGCCAGCGCCTCGAACTGCGTCTTGAAGGAGGTCAGCACCATCCAGATGAAGGGCAGCGCCACCAGGAAGCCGGCCAGGGTCAATGCCAGGTAGAGCGGCAGTATCCGCCACCAGCGGCGGCTGTGTTGCGTTGTACTGCCGACTCGTGTCGCCGGCATGAGCCGCGCCTGCGTTGTACTAGCCACTGGCAGCCCTCGCACCACGTCCGACGACGCGGAACTGCACAAGGGTGAGACCCAGAATGATGGCGAACAGAATGAACGCCAGCGAGGAGGCGTAGCCCAGGTGCCCATAGCGGAATGCCTGGTTGTATACCAGGAGGGCCACCGTCGTCGTGGTACCGGCTGGCCCGCCGCCCGTCATGATGTAAATCTGGTTGAACGCCTTGAAGCTGCCGATGACGGAGATCACCAGGATGAAGAAGGTGGTGGGCAGCAACAATGGCCACGTCAGGAAGCGCAGCACCTGCCATTCGCCGGCGCCGTCCAGGCGCGCCGCCTCGTACAACTCCCTGGGTATGGACGTCAGTCCCGCCAGAAACACCACAGTGTCGAAGCCCTGGCTGTACCAGACAGACATGACCGCGATACAGAATAGCGCCAGACTCGGCCCGCTCGCCCAACCGGGTGGAACAATGCCGAACGGTTGCAAGGCCAACTGGAACAGGCCGCGCGGCTCGTTGAGCCACTGCGGCGAGGGCTGGCCCGCCCACGTCCAGAAGGCGCTGATCACGCCGTCAGGCCGGAAGATCACCCGCCAGACCGCGGCGGCTGCCACCGTCGAGGTCACGTAGGGGATGAAGAAGAGCGTGCGGAAGACGCTGACGCCGCGCAGGTTCCGGCTCAACAGCAGCGCGGCGAACAAGGAGAGGACGATACTGACCGGCACGGTCAGGACGGCGTACCAGATCGTCGTGACCAGCGCCTGATGAAAGTCGGCGTCTTGCAGGATCACCGAATAGTTGGTCAGGGCAAGGAAGGCGCCGCGTATGACCTTCCAGTTGAACAGACTGATGTAGAAGGCAAACCCGACAGCAAAGAAGTGAAAAATGGCGATGATCACGATGGCGGGGAGCAAAAAGAGATAGGCGAGCGCCGTGGTCCGCCAGTAGCGACGCCGCCCGGCCGGTGAACCCGGGCGGCGTGCCGGCACCGTCGGCGTCAGGACGGGAGCTATCGCCATCGAGTCGTAACCTCTGGCATCGCACCTGGCAAGGCCGCGCCCTTCCCATACAACGCCAGTATAAGCTGCCTGACGCCACGCGGTCAACGCTGCGTATTCCCTCACCTAGAATGCTACCGAGCCCCGGGTGTCCCCCACGGGCGCTGCCGATTTGACGCCCAATGCACCGAGCGCTAGCATCGTAGCAAGGATGTGGTATCGATGTCAATCAGGATAGGATGCACGACGATGGACATTTCGGACTATGCGCCACTCGATCTTGGTCAACACGGTAATGCCGGCCCGGAGGTGTTGCCCTCGCCCAGCAGCCCTGCACTCGGCCTGCAACAGTTTCACGGGTTGCCCTTTCAGATCGGAGCAGCGGATGGCAGTGGACAACCGTTCCTGGTGCTCGGCGGCGAGGAGCGCACCCCCCGCCGTGTTCCGGTCGGTCGGCAGGCGCGGCATCTTATCTTTGCCCATCGCCAGCTCGACTCGCAACTCCTGCAAGGCGGCCCGGTGGGGGAACTGGTCGCCGAGTACGTGATCTGCTATGCGGACGGCACGGAGGAGCGCCTGGCGATCCGCGAACGCCTGGAGATCGCCGTGGTGCCCAGCGAGTGGGGCCATTGGCCGCTGCTGGCGCTGCCGGACGGCGCGGACCGCCTGCAGCCGCGCTACGCAGGCCAGTGGTCCCAGGCCGGCCAGCGCCAGACGGAGGGTATGCAGGGCAACGCGCGGAACTACTACCTCTGGCCCTGGTCCAATCCCCAGCCTGATCGTTCGATCGATGCCATCACCATTGTTCCGGCCGGCCCGCGCTTCCTGCTCGCTGCGATCACCCTGAGTTCGCTGGAGGAGGACCCGTTCGTGCGGACGGGTCTGCGCGCGGTGCGGATCACACTCCCCCAGGCCGACGACGCTGAGAAGCCCTTCAATGTGACGGCGGAGGTCGATCGCGGCGTGGCGACCTACCCGTATCCGCTGCCGGCGGAACCCGCGGCGGGATTCTTGCAGGATCCCATGCGCGGCTGGGGCGAGCGGCCCAACCGGGGCAGCAGCCCGGCCTACGTGGAGATCGCCGCCTCGCCCTCGGCGACGGTCACGATCAGCGCCGCCGGGGAGGCTTTGGGCAGCGTACACTGGAGCGCGCTGGAGGAGCACGGCACCCTGGAACCGACCGCCCGGCTGCGCGTGGAACTAATCGATCCTGGCCGCAACTGGGTACGCACGACCGTCGTGGACGACGCCACCGGGCAACCGCTGCCCTGCCGCATCCACTTTCGCTCGCCGCAAGGCGTGCCCTACGCCCCGCATGGCCACCACGCCCATGTGAACTCCAACAACGGGACCTGGCACATCGACGTTGGCGGTGATGTTCGGCTGGGCCAGATCAGCTATGCCTACATCGACGGCCGCTGCGAGGGCTGGCTGCCGCGCGGCGAGGTGCTCGTGGATGTGGCGCGCGGCTTCGAGTACGAGCCGCTGCGCACCAGCGTGACCATCGCGCCCGGCCAGCAGGTGCTCCAGCTCCGCCTGAAGCGCTGGATCGACATGAACGCCCGCGGCTACTACAGCGGTGACACCCACGTCCATTTCCTCTCCACGCAGGGCGGCGCTTTTGAAGCGCGCGGCGAAGACCTCAACGTGGTCAACCTGCTGCTATCGCAATGGGGCAGCCTCTTCACCAATACTGAAGAGTTCACGGGAGCGCCGCACCACTCGCCGGACGGTCGCACCATCGTCTACGCGACCCAGGAGAACCGCCAGCACATGCTCGGCCACCTGACCTTGCTGGGTTTGAAAGAGCACGTCATGCCCTGGTGTACCGGCGGGCTGAGCGAGGCGGAGCTTGGCAGCACCCTGGAGACCACCATGTCCGCCTGGGCCGATGCCTGCCACGCCCAGGGCGGCACCGTCATCCTCCCCCACCTGCCCACGCCCAACGGCGAGCCGGCCGCGCTAATCGCCACCGGTCGCGCCGATGCCGTGGAGATGCTGCGCCACGGCATGTACATGCACCAGGAATACTATCGCTACCTCAACGCCGGCTATCGCCTGCCCCTCGTCGGCGGCACCGACAAGATGACCAGCGACGTACCGGTCGGCCTCTACCGCACCTACGTCCGCATCCCGGCCGGCGAGGCCTTCACCTACGATAACTGGTGCCGGCGCCTGCGCCAGGGGCGCACCTTCCTCAGCGGTGGTCCCATCCTGCACTTCCGGGTCGACGGCCAGGAGGTGGGCGACACGCTCACCCTCCCCGGCAATGGCGGCACCGTGGAAATTGAGGCCTGGGCGGAGTCCACCCTGCCGATCCATAGCCTGCAGATCATCCAACAGGGACGCGTCGTCGCCGCGACGGAGCAGGCGGGAGGTGTCCGGCGCCTGGAACTCCGCCAGAAGCTGCACATCGACCACCATACCTGGCTGGCAGCGCGCTGCGGTGGACCCGGCTACGCCACGGCGATTCCCCACTTTGACACGTGGCAGCGCGGCATCATGGCGCACACCTCGCCGGTCTACATCGCCGTGGGAGAACCCTGGCAGATGTTCGATGCCGGGACGGCCACCTATATGTTGACGCTGCTGGATGGCACCCTCAGTTACATCCGCCAGCGCAGCCCGCAGTATCCCCCCGGCGCCGTCACCCACCCCCACGGCGACGATGACCACCTGGCCTTCCTGGAAAGACCCTTTCAGGAGGCAATCCAGGCGATCCACCGTCGCATGCACGAGCGCGGCATCGCGCATTGACGGCCGATGGGCCATACCGGCGATAGCGTCAGGCGTGATGCAGAGCCGTACACCCGTGTAGGGGCAGGTCCCCGTGCCTGCCCTTTTACCGGATGCAAACAACGATCGCTTGCCGCAAGGCGAGCAGGGCAGGCACGGGGACCTGCCCCTACGGCGCGATACCCGCCGCTCACTTCCCCCAATAGTCCGAATATTGCGCCAGAAGCGTCTGCTGCGCCGTATCCAGCGCCTGGCGGGTGGGCGTCTTCAGACTCAGCACATCGTTCTGCGCCTGGTTCAGCGCCGTTAACATAACATCAGTGTACGGCCAGCGCCATTGGGCGGTGGGGAGTTCGGCGATGAAGAGCTGGCCTGGTGACCCGATGGTCTGTTTCACCTGGTCCAGCGCGGCCAGCGACGCCGGCAACTGGTGGGTCGCCTGGTAATAGGTGACCTGATTCTGGGTGTCGGCCAGGAAGGTGTACAGTTGCTGCACTGCCTCCGGGCGCTTGCCGCCAACGGGCCGAGCGAAGGAAAAGCCACCCTGCCAGGTGCCGTTCTTGCCTCCCGGCGGATGGGGCACGACACCGCCGCCATATTGGAAGGTCGGCGTCCCCTGCTGCATGGCGCCGGTCAGCCCCCAATGCGCCGGGATCATGGCCACCCGCTGATCTTGGGCGAAGGACTTCATCAGGTCGCCGCTCACGCCGGCGCTGGTCAACGCCGTCGGCGTCCCATACTGCTTGGCGTAGCCCAGCATCCAGTCGTAGGCCTGAACGTTCTCCGGCCGGTTGAGTGTGGGCCGGAAAGTCTGGTCGTCGAAGTAGTCGCCCCCGAAGGTCCAGATCCAGCCGATGTTATACCAGTTGCCAATCCAGGGCAGCATGCCGAAGCGTTGGGTGCTGGGCGTGCCGCCCTGCTGGGTAAGCACCTGGGCGTAGTGGTTGAGATCGTCCCAACTTTGCGGGCCGAGCTTGGCGTCGAGGCCGGCCTGCTGCAACTGTCCCACGTTCCAGTAGAGGCCGCGAATACCGGTGTCCTGCGGCATGGCGTAGAGCTTCCCTTTATAGGTCGCCTCCTTGACCGTCGGCGCCAGGAAAGTCTTCACCGGGTCAAGGCCGCGCAGCAGGTCGTCCACCGGCTGGAAGAGCCCTTTCACTGCCCAGGTCCCCACCAGGTAGCGGTCGAAGTGGGTGACGTCGGGCGGCGTGCCGGCAGCGATCATCGTCTGTAGCTTGGTCACGTCGACCGTCGGGCTGACGTTTACCTGGAGGCCGGGATTGGCGGCCTCGAAGCGCGGCGTTAGCAGCTTCCAGCCGGCCACCAACCCCACGGAGCTGGGTAGAAAGACGCTGAAGACGGCGCTTGCCGCCGCTGGCGCAGTCACCGCGGCGGCGGCCGTGGTACTGCTGCCGGTTGACGACGCAGTGCCATGCGTTGTCGCCGTCACCGTCGCGGCCGAGGTGATCCCCTGAGTCGCGCCGGCCTTTGTGGTGGCTGCTACCGTCGCGGCCGATGTGACCGCTTGCGTCCCATTACCGGCGCCGCCGCACGCCGTCAACAGCGCGCTGCCGGTTAGCGCGCCAAAGGCCAGGCCAAGAAGCCGGCGACGACTGGTGGAAAACTGCACTGTGACCATGCTGGGCGATTCCCTCCGCTCAAACGTTACGCCAGAGATAAAGGACGTGGGGCAGGTACTGCACCGATTATATAGCCCGGTATTCCAACTGGTCAGTGGCGCAACTGCCGGGACTAGCCTGCTTGAGCAGGCTTGTCGATCGTAGCGCTACGATTTATCGTAGGGTGGGCCTGATCGCCTTGGCGGCGGGTATGATCCTACGCAGGGCATGAGAGCACAACATAGGGTAGGCGAGGTGGGGCCGGTATCAATCGAGCGTTTTCGGGCCACAGCACGCCGGCCGTTGGCCTGGCTGGGTGTGATAACGACCGTCGGCATGTTCATCGTGGTGGCGATGGGCGACCTGGTGACGAATGCCGGGGCCGCCGAAGGCTGTGGCCGCTCCTGGCCGCTCTGCCATGGTCAGTTCGTGCCCACCTTCACGGCGCAGACGCTGATCGAGTTCAGCCACCGGGCAGTCGTCGGTCTGGTCAGTGTCGGTGTTATCGCCCTGGCCGCCGGCACCTTCCTGCGCACGCCCTGGCGGCGGGAGACACAGATATTGGCGCCGGCGCTGGTCTTCTTCCTGGTCCTGCAGGCTGTTCTGGGCGGCATGGCAGTGCTCTGGCCGCAGTCGCCACCCGTGCTCGCCCTGCACCTGGGCATTTCCCTGATCGCCCTGGCCACGGTGTTGCTGACGACTGCGCTGCTTTTAGAAGAAGAGCAAGCTGATCGGCTGCGCGATCGACCAGCGCCGTTGCGGTTCCGACGGCTCTGCTGGGCGGCGCTGCTCTACCTGTACGCCCTGGTTTACCTGGGGGCCTTCGTCCGCCACAGCAACGCGCAACTGGCTTGCAGCGGCTGGCCCTTCTGCAACGGCGCGCTCATCCCCACGCTCCAGGGCCCTGTCCTGATCAATTTCGGACATCGCCTGGCGTCGCTCGGCGCTGTGGTGCTGTTCGGCTACCTCTACTGGTCGGCCCGCCCGCTGCGCGCCCAACGGCCGGACCTCTACTGGGGCAGCGTTGCTGCACTGCTGGCGCTGCTGGCGCAGGCGGGTAGCGGCGCGCTGGTCGCCCTCTCCGACATGACCCTCTGGTCGGCGCTGCTACACGGCGCGCTGATCAGCCTGGTCTTTAGCGCCGTTAGCTACCTCTGCCTGCACGTGCTGCCACGGCCCCGTCTGGCACGGACCGAGACTCAAGCCGCTCCAGGACCTGCGGTTGCTCCGAGCGCCCCCTCCTTTGTGCCGGCAGGTATCAAGGGCACACGGAGCTAAGCGACAGGATGGCCTTGCCCGAACAACGTGGTCCCTGGCAGTGCCTGGACAGCCGTGTCGCCTACACCAACCCCTGGATCACCGTGCGGGAAGATCGCGTCATCCAGCCGGATGGCCGGCCAGGGGTCTACGGCGTGGTGGAGTGCAACCCCGCCGTCGGCGTCGTCGCCCTCACGGCCGACGGCCACGTTTACCTCGTCGGCCAGTATCGCTACCCCATGGACGAGTACTCCTGGGAGATCGTCACCGGCTATACCGAGCCGGGCGAAGACCTCCTGATCGCAGCACAGCGCGAACTCCGCGAAGAGACAGGCCTCACCGCCAGCAATTGGACCTCGCTGGGGCATTGCCACATCTCCAACAGCGTGACCAACCAGATCGGCCACCTCTACCTCGCCCAGGGGTTAGAGTCAGGCGTGGCAGCGCCCGAGCCGACAGAGAACCTCACGGTCAAGGCCGTACCGCTGCGCGAGGCGATGGAGCTTGCACAGTCGAGCGAGATCGTCCAGGCCTTCAGCCTGGTCGGCCTATACCGGGCGGCACGTGGGAGCGGAATGGACTGATGGAGACGATTCCCAGTGGCGTCGCTGCAAACTGTAGAAGAGGTGACCGTCGAGGCTGATCCTGCCTATCGCTGCTCCAGCCACTCCATTGTCTCGGCAATCGCGCCTTCCAGGTCGTAATGCGGGCGATACCCCGTCAGGTCTTCCAGCTTGCGCAGGCTGTAGATGCGGTGGCGGGCGTGAGGGGCCTTGTCCGGCCAGCGGCTGCGGAACTCTTCCACGCTCATGCTGTCGCAGCGCAAGGGCACACCCAGACGCCGGGCGATGATCTCGAAATAGACGCGGGTGGTCACGGCATCCGGGCCGGTGCAGTTGAAGACCTGGCCAAAGGCGGCGCTGTTGCCGGCCAGGTGGGCGATGCAAGAACCGACCTCCCGGTTGCGCACCGGTGCAATCAGCAGCAGCCCTTCCGCCAGCAAGGTCAGGTCGGCGCCGGCGCGCATGTGCGCCAACAACTGCCCATCGCGCCCCTTCACCGAGCCGGTGCCGAGCACGTTCCCCGCTCCCAGGATGTGCGGCGGACGCAGCGACGTATACGGGAACTGTTGCGCGCGCCAGGCCGCCTCCAGCACCGCCTCGCAGGCCAGCTTGCCGACACCGTAGCGTCGCTCGGTCTCTTTGGGGGCATCCTCCTGGATGGGAAAAGGACCAGAAATCTCCGGGGAATAGACGAAGTCGGTGCTGATGAAGACATAATGGCCGGTCCGCCCGGCGAAGGTGGCGACTGCTCCCTCCGCATCCGCCTGCTGGTAGGCGGCGCAATCGACCACGAGATCAAACTGCTCACCACCCACCGCCTGCGCCAGCGCACCTTCCTGGGTGCGATCGGCCTGGATAAAGCGCACGCCTGCTGCCTGGTTGACTTTGTTGCCGCGCCCCAGCGAGGTTACCGACCACCCGGCGGCCTGCAACTCCGCCACAATGCCCGAACCGAGAAAGCCGGCTCCGCCGATGACTAGCGCCTGTCTTGCCATGTGCTGTACCTCCTGTGGCTGAGTATACATAGCCTCTCAGCTACTGAGCCGGAATCTCGTATAGTGGCCCTATTCGTCATCGGCCGGCGCGCAACGTAAACGGGAACGGTAGCAGTGAGTCTAACCTATGCCATCCTGACGCTCAACGAGGCGGCGGAGATCGGCGATTGCATCCGTTCGCTCGGGCCGGCTGAGGAGCTGCTCGTACTGGACAGCGGCAGTACCGACGCGACGATCCAGGTGGCCCGCGCTGCCGCCCGTCAAATGCCTTTTCCGTTGCGCGTAGCGCAGCATCCCTTCCGCGACTACGCGGACCAGCGCAACGCGGCCCTCGATCTCGTGCGTACCGATTGGGTCTTTTTCGTCGACGCCGACGAACGCAGTTCGGCCGAGCAGACGGCGGAAATCGCCGCGCGAACGGCGGCGCGGGATGCACCGGCCGGCTTCTGGGTGCCGCGCGCGAACATCATCTTCGGGTACCGCATGCGGCACACCGGCTGGTCGCCGGACTATCAGTTGCGGCTCTTCCAAACTCGTCTTGGTCGCTATGACCCGGCAAGGCCGGTCCACGAGTTGGTCCAACTCAACGGCCAGGTGGAGCACCTCCAGACGCCGCTGGTCCACTACAACTACCGGCGGGTACGCCAGTTCATCGCCAAGCAGCGCCGCTATGCCCGCCAGGAGGCGCAGCAGCGGCGGCGCGAGGGCGAAACGGTGCGGCCGCGTGCGCTGCTCACCCTGCCGGTCCGCGAGTTCTACTGGCGCTACGTCACCCTCACCGGCTGGCGCGACGGCGGTCACGGCCTCCTGCTCAGCACCCTCATGGCCTGGTACCGCCTGCTGGTGGTGTGGAGGATGAGGGGATGACGAGTGAGGGAGCCGTCGTCGCAGCGGTCGTCGTGAGCTGGAACGTGCGCGACCATCTGCGGCGGTGTTTGGAGTCGTTGCGGGTTGCGGCGCTGGAGACGGCGCTGGACGTCTGGGTCGTCGATAACGGATCCCGTGACGGCAGTGCCTTGATGATGCAGCAGGAGTTCCCGGAGGTTCACCTGCTGGCGAACGGCGACAATCGCGGCTTCGCTGCGGCCAACAACCAGGCGACGCAGGGCAGCGCCGGCAGGTATGTACTCCTGCTGAACCCTGATGCGGAGTTGGGGGTTGGTGCGCTCGCTACCATGTGCCGCTATCTGGACGATCACCCGCAGGTGGCCATAGTCGGACCGCAGTTGCGCTACGCTAACGGCAGTGTGCAGCCGTCACGCCGGCGCGCGCCGCGCCTGGCGACGGGTTTTGTGGAGAGTACCCAGCTACAGCAGCGCTGGCCACGCTCCTGGTTGACGGATCGCTATTACATCACTGATCGCTCCGATGATGAGGAGCAACCGGTGGATTGGCTCGTCGGGGCTTGCCTGCTGGTGCGTCGCGCCGCGATCGACGCCGTGGGGCTAATGGACGAAGGCTTCCGGCTATACTCGGAAGAACTGGAGTGGTGCTTACGCTTCCGGCGTGCCGGTTGGGGGGTCGTCTATCTGCCTACGGCGCAGGCGCTGCACCATGAGGGGCAGAGCAGCGGTCAGGACGTCTTTCACCGGCACCTCCACCATCATCAAAGCAAGTACCGGCTGTATGCGCTGCTCTTTGGCCGGCCGGCGGCAACCGTGCTCCGGTTGTGGATCGCACTGCTCTACCTTGAGCAGTTTGCGGAGGAACTGGCGAAGCTGGCAGTGGTCCGCCGCAACCGGACCATGCGGCGGCAGCGCCTGCGTGTGGTGGCGCGCATGCTGGTGTGGCATGTCACCGGCCTGCCCTTTGGTACGCCATGAGAGTGCTGTTCGTCACGGGAGAATTCCCCCCGACTCCTGGTGGCGTTGGTGACTATACCGACCGACTCGCCGGCGCGCTGACGGACCAGGGTCATGTCGTCGGCGTGTTCACCTCGGCACGAGCATCGGATGGCGAGGCGGCGAACACCGATACTGTCTGGGCCAACCGTCCCGGCGCCAGCATCTGGCGCTCGGTCGGACGTTGGAACCTGCGCGCCTGGCGCACGCTGGCCGCACAAATACAATCGTGGCGGCCGGATGTGGTCCATATCCAATATCAGGCCGGCGCCTACGGGTTGCGCGGCGCCGTCACCCTCTATCCCTGGCTGCTTCGCCTGTGGAATGTCCGCCCGCTGAGCGTCGTCACCTTCCACGACCTGTTGCCGCCGCATATGTTCTCCGGGTCGGGCCGCCTGGGGTTCGATCGCCGGGCGGTGGCCTGGCTCGGGCGGGGGGCGGACGCGGCGATTGCCACCAATGCCGACGATGCTCGCCAATTGGTGACAATGCAGGCCCGGCGCGTCTGGCAAGTACCAATCGGCGCGAACATCCCCGTTGTTTCGTCGCCAAACCGTCAGGATTTGCGCGCCCAATACGGCATCGTTCGCGAAGCGCCATTGCTGGCCTATTTTGGCTTCTATAACGCCTCCAAAGGGTTGCTGGAACTGCTCACGGCATTCGCCGCCCTGACCCAGCAGCGGCCCGACGCGCGGCTGCTACTGATCGGCGGTGGCGCCGGTCAAACCGACCCGACGAACGTGCAGTTCGCCGAGCGCTTGCGCCAGCACGCGCAGTCCCTGGCGGTGTCCGACCGCCTGATCTGGACCGGTTACACCGATGCCGCCGGTGTCTCCGCATGTCTGCACGCTGCCGATGTGGTCGTGCTGCCCTTTCGCGACGGCGTGTCGCTCCGCCGCGGAACGTTCATGGCAGCCCTGAGCCACGGCTGTGCCATCGTCAGCACCATCCCCCCTGCGCCAGTCGTGGGTCTGGAAGAGGCGGTCTTGCTTTGCCGTGCCAACGATCCCGTCGACCTGCAGCGAGCCATGGAAGAGAGTCTGGACCCGGCGCTGCAAGCCCGTCTGCGGCGGGCGGCGGGCGCCGCGGCGGGCCAGTTTTCCTGGGAAACGATAGCGGCCTCCCATTCAGCCATCTATCATGCTTTATGTTACTGCGATGCCTGAAAACACGAGCATTGACAGTATCTTCGATATTAACGTCTGTTGTTACTTCCGACCTGTGTAGGATGATGTGGCTATCGCTGTTCAAGTGCTTTGCGCTCATCCATCTGGTGTAGGCGTGAAAGGTATATCGTTATACTACGGAGCGGACTATGGGGAAGACAGAACGGGCGCCAGGACGGTGTTCGACGGCGGCTCGACTGCAGGTCGCTGAGGTCAGGGGGATGGGCGTGGAGGAGCATACGGCATGGGCGTGAGCATGTCACCGGAGATGGCACCCGTGGTGGCGACCGCGATTCGAATGGCGAGCGCAGCGCCGGCGCCGCACGGCGTACGAACGGGCATCCGCATCCTGCTGGCGGAGTCTATACCGTTGGTCCGTATGGGCCTGCGCAACTCGCTGGAGGCGCTGGGTGGCCACGTGGTGGTTGCCGGCGTGAGCACCTGTCGCGAAGCGCTGCTGGTGTTGCAACGTGAACCCGTGGACGTGCTGATTGCCTGCATCGAGCTGGATGATCAGAGCGGCCTGAACCTGGTCCACGCGGCGCGCCGCCTTCGCCCGGAGTTGCGCTGCCTCCTCCTGAGCGAAGCAGAGAGCGAAGAAGAACTCTACCTGGCCTTCAAGGTGGGGGCGGCCGGCTATTTCTCCAAGATGATCGCGCCGGAGCCGCTGTTGCAGGCGGTGCAGCAGATCGCCGATGGCTGCCTGCTGTTGAGTACGGACGCGCTGGCCACGCCGCGCCGGCGCAGCCGCGCCGACAAGGTCCTGGAGCAAATGGATCAGCAGGTTCCCGAGCCCAGCTATCTGCCGCTCTCCAACCGGGAGCTGGAAGTGGTCAAGCTGATCGCCCAGGGCAATGGCAACAAGCACATCGCCCAGGCGCTCGGCATCAGCGATCAGACAGTGAAGAATCACATCACCGCCATCCTACGCAAGCTCGGTGTCAACGACCGCACCCACGCTGCCATCTACGCCTTGCAGCGCGGCTGGATCAGCGATGTCCAGACCTGATCGAGCGCCGTGATCGCGTTCCCGCTGTCCGCGGCCGAACTGCAGGCGCATATTCACCATGCCCTGGCGGAGGATGTCGGCTGGGGTGATGTGACGACTCTGGGGTTAGTGGACCCCGATGTGCAATCGCGTGGTGTCGTCGCCTTTCGCCAGGCCGGCGTCGTGGCTGGCTTGCCCGTAGCGGCGGCGGTCTACGCGGCACTCGACCCGACCGTACAGTGGCAAAGCCACGTCACCGATGGCGATCAGGTGACGGCGGGAGCGGCCGTGGCCGAAGTCAGCGGCCCGGCGGGCAGTCTGCTCACGGGCGAGCGTCTGGCGCTGAACTACCTGCAGCGACTCTCCGGCATCGCCACGCTGACGGCGCAGTACGTGCGGGCCTTAGCCGGCACTAAGGCGAAGTTGGTTGACACCCGCAAAACCACACCGGGACTACGCAGCCTCGAGAAGTACGCAGTGCGCTGTGGCGGCGGCAGCAACCACCGGCACGGCTTGAGCGATGGCGTGCTCGTGAAAGACAACCACATCGCCATCCTGCGGAGCCAGGGAGTCACCTTGCGCGACGTTGTGGCCCGCGCGCGCGCCGCCGCTCCCCATTCTCTCCGCGTGGAAGTGGAAGTCGACCGCCTTGACCAGATCGAGGATGTCATAGCCGGCGGCGCCGACGTCATCCTGCTGGACAACATGCCGCCGCCGGTGCTCGCCGAAGCGGTGCAGGCTGTGGCGGGCCGCGCCATCACCGAAGCGTCCGGCGGCATCACCCTGACCAACATTCGCGCCTGCGCAGAGGCGGGTGTTGACCTGATCAGCGTCGGCGCGCTCACGCATTCAGCGCGCGCGCTGGATATCGGGTTGGATTTTGATTGAGGGGGGCTGGACCACCCAATGCGGTTTAGCCCGTCCCCCGGCGACTGAAGTCGCGGGCTACCTTTGCGAAGCCGCCCTTCGGCGGCTGACCCAGTCCGCGCAGGCGGACTTCGCCTTGCGTAGCCCGCGACTTCAGTCGCCGGAGGACGTGCCCGAATGCGCGGCGAACTTGCCGGATGCACCATTTAGGTTCCGCCCAACTCACCCCCCACATCCACCCCCACTGATTTCCCCGCCTCCACGATCTGCCGCACCGTTTCGTCGTCCACGTCGATCCCGTTCTGCAAGCGCGTGGCGCGCGTGCGGTATTCCGGCTCGCCAGGAAGGAAGATTTCGGCGACCCCATCCTGAGGGGGGCTGGACTTGACGTGGTCGGCCAGCACCGTCATCTCGCTCAGGTATTGCTCCCGTGGCAGGAAGCTCTCCGGGTTGATTGCAGCATAGAAAAGCCCGTTGCCGCTGCGTCCGGGGTTGGGGCGGCTGACACCGGCGCCGCCGAGCGCGCCGGAGAGGATTTCGACCATCAGGGCCAGCGCGAAACCTTTATGCCCAACCGGCCCGCCCAAGGGCAATAACGAGCCGCCCTCATAGAGCGCGTTGGCGTCGGTGGTGGGGCGGCCTTCGGCGTCCTGCACCCAGCCCGGCGGCAGGTCCTCGCCGCGGTTGCGCTTGACGCGTACCTTGCCCTCCGGTACAACGGAAGGGGTGAGGTCCATGACGAAGGGCACGTCGCCTGGGCGCGGGGCGCCAAAGGCGATCGGGTTGGGCGACAGCCGGCCGGATTTAGCGCCGAAGGGGGCCAGCAGCCGGCCTTGACCGTGATTGTTGACGGTGGCCAGCGCCAGCATGCCCGCCTGGGCGGCGATCTCCACGTACTCGCCTAACCGGCCGACGTGGTTGCAATGATAGGCGGTGACGACGGCGACCGTGTGCTGCCGCGCCTTTGCCACCGCCAGGTCCGCCGCCTGACGTGCCACAACCTGTCCGAAGCCCCAGCCGCCATCCAGCACGGCCATCGCCGGCGCCTCCTGCACGACGCGAATGGCGCCCGTGTGGACCTGGCCGTTGCGGACGTTGGTGACGTATTGTGGGATGCGAATCACACCGTGCGAGTCGTGGCCCATGAGGTTGGACTGCACGAGCGAGTGCGCAACGACCTGCGCCTCGGCGTCCGGAACGCCGGCGCTCATAAAGACACGGCTGGCGGCCGCTTCCAGTGTGGCGGCCTGATACCTGGGCATGTGGTTCCTTTTTCCTGTAACCTGCGATCACGCCGCCGGCCCAGCCGGAGCGAAAACGAGTATAGCAAGGGGAAGCGGGCCGTGTACTATACTCAACCCCGCCGGGCGCTGGACGCCGGCTGAGGGGAGACAACGGTGGGACTGCTCGACGGCAAGATCGCGGTCATCTTCGGCGTTGCTAACCATCGCAGCATCGGCTGGCAAATCGCCCTGGCCTTTGCCGAGCAGGGCGCCACGCTGGCATTCGCCGCCCAGGAGCGGGTGGCGCCGGACGTGCAGAAACTGGCCGCCACCCTGGGCGATTCGCCGGTCCTGACCTGTGACGTGCAGAACGATGGCGACGTACCCGCTGTCTTTGCCGCCCTGGCCGAACGCTACGGCGGCATCGACATCGTGGTTCACAGTCTGGCCTTCGCCAACCGGGAAGACGTCTCGGGCCGGCGCTACGTCGACACCTCGCGCGCCGGCTTCTTGCTGGCCCTCGACGTGAGCGCCTACTCGCTCACCCAGCTTGCCCGGGCAGCGGAGCCACTGCTGGAGGCGCGCGGTGGCGGCAGCATCGTCACCATGACCTACATGGGCAGCGAGCGCGTCATCCCGAACTACAACGTCATGGGTGTGGCCAAGGCGGCGCTGGAATGCAGCGTGCGCTACCTGGCCAACGACCTGGGGCCGAAAGGCATCCGCGTCAACGCCATCTCGGCGGGTCCGCAGCGCACGCTGGCCGCCCGAGCCATCGCCGGCTTCCCCGACATGGAGAAGCACGTGGCGGCGCGTGCCCCGATGCGGCGCAACGTGGAAGGGCAAGACCTGGGCAGCGCGGCCCTCTACCTGTGTAGCGACCTCGGCCGCAACGTCACAGGCGAAGTGCTGCACGTCGATGGCGGCTATAACATCATCGGCATGTGAAGAAGTAGGTTGCGACTTGGTTATCGCCGCCTACTTCATACTTCCTATACGTCTCTGTACGCAATTCCTTCATAGTGGCCCGGTAGTTTCATTCTAGTTGAGATGAAGTCATCTCACAAGGAAGGAAACAATCACGATGGCAAGACGATCTCTTCGAAGGTTATTGATTGGCGGAGGCGCCGCGGCATGCTTGTTGCTGCCGGGCACGGCTTTTGCCGACAGTACCAATGCCCCGGCGGACGCTACGCTGGCAAGCAACCCGGTGTCGCTGACCGGCCTCTTCACCGGCAGTCTGGCGGCCAATAGCGGCGGCAGCTTCAGCTATGCGCAGTTCAGCTATCCCGGCAACGGCTCGACCGTCACGCTCAACCTGACCGTGGACAATGCTCTGCCCCTGGAGACCGGCGCCGCCGGCTTCAACGTTTATCAGGCGGGCAACCTGATCGGGTCGTCCGCTGAGATCTCCTCGAACACAGCCGACTTTGACCTGTCGTCTGCGACGCCTGGGCCGGTGCTGATCCAGGTGTTTAACTATGATCCCAGCAATGGCGTGAACTTCACGTTGGCGCCCCAGAGCTTGGCCGCGACCACAGCGGCTGTGGCGCCGGCATCGACCACCACTACACCGACTGCCGCTACGACGAGTGCCACGCCTACTCAGAATCCCCAACTCAACGGTAGCGCCTCCGGCTCCCTGGCTGGTAACAGCGGCGGCAGCTTTGCCCTCTATGGTCTCAACTACGCCGGCAACACCGGCAACACCACCCTGAGCCTTGCTGTCTCACCCACGCTGGATGTCGCCAACGCAGCAGTCGGCTTCAACGTCTACGACGCCAACGGCAACCTGGTTGGCAGCGGCCAGCAGACGGACGTCGGCACGGTCAGCCTGAACATCTCCAACCTTGCCGCCGCCACCTATTCAGTGCAGGTCTTCAACTATGACCCGAGCACGACGATCAGCTACACGCTGTCCCAGGTGAATTCGTAAGGGGGAATGGGCCCTCTCTCTGGGGTCGCCCGCAGGCGCACCCCACCCGCAGGCGCCACCTCTATGTATCCCTCGCCTGCGGTTACAGTACCGACACCCCTGGCAATGGTAGGCCGGTCGGCGCTGAGAGACAGGCAATTGATGGTGCAGTCCGCTGGGATGCGCGTCCGGCTTGAGCGCTGGGTTCGCGAGCGGGGGCCGCGGCTGCTGACGGCGGCGGCGCTGACATGGGCGGTGGGCTGGATCGCCGGCTTGTTTCTGGCGCCGGACACGCTGTTTGGTGGCCGCTTCATTGATGCGGGTACGTACTACGGCGCCGGTCTGGCCTACCGCCAAGGCGCGGATCTGTTTTCCGGCGTCGCCTTTCGACAGTGGCCCCTGGTGGCCGCCCTGTGGTCGCCTCTGACGCTGCTGGCACGTCCCATCGCCTTCCGCCTCTGGCTCCTCCTTTTACTGGTCGGCGTTGCTGTGGGGTTTGTCTCCCTCCTGTCTCGGCAAGAACGAGAGCCAGGCGGGGCGCCGTTTGGTCGGCTAGTCGTACTCTTCCTAGGACCGCCGACTCTGATTATGCTCTATCTTGGTCAGATGAGCGGACTCTGCTTCGCCGCCTACGCCGTTGGGCTACGCCTCCTCCCCCGCCATCCGCGCCTGGCCGGCTGCTGCTTTGCGGTGATAGCGGCGAAGCCGAACCTGGCCCTGATCGCCCTACCCGCCCTCATCGCGGCGCCCCCCTCGGCCACGCTGGCCTTTGTCCTGGCTGCGCTGATCTGGCCGGTGGGGTCGGTGCTCGTGTCCGGGCCGGCGACGCTACTGGACTTCCTGGGGCGTGTCTACGCAGTGAGGGACTCGACTCTTGACCTGGTTTCCAGTTCGCTTGGCTCCCTCCTCCCGCTGCAGGGTACGCCGCATGCGCTGGTGCAGTTCGCTTTGCTCGGCGGCCTGGCGTGCCTGCTCGCCTGGCTTTGTTGGCGCCGCTGGCGGCGGGGGACGCTGCTCACTCCTGCTGGTGTGGATCTGGCGGCCGTCGTGACCCTGCTGGCGTTGCCCTATGCGCTGGTGTCGGATCTGCTCTTCGTGGCGCCGCTGCTGTTGCGGCTTTTCACATTGCCGGGACGGTCGACGCCGGCCCTGTTTACCGCCTGGTGGCTGGGTCCCTGGCTCGCTGCCCTTTTTGCCCATTCCGGTGGTGGTGGTCTGGCCGCCCTGTTGCCGCCGTTGGCGGCACTGGTTGGCTGGCGACTGCTCGGCGAACGCTGGCAGATGAGACCGCCTACAGCGCTGGTGGCAACGCCTCCAGATAGCGGATCACCGCCCGCGTGATCTGGGTCTTGGTGGACGCCCCGGCGGTGACCCCCACCTTCTTGACGCCGCGTAGCCAGGCGGGGTCGATGTCGTCGACGGTATCGACGCGGTAGGCCGGCTTGCCGGCGCGATCGCGCACTGCATCCACGAGGCGGTTGGTATTGGAACTACGCTCATCGCCGACGACGATGACGACATCGCAGAGTGCCGCCTGCTCCACGGCTGCCGTCTGCCGATCCTGGGTGGCGCTGCAAATCTCGTTGTGGACTTCAATCTCCGGGAAGCGCTCCTGCAGGCGGTTGACCATGTCCTGCGTATCCCACATGCTCATGGTGGTCTGGGTCGTCACGGCGAGCTTGCCGGGCGGCAGTTCGAGCGCCTCCACTTCCGCCATGGTCTCCACCAGGTGGACCTGTTCGGGCGCATTGCCGATGGCGCCTTCCGGCTCCGGGTGGCCGTGCTTGCCGATGTAGACGATGTGGTAGCCCTCGCCGGCCAGGCGCTGCACCAGGTCGTGCGTGCGCGTGACATCTGGGCATGTGGCATCAACCGTGCGGAGACCCTTGCGTGCCGCCAGTTCCCGCACCTGGGGCGAGACACCGTGCGCCGTGAAGATCACCGTACCGCCGTCGATCTGCTCCAGGATGCGTGCGCGGTTGGGGCCATCCACGGTCACGACGTTGTGTTCGGCCAGTTCGTCAATCATATGGCGGTTGTGGACCATCTGACCCAGGCCGTAGACAGGCCCGTTGGTGGTGTCACCGATCTGCTTCGCCAGCTTCATCGCCCGGACGACGCCGTAGCAGTAGCCCTGTGGCTTGATCACGTGAACGTCCATCGCCGCCATCCCTCTGTGCGAGTTTCTCTCCTCATGCTACCAGCGGCGGCAGACGCGGTGGCGTGGGCCTGCCTGGCGACTGAAGTCGCGGCTACCATAGCGAAGTCCGCCTGCGCGGACTCGTTAGCCCGCGAAGGCGGGCTTGGCATCGTGTAGCCGCGACTTCAGTCGCCAGGCGCGCCCCAGCGGCGCCTTAAATCCACCGCACACAGCGCGTGTCAACTCAAATGAAAATGCTACCGAGGGGGCCGAAATTGGGTGCACCGCAGAGTTGTGCGTCGTAGGACGCTTGGTAAGCGTCAGCCCTGATGCGCGTCATCTGGGACAGTGAACGCTCGCGTGCTGCAAGCAGGCTGCGACGCACAACTCTGCGGTGCACCCGCCGAAATTGGCGGCGTTGCGATGGCCTCGATTCCATGATACCATTTTCATAGCATTCTTTCTGTGAGCAAACTGGGAGGGTTTCATGCTCCAACCGCCGCCGACCCCCAACGATCTCGACGCCCTCTTCGCGCCGCCTACGCCTGAGGAGATCGCCGAGGCCTGGGCGTCGCTGACGATGGACTTCGTCCCCGGCCCGCTCGAGCTCCTGGGCAAGCCGATTGAGGAGCACGGCGTGACGGCCCAGTTCTTCCACTACGCCAGTGCCGGGCTCAAAGTCTATGGGGCCCTCTACCGGCCAAGCGACACGTCCGCCGGCCCCTGTCCCTTGCTGCTGGCCAACCACGGTGGCGGCGGCGGCCTGGGACCGTTGCGAGCGGCCCCAGCACCGGCGCCTGGCGCTGCTGACGGGACACCGCCCGCCAGGCGGCGGCCCTTCCCGACGTGGTGCTGGGAGCTCGCCCAGGCCGGCTACGTCGTGCTGGCCTCCACTTACCGCGGCGAACCATCGCCCGTGGGCATGTCGGAAGGCACGCTCGAGTTGCGCAAAGGCGAGGTCGACGACGTGCTGCAACTGTTGGCCTGCGGCAAGGCGCTGCCCTATGTGGACGCCGGGCGCATCGGCATGTGGGGCAACTCCCACGGCGCCGTGATCACCGCCCTGGCCGTGCAGCGCTCGCCGGACCTGCGGGGTGGAATCTGCTTCTACCCGGCGATCGACGTCCTCTTTCGCGGACCCGCCCCCGATCGCAGCACCCGGCAGTATCTGGCAGCGCTGCTCAGCGGCCAGACGCCGCAGCGGATGATCACGCACTTCATCTTCCAGCCCTGGCTGGAAGGACGCCAGACGCTGCACCAGACTCGGCAGGAGATGATCGTCCGCACGGCGCATCTGTTCGCTGACCGCACGCAGTGCCCGGTCTTTGTCGTCTGTGGCGATGCCGACCCCCTCCTGGACCAGGCGATCACGCTCGACATCGCCCTGGCCCGTGCCGGCAAGGAGCACGAGTTCCGCATCTTCCCGAAGGAAGACCACGGCTTCAATCACGGTGGCTCGCCTGAAGCAACGGCCGAATCCTGGCGGCTGACGCTGGACTTCTTTGCTCGCCGCCTAGACAGGGAGGTCTCGTAGCAAACCAGCCTTCCAGGTATCGGCGCGCCTGGCGACTAAAGTCGCGGCTACAAGAAGCGAAGTCCGCCTTCGCGGACTCGTTCCCAGCCCGCGCAGGCGGGCTTCGCCGGCATTAGGCGCGACTTCAGTCGCCAGCCATCGACACACCGGGCCAGACTTGCCGGCTGCACCACTCAGGCCGACCCCAGAGTCGCCTCGCGCCCGTCCTCCTGCAGCGTCTCCAGGAGCAGTGCGGTCAGCTCGCGTGGCGCTTGCAGGACGGCCCCGTGCCCGCTGGCCAGCTCCCGATAGCGCCAGCCAGGCTCACCTTGCAGCCGCTCAACGACGTGGTCAAGGATGGTCGATCGAGGGTTGGTGCAGCGAATGAAGGTGCGCGGCACTTTGGACGCGGCGGCGTTGGTGAGCCGGATCGGCTGCAAGTAGGTCTGCAGCGGCTGGGCAGCCGCCCGTGGTCCGGCGTTCTTGCCGGGGGGAATGCGCCAGCCATCGCCCTGGGCGCGCGCGGTCGCCAGCCAGCCCTCGCGCGCCTGGGGAAACAGGTCGGCCACGGCCTCGCCATCCCTGGGAACCATGGCGTCGACATAGACGACATGGGCCAGCCGCTCGGGCACACGATCGGCGACGCCGGTGATGACCATGCCGCCGTAGCTGCCCCCTACCAGCACGGCCTGCTGGAGATCCTCGTAGACCAGGACGTTGACGACATCCTGGATGTGCGTGTCCAGGTTGGTATCCGGGCGGGCAAGGTGTACCCGCTCGCCAAGTCCGGTCAGTGTAGTGGCAACAAGCTCGTGGCCGGCTGCACGCAGCCTCGCTCGCATCTGGGCCCAGACCCACGCCCCGCCGTGACTGCCGGAAACCGTGACGAACACTGCCATCGTACTCCCCTCCTAATCTTCATCTTCCTGTTCGTGTCCACCAGACGCGAGCGTCTGGCGGACCGCGAGCATTTGCGGACATCGTGCATATCGCGGCCGAGCGCATCACGGCTGGGCCAGGATGCCGTTGATCTGGGCTGCAGCGGCGCGCAGACCGTCGGTCACGCCCACCGTGCCGGCAAAGACCTGTTGCCCTTGCTTGACGTATGCTGCCCAGACCTGATCAGCGTGCGGCGGGACGGACGTAGGTACCCCTAGCTTGCTGGCAATGTCCACGATCTTGCCGATGCTCGCCGGCACCGGATGCTGCTGGAGCTCCTGCTTGGCCCACTGCTGCAAGGCCACCAGTCGGGACGGCAGGTTGCCGGGAAAGAGCACCTGCGCCGGCGTTTGGTTCAGGATCCACCAGCTCAGGAAGCCCCACGCCTCGTCCTGGTGCTTGCTCAAAGGCGAGAGGCCGTGCGTCGGCGCCGCGATTAGCAGCGAGTACTGACCGGCCGGCCCTTTCGGCGGCCAGGCGATATCCCAGTCCAGCGAGGGATTCGTCTGCAAAGTGCTGACCAGTGAACTTGGCCCGATCTGCAGCGCCACCCGGTTGGTTTCGAAGGGCGCTAGTTTCACCTTAAGGGGTTGCCACTCACTTGCCGGGAAGGTGACCTGATATTTCTGGATCAGATCAAGCAGATACTGGTGCTCGGCCAGCGAGGCGGGGCTGTCGACCAGCGCTTTCGTGCCGTCGGCCGACACCTCCTGAAAGCCGAAGGAGTCGAGGCATGTCAGGAAGAACGCGCCGTGGGGCGGCAGCAAGACATCGAGACCCCAGGACGCCTGGCTCGGGTCGGTGCTCTGATTGGTCAGCTTCTGGCCGAGCGCCAGCGCCGTCGTCTGGTAGTCCAGGTTGTCGCCCGGATCGAGCAGACCGGCGCGCCGCAGGAGCGCCTTGTTGTAAAAGAGCACGTCCGTGGACAGCATGGTGCCCCAGGCCCACAGCTTGCCCCCGTTCTGGGGGTAGCGCCCCTGCGCCAGCGCGGCGCTGACGTAGTTGCGCTGATCGATGCCACTGCGGGCGACGAAGGAATCCAGGTCCATCAGCACTTGCCCCCGGGCGAAGCTCTGCAAATGGTAGAAGTCAATCTCGATGAGGTCTGGCGGGTCGCCCGCGGCGGTCTCCGCCAGCATTTTCGTGTCGAGGGCATTGCTGCTGGCGCTGTACTCGACCGTGATGGTGAGGCCGGGATGGAGTTGCTGGTAGGGAGCGATCAACTCCTTGTTGTAGACCGCCTGGCTCGGCGCCTGGCCCATCCAGGAGCCGATGCGTAAGCCAATGGAGCGAGAGCCTGGCGGCGTGGGGCGGGCGCTTGCCGTCGAGGCGCTCCTGCTTGGCGCGACGGTGGTGGCGCCCGTTCGCGCCGCCGTGGGAACCGCGCTCGGTGAGGAGGCGCTCGCGCTGGACGTTGCGCTGGACGTACCGGAGCAAGCGGCCAGCACGCCGGTTCCCAGGCCAGCCAGGCTGAGGAGCGCTGCAACTCGCCCCAGCATGGAGCGCCGGCTCAGGCGCCGAGCAGAGAGCATCACGGGAATCATGTCCTCTCCTTTTCACGCTGTGACGAACAGCTAACGCCAACGCTCCAGCTCCGGCCGCCCAACGGCACAGTGGCCGGCCGCGCTGAGGCCGGCGCGGGCGCTCGCTTACTGCGCTACGAACCACCCTTTCGCCGTGTCGTCGGACTTCAGGAAGCGCAGCAGCAACGCGGTAGTCTTCTGGCAGCCACTGACCGACGGGTGGAGTCCGTCGGCGCGAACGTCTTCGGGCGTCCAGGTCAGGCCATCACTGCGGCCTTTGGTCCCGTCGGTCCACAAATACGGCCCCCAGGCCAGCCATGGTCGCTTCACTCCGCTGTTGATCGCCTCTTCGATCAGCCACTTGACGGCGAAGCCGTTGTGATAGCTGTGGGGCTCCGGGCTGGAGTCGCGGGTGGAGTAACCCCCGTAGGTGCGGCTCGCGGCGTAGATGAGTTGCAGGTTGGGATAGCGCCGCGCCAGCAGCGCGATATCGGCGGCGAAGGCGCGTTGCTGGTGGCGCGCCTCCTCCGGGAATCCGCCGAGGAACAGGCGCTTGGGGATGACCTCCTTGAACCAGACGACCTGCACCTGCGCATCGCTGAGGCCGGCCTGGCGCATACGCTCGTCGACCACCTTCCAGTAGTTGGCGTCGGGGTTGCTGATGATCAGGGCATTCTGGCTGCCCTGGGCGCCATCAAGGAGCACCAGCCGGGGGTTCTTCTGCCGGTCGCCATCAGCTTCCAGCTTGAACGCGGAGAACTCCTGGGTGGTGTTGGAGTAACCGATGCTCAGGAAGACAATCGCACCGTCCGTCGCCGGTACACCGTCCTGGTTCAGCGGCTGCACCGCCCGGGCGCGCCCTAGCCCGATCTGCCGGTAGGCGGCCGGCGGCTCATTCTTGCCGCCGGGGTACAGCCCGCCCTGGAACCCCTCATGAGTAGCCGTTCCCAGATCGGTCAGGGGAATGAGACCCACAGAGGTGCGGCTGAAGTCGACCATGCTCTCCAGAATACGGGCGGCGGGATTGGCGCCCGGCCGTGGCACTTCGGGTCCCGGAGCATCACCGGTCGGCGGCGTTGTCATGACAGACCTCTATTCTCAGCGCATAGCGAACCGCGCTCGCCCTCCGAAGGGCATGGTCCACGGCTGTCCGTGACTGCTGCAGGCGCAAAGAGCCGTTCGGACTTCATCGGAGCACCCCAGCGCACAGACGCCGGGCAAAGAAGTCCAGCGTCAACTCCCAGGATTGCGCTATGGCTGCGGGCGAACCACGGTAGATGAAGCCGGTGGCCCGCGGGCGGGTCACTGGTTCCGTGTATTCCTGTGCCTCCGGGCGTGGGAGCGCTCAACGTTAACAAACCCCCACCGCGCTGCCGGTAACGCAGAGCTTCTTGCCAACGTTGGGTGCGAGGACGGCCGTCACCGCCGTCTGCACACTGGTCAGGGCCGCCGATACACTGGCCTGTCCTGCCCACAGCGTGTTGTTCAGGATCGGGTTGAACACGGTCAGCAGATGGATGCTGTCGACGAAGGCGTGGGTAAACGGCGGCTTGCCGTGTTGGAGCGCCCCCTCGAAGGCCTGTTTGAGCTCCTCCTTCGGCAGGAGGGTGTACGTTGGATACCACTCGTCCAGCAGCGTGCGGTTGGCCGGCGGCGAACCGGTGGATGCCATCATGCCGCGCAAACCCGCCGGGCCGGTGAGGTACGAGAGGAGGGCCCAGGCCTGATCGGGAACCCTGGACTTCGCCGCCAGCACGTAGGAATCCGGCAAGAGCGGATTGGTATTGGCCTTGTCCCGGGGAAAGGCGGCGATGCCCAGCTCGAATTTCACCGTCTTGAGGAATGGCGTAAGCGCGAAACCACCACGGAAGACCATGGCGATGCGCTGCTCGGCAAACGGGTCCTGGTTCGCCGCCAGCCCAAGCGCTTTCACGTCCGCCGTGCTCGGCGCCACGTGCTCTTTGAACATCAGGTCGGCAAAGAAGGTGTAGGCAGCCTGGGCCCCGGCGCTGTCGAAGCTGGCCTTGGATGGGTAACCTGTGCTGTAGCCGTCGGCCGACCAGGGGTCGGCAGCCCACAGCCAGCCCTCGACGGTCTCATTGCTGACGCAGCCATTGCCATTGACGCCGTACTGCGCGTCAGCCTGACCCGGATTGCGGGTGAGTTGGCGCGCTGTGGCGGTCATGACCTCGACGGTCCAACTCTGGTCATCCCAGTTTGCCGGCGGCAGGGGCGCCCCTGCCTTCGTCAACAAGTCCTTGTTGTAGAAGAGGAAGGAGCCGTAGACGCTGTACGGCATCGCGATGACGTGGCCCTGCACGCTGAACAGGTCGCGCACGGGCTTGTCGAAGACGGTCATGTCCACCTTGTCGCGCTGGATGAACGGGGTGAGGTCGCGCACCATGCCCAACGCCCCGTAGCCGCGCGCTCCGGTGCCGGCGTGGGGCACCCAGAGGTCGGCCGGTGTGCCGCCGGCCTGCATTGTTTGCAGCTTGGCATCGAGCTGCGGTTGGGGAATGTTGAGCCATTCAACCTTGATGGCGGGATTGGCCTGCTCGAAGCCCGGGATGGCGACATCCTTCTCCCACTTGTTCCAGGTTGCGTCGGCCCAGGTCGCCCAGGTGACGGTCGCGGCGCCCGCCACAGGACGGCTCGACTGAGGAGCCGCCACTACGGTGCTGGATGCAGCCGCGGCGGTGCTGGCGCTGCGTGTCGTGGCCGCAATGACGGGCTTGGGGACGGGACCAACACTCGCTCCCGCCCCCAGGCTACAGGCGGCAAGCGGCCCCGTCGAGCTGATCGTGAGGACTCCGGTCAAGCGCAGTAAGTCCCGTCTTGTCAAACTGACAGGCATCGGCTTCCTTTCTCCCTCCTGGTTCCTTCCCTACCTAAATTGTGCGCTACTCGCGCCGACGAGGTGCTGCCACATCTCTCGGCGTAGAGCGCGCTCCTTGTAGTGGTCAGACTGCGAGCACGTGCAGGCTTTCTCAAATGTGAGACGGCCGAGCGACCTGGTTGCCTGCTCCGGGTCGTGGTCCCAAGTCGGAACCGAGGGATCACTGAGCCGATCAAACAGGAACTTCAGCATGTAGCGCGCCGTGTCTCCCTCGTTGCGCGTCCCAGCATGCCAGATGTCGTAGTGCGCCAGGACAACGGCGCCGGCTCGAACCGTCAGGAGCACCTGGTCACGGAGATTGGCGTAGGTCGCCATGAGCTCAGTCGGGGCATTGCGGAAGTGGGTACCGGGGAGGATGACCGTCGGCCCCAACGCCTCGGGGACGTCCTGCGGGTAGTAGAAGCCGAGCACGACGCGTATCTGGTGGTGACGTTGGTTCAGGCCATCCTGATGCCAGGCCTGGCTGCGCATCCCCGGTAGGCTGACGTGACAGTGCCGGTGCGACTTCATCCGATAATCGGCGCCGAGGAGACTGATGAGGGCCCCGTGGACTGCCGGGTGCTGCCACACCTGTTGCAACTGGGGGACCAGATCAAGGATGGCGTCGCCGGGATTCTCCGCCGACCGCGCAAGGACCTGCGTGAGGTCGGCGTAGACCTCCCGATGGAACGCCGCCGGCAGGTCCGTCTCGATAATGTGGTAGCCACGGATGATAAACGAGATGACTTCATCGTCCGTGAGCAACACCTGTGCAGCAGTCTGCATGTCCGGCTGCCGGGTGAGTACTGCCTCACTCATCATATGCCTCCATCTTCTGTAGGATGAACTCGAAGCCGAGCACGTCGATCTCTCGGTCATCGAATGCCACGCGCAACTGCGGGAAACTGACGACTTGCCAGCCGTCCACGATGGCGGCATGGACGGTAGCGTAGGGCCACTGCACGTTGGATGCTACCTGCGTGACCGAGCCGCGAACGGGTTCGTGCAACGCCATACCGATGACGGGAGAGCGGATGCTCGGCGTGGACGCCTGCAAATAGAGGAGGCGTTGTCGACGGCAGCGGACAGGCAGATCCACTGCAGCGAGCAACTCGTCAAAGTCTTGCTCCGTCAACCCCCCGTTACGCAGTTTTTGGCGTGACCGCGCTGTCCAGGCTGCGACCTGTTCTCGCTCCATGCTGACACGTGCTCCTCTCCCTCAAGGCGGCGAAGGCGAACGAGCGAGCGGCCGCTAGGTCGCGCTCAGCAACTGGTTGCCCTGGTCCGTGATCGTTCTGGCCACCTCCTGCGGTGACTTGCCTTCGTAGAGCAGGGAGGTGATCTCTGAGCTAAAGAGCTTGTCTACTTGCGATTGTTGCGGATTGTCTTTGGTCAGTGGCGGGAGGGAAAGCTGCCTCGCCGTCGCCTCGATCAGGGCCAGGTTGTGGGGCCTCTGCGTCCCCATGCTCTTCCGCCAGGCTGGTAGGTCCGACTGGCGTCCGACCATTTGGCCGTAGCTCACGGCGTTTTCCACATCGACGGCCGGGCTGAGCATGAAGGTGGCATAGGTCCAGGCGGCATCCTGCTGCTTCGAGGCAAGGGCAATACCCAGGTGGCCGACGTTGCCGTAGGTGGGATTGCCGGCCGGTCCGGCCGGCGTTGGCGCTACATCCCAGTCGAAGGAGGCCGTCCGCCACCAGGCGGCGGCGGCCATCCAGTAGATAGCCTGGGCGACGCGATTGCCCGTGATGAGGCCGTTGGATTTCGCTTCCCCCTGGAGGGGCATCGTCCGCAGTTGCGGTCCCAGCCGGTAGAGTACCTGCAGCGCCTGGACACCGGCATCGCTGTTGAGGATCACCTTGGTGCGGTCGGCGTTCATGTAGTCGGCGCCGTAGGCGTGGAGGAGGATCAGCACCCACGTCATCACCTCCCAGTCCTCGGGTGAGCCGAGACCGGCCTGGTCCAGGGTTTGGGGGGAGGAACGCTTCGTCATGGCCTGGGCGTTGTCGACGAGGGCATCCCAGGTCCACTGCTTGTTCTGCACCGCCTCGTCTGGCGTCGGGCGCCCGGCAGCAGCGAAGAGGTCTTTATTGTAGAAGAGCAAGGCAGCGCCCAGGCCGCCGGACATGGCCACCTGCGCGCCCTGGTACTGGTTGGCCTGACGCGCGGCCGGCCAGAAGTCCTGCCAGTTGAAAGCGGCGTCCTGCGCGATGCGGCTATCCAGCTTGAGCAGCACGCCCCGAACGGCCAGGTCGGCAACCCCGCCCGAACCGGGATAGGCCATGTTCAGCACGTCGGGGGGCGTATTGCTCGCCAGCATGATCAGCACCTTCTGGTTGATCTGCGCGCCGCCGGCCGTCACATAATCGACGCCGATGTCCGGGTGCTGCTGTCGGAACAACTGGATGAAGTGCTGGCTGAGCTGATTCTGCGCCTGGGCGGCGGTCGTGTGACTCGTCACGATGATTGTGGTCTTCTGGGCAGCGGCGCTCTGCTGGGTAGCGGGCCCCGGAGTGGCTGTTGGGACAGGAACAGTTGTGACGGCCACGCTGCCGGCTGTGGCCGCCGTAGCCCTCGCGCGTGAGCTCGCAATGTTGGACGCAGGCTGAGTCGCGACGGTCACGTTGCTCGTTTGTGCTGTGACTGCTGAGGTTGCCGTGCTGTCACAGGCGGTGAGGAGGGCGACCGCAGGGAGCGCGATGCTGCCGCGGATGAGGGCCGGCGAGAGAGACCTGGTCGAGGGGCGCGTGCAGCATATGGCATGGTGAGCATGGCATTCTCCATCCACAACACAGTCTTTGACACGTGGAGGATAACGATACCATGGCAACGATCCCACATGGTACTTTCTGAGCGAGTGCAGGCTTTCGTGGAGTCAGTACAGCCTCGCGCAAGCAGTGTACGGATTCTTTTCTTCCCAAGCGAGAGGAGCGCCCGATTATGGCCCAACGACGACCGAACATCATCTTCATCCTAGGCGACGATTGGGGCTGGGGCGATCTCGGCTGCTTCGGCCACAACCGGTTGCAGACGCCCCACCTCGATCAGCTAGCGGCAGACGGCGCCCGCTTCACCCAGTTTTACGTCGCGGCGCCCGTCTGCTCGCCCAGTCGCGTTTCCTTCATGACGGGTCGCTTCCCTGGTGAGCTCGGCGTCCACATTATCTATGCTACCGCCGAACAAAACCGCGCTCGCGGCATGGCTGACTGGTTGGACCCGCAGATCCCTACGTTACCGCGCTTGCTGCAGCAGGCCGGCTATGTCACTGCCCACTTTGGCAAATGGCACCTCGGCCACGGCCCAAACGCGCCGGAGCCAGGAGCCTACGGCTTCGACACGCATCGAAGCACGGCCAGCAACGGTCCATCCTGGGAGGGCGGGCGTGAGCTGAACAATCCCGATCAGGTCGCGATGTTTCGTCCGCGCTCCAGCGAGCTGATCGTGGACGAAACGCTGCACTTCATCGAGGCCAACCGGGACCGACCGTTCTTCGTGCAGGCCTGGCTGCACGATCCGCATGCCACGCTCGACCCAACGGCAGAGCAGATGGCACCGTACCGTCACCTCTCGCCCCCCGGGGTGACGCATGTCGGCGCGCCGACGATCTATTACTCCGTCGTCACCAACGCCGACCGCCAGATTGGCCGCCTGCTGCAGCGGCTGGAGGCGCTGGGACTTGCCGAGAACACCATCATCCTCTTCACCGGTGATAACGGGCCGGAGGACATTCTCGTCTCGAACGCCTCGCACAGCGGCGTCGGCAGTTCCGGCCCCTTCCGTGGCCGCAAGCGCAGCCTCTACGAAGGCGGCGTGCGGATGCCGCTGATCGTCCGCTGGCCCGGCCACGTCCCTGCGGGCGCCGTCGACAACGACAGCGTGTTCAGCAGCGTCGACTTTCTACCGACGCTCTGCACGCTGGCCAGCGCTCGCCTACCGGAAGGCTGGCAAGGCAGCGGTGAAGACCGCTCCGCCGCCTTGCAGGGAGACAGCCTGGCGCGTCGCACGCCGTTGTACTGGGAATGGCGCTTCGCCATCATCGGTCACGTCCTCCACCGCAGCCCCATGCTGGCCATCCGCGATGGCAGTTGGAAGCTGCTGCTCAACCCGGATCGCAGCCGGATCGAGCTGTACGATATCCCGCGTGACCCGATGGAACTGAACAACCTGGCTGCGGCCGAGCCGGCCGTTGTGGCCAGGCTGGCCGAGCAGGCACTGGTCTGGCACGCCTCACTGCCGGCCGGTCCAAGCGTCCCAACGGCCGGCTCCAACGCCTATCCCTGGCCGACGTAAAGTTAAGGCCGAAAGCCAGGCCAGCCAGCGGGGCACTGGCTTCGGTCGAGGATGAGCGGTTAGCCAGCGTCGAGGAGCGCCCCCGCGCTGACCAGGACGTCCCAGAAAGCGTAGTCGGCATAATGAACGATCGTGTTCTCCAGGCTGCGCACGACACGCTCGCCTTCGCCGGAGTGCGCCCCTGCGGTGTGTACCACTGCCTCCGGCAAGCCAACCGTCAAAGCAACATGCACACCGTAAACCGGATGGCGAATGGCTGGATAGCCCGCCGCGGCGGGATGCTCTTTCCAGCGCGCCTGATTGCGCGGACTGAACTCGAAGGGCTTGCCCACATCGTGGCAGAGCGCGCAGGCAATCAGCAAGTCCCGATCAATTTCCAAGGGCCCGACCACCGCCTGCAGGGCATCGGCCATCGCCAGCGCCATGCGCGTGACGCCCCGGATGTGCTCGGTCTGGGTGCCTTGCTTCATTACCGGCGTCGTCGGCCCGCCGGAGGCCCGGATCTCTTCGATGCAGGTGTACTCGGTCTGGGAGAGGGCCAACGCCCACGCCTCCACCACTTTGGCGCGCAACGCCGCATCCTGGATCTCGTCCAGTTCTGGGAAGCTCTTCCGCACACCAGTGCGCAACTCGTCAATCGTCGTCATGCCTTGCCCTCCAGCACCTCATTCGTCAAACCAGCCTGGCGGCGTGCGAAACGTCGCCCTATCGAGGCTCCCGCGAGTGATGCGGCGACCTGTTGTTGAGAAACCCCAATCATATTTGCCCGTTTCGGTTGAGTCGGGCTATCGCTTCCGCTTGCTTGCCTGTTGGGGACAACTCCATGAGTTCGATCCGGTTGCCCTCGGGGTCCGCGATCCAGGCGATCCGGTTGCCGTCGATCGCGGCATCGACGCGACTCAGGATCCTGACGCCGCGGTCTGTGAGGTCCGCCGCCGTCTCGTCGAGATTCTCCACCGCCAGGCAGAGGTGGTTCAAGCCGACCTGGGTGCGCGTGCGCGGGCCTTCCTCCGTGCCGTTCGGGAAGACTTCGATGAACTGCGTGTCGGCGACTCGAATGTACGCCAGCCTCAGTGACCCATCATCCATCTGCAGCCGGAACATCTCTGCGAAACCGAGCACCCTCGTGTAGTAGTCGAACAACGTATCGAACTGTTTGGCGCGAATCGCCACGTGACTGATGCTGGTGACACCCCGCATGAGGAACCTCCCGAGACACAGACAGCACGTGTATCGACGCCCATTGACATCGATACCATGCCGTCGTTAAGATATTAGCGACGCGGATAGCTGGCGTCAACTCGGCAGCGCCAGTGGAGTGTAACGCAGAGTCATGCACAGCAAGCGAGCGACGCGATTTGCAAGGCCGCGACTGCGGTCGCTTCGCGGTCCCGCCACCGCCCCCCTCCGCTGCGCTCCGTTACACCCCGTCGCTTGGCCGGGGGCGCCCACCGCAGTGGGCCCGCAGTCGCGGCCCTGTGACGCAAACCTGGAGCAGTGGAGAAAGGTCGGATATGCCAACGTTTTTGTTTGGGTACGACGTGGAAGCCCCCAACCCGGCGCTGACGGGCGCCTTCCTGGCCCAGATGCAGGCGGTGCATCACGACCTGCGGGTGCCGGCCAGCCTGTTTCTGGTGGGCCGGACTGTCGAGCATAGCACGGCGGCGCTCCGACCGGTGGCCGGGGACCCGCTCTTCGACGTGCAGCAGCACACCTACTCGCACACCCTGCTCAAGACGGTCTGTGAGGTCAGCGATCGTGGAACGCTCCTCAAGCGCGGTGGCAGCCTGGAGCAAATCGACGAAGACCTCGGCCGGGCCAACGAAGCGATTGAGCGCCTGCTCGGCGTCCGCTGCCGTGCCATCACGGGGCCCTGGAACTACTATCGGGGACTCTCCGACCGGCCGGACATCCTCGAATTGTTACAGAAGCATGGGCTGACGACCTCCCGCTGCTGGGGCCGGAACGAACAGGACTGGCAACCGGTCAAGCTGGAGGTGCAGCCGTTCTGGTATGCCGCCCAGGGGTTCCCGGACATCCTGGAAGTCGGCATCCACGGCTGGCAGGACTGCCTGCGCCGCTCGCGGATTGGCTGGGATCAGCTCGCCGACTATGTCGCGCTGACCTGTCGCGACCTGGATGAGGCCGCCGAGCGCGACTGCGTCTTCTCCTATTGCCAGCACGACTGGAGCAGCATCCGCGCCGATCCGGAGATGACGGCAACGCGCGCCATCCTGGAACACGCGTTGCGCCAGGGCTTCCGCATGCTGCACTATCGCCAGTTTTATGACGAGTTAGCGGCGCAGCAACCGGCCAGGCGCGACCTGACTGGCGCCATGGCTTGAGCCAGGGCAGTAACGAAGGAGGTGCAGCATGCTGAATCCACTCACCCGGCGACGATTGCTTCAGTACTGGCTCGGCGCATCGCTCGGCCTGGGCGGTAGCGCCTTGTTGATGGCGTGCAGTCGTGACGCAACGGTAACCACTGTGCCGCCGGCGACGATGGCGCAGGCGAGGGTCCGTACCGTCGGGACGTCGAGCAGCGCAGCAGCAAGCACGGCCGCCAGTACTTCACCCGCGGCGAAGGCAATCTCCGTCACCTGGGCGACCTGGGCCAACCCCGACTGGAACAACTGGGAGAAGGATGTCGCCATTCCGGGCTTCGAGCGCGCCAATCCCGCCATCACGGTAGCATGGCTCAACATTCCCCAACCCCAACTCGATACCAAGCTCCAAACTATGCAGGCCGGCGGCACCCCGGCCGACCTCTGGGTGCCCCACGCCAACACCGGCGCGCGCGGCTATGCGGCGCTGGGCATGGTGCGCGACCTCACGCCGTACATCCAGCGCGACAAGGTGGACATGACCGTCTTCGACCAGCCGGTGCGCGATCTTTTCACCTTGCAGGGCCACGTCATCGCCATGCCGTACAGCGTCTACGGTTCTTTCCTCTTCTACAACAAGGACTTGCTGACGAAGGCAGGGGCGCCTCTGCCACCGGCCAACTGGGATGACCGGAACTGGACGGTCGAGGCCATGCGCGCCACGGCGCTCAAACTCACCCGCAATCCGGGCCAGGCCGACGCCCAGTACGGCGTCAACGGCAACGGCTGCGTCGGCCAGGGCGTCGAGGGCTGGCTATGGGCGGCCGACCCCTGGTCGGCCGACGGCTACACGACGGGCTACCCGTCCAGGGCCAGCTTCGACAGCGCCGGCGCTCAGGCTGCCTATACCTTCTTCGCCGACCTGATGTTCAAGGATCACGTGGCGCCCAGCGCGAACGACGTCAAGACCCTGGGGCTGGCGGCGACTCAGGATCCGTTTGTCGAGCAGCGCCTCGCCATGGTGCTGCGCGGCGGCTTCGCGCTCACGCCGTTTCTCAAGACGGTGAAGTTCGGGCTGGGCATCGCCGCCTTTCCCTGGTCTAAAGCCAACACCAATCCGCTCTGGCCGGATTCCTACCTGCTGGCGGCGAAGACGAAGGTTCCTGATCAGTCCTGGTCGCTCCTCTCCTACCTCACCAGCCCGGAGGGGCTGCACGGCATGCTGACCTCCACCGGTTCGCCGCCGGCCAACCGCACGCTGCTGGATGCCTGGTATCCAACCTACACCCTCCTACCGAAGGACGAACTCAAGCAGGCCTTCGAGGGTGCGCTCCAGTACGGCAAGCCGCCGCTCTCCCACGCCTTCGTCGACAGCATCCACCTGGAATCCGTATTCAACCCGATCCTGAACAACACGCTGTGGCAAGAACAGGCCGCCGTATCGACGGCCCTGACCAATGTGCAGACGGGGGTAGCGGCGGCGCTCGCACCCAACGTCGGCAAGCGGGTCTGCGTCACGGGCGTGTGCTGAGGGGGGGGCTGGCGACTGAAGTCGCGCCTAACGGAAGCGAAGTCCGCCTACGCGGACTCCTATAGTGAAGCCGCAATGGGATCTACATGGCCTGGCGCGTCCCGGCCGCGGGTTTCATCGTGGCTTCACTATAGAGCCGCCGAAGGGCGGCTTCGCTTCTGGTAGCCCGCGACTTCAGTCGCCGGGCGGGCGCAGCGGACAGTAACCGAGAGTTGATAGATGCATCGTTCACTCAGCGCGCAGGAACCAATCCTTCGCCAGCGCATCGGTCGAGAAGAAGTCGAGTAACAACTGGCCGACCTTGTTGGCACCGGTTGGGATAGAAGGGTGTGTCCCGTCCGGGGCGACGTCCTCGCACGTCCAGATGAGGCCGTCGCTGCGTCCCTTCAAGCCGTCTGTCCAGAGGTAGGGACCCCAGCCGAGCCAGGGACCGCCGATCTTGCCGGCCATGCGCTCTTCGATCAGCCACTTGACGGCGAAGCCGCCATCGTAGGCAGCCGGCTCGGGGTTGAGCGGCGTCGAGGCGTAGCCGGCGTAGATGCGGCTGGAGAGATAGAGCAGTTGGAGGTTGGGGAAACGCTGCCGGATGATGGCGACGATCAGACGCAAGGCCTCTTGTAACCCCTGCGCATCGGCCGGGAAGGGGCGGCTTTCGCCGGCGATCGCCTGTTTCAGCCAGCCGACCTGCACTTGCGCCGCGCTCACGCCGGCGGCATCCAGGCGTTCCGCCACCGTGCTCCAGTACGGCGCCTCCGGCTCCTTGATCCGCCCGGCATGGGCTCCGCCCACGGCTCCATCGACGATGCTGAGTCGCGGGTGCTTGCGCGGGTCGGCGTCGGCGCGCTGCTTGAAGGCGCGGTACTCCATCGTCGTGTTTGACATGCCAAAGGAAAGCAGCGCCACCGTGCCCTCAGGATCAGGTTGACCCTGCTGGTTGCGCGGCAGCACCTTTTGGGCATAGGCGGCGCCTTCCCGGGCGTAGGCGGCCGGCGGCTGATTGGACCCGTTCGGGTAGAGGCCGCCAGTGAAACCCTGGTACGTTCCCGTGCCGAGGTCCGTGAGCGGCACAAAGCCGACCGACGTGCGGTCACAGTTGGGTACCGGCTGCGGCCGTGCCGGGGGTACGGGGGTTGCCTCTACGCTCATATCTGTCTCCTGCTCACTATGGCCTTTGGTTCCCGAAGTACACCGCTGACCTCTGGACCGCGGCAGACGCCCTTGCTCGGGTTCCTTCCGCTCCTGGCGTTCGCTCAGGCTCTGTCCGGCCGGGGCGGAGGGTCCGGCAGCGCTGCCCACACCGCTTCGTAGGGCGTTCCGCGAAGGTCGCCGCCGGCTGCTTTCCAGGCGCGCAGGTCGAGCTCTTCCAGCCGGAAGCTGGTCTCGTGGCGAATGGCATCCATGACCGTCTGGCCGGGTGATTGCATTTTGCTCCGTTCGTCCGCCGGCAGGGTGGCCACCCAGAAGGGGAACTGGCCGTTGCGGCCCCTGCCAGCCGGGCGAACAGGAAATGTGCGGAAGTGGTCACCATCCAGCGACTCTGCAAAGCCGTGTCTTCGCTCCCAATCGACCAACCGGCGCTCCAACGCCGCCGCCCGCTCGGGCTCGGTGTCAATCAGGTTGTGGCGCTCCTCCGGGTCATTCGCCAGGTCGTACAGTTCCCGCTTGCCCGAACTCAGCCAGACGGCGTACTTGGTGGTGCGTTCGCGCAGACAGAGCCAGCGTTGGGGGCCAAGGCCATGGTCGATCACCAGAGCGTCGCGTTGATCGGCCAGTTGGCGGCCTTCGGCCGTGAGCAGGCTGACGCCCGCCGGATCGTGCGGCCCGGCGTAGGTCACGCCGGCCGCCGCCAGGCAGGTCGGCAGCACGTCCAGCAAGCTGACGAGTTGCTCTCGTACCTGGCCGCCCGGCTCCCGGTCCGGCCAGCGCAGCAGGAAGGGGATGCGCACCGAAGCCTCATAGGGACTGCTCTTCTGCCACAACCCGTGGTCGCCGAGCATCTCCCCGTGATCGCTGGCAAAGATCACCAGGGTGTTGCCGGCCAGCCCGAGGCGCTCTAACTCAGCCAGGATGCGGCCGACGCATTTGTCGATCAGGCTCACCTGCGCGTAATAGCGGGCCTTGATCGCCCGTAACCGAGCAGGGCTCTGGTCCGCCCCGTCGCCGACGTTGCGGAGCATGTGTGCCTGCGGGCTCAAGTCATCTTCCGGTCGATCCACGTAGACCGGCAAAGGAAGCTCGTTTGGATCGTACATATCCCGGAAACTCTCCGGCACGTTCCAGGGTGGGTGCGGCGCGATCCAGGACGACCAGAGGAAGAACGGGCGGCCCGGGCGACCGCCGGCGTGCTCGCGCAGAAAGGCGCAGGTGCGGTCGGCCACCCAGGTGGACCCCACATGCGCCTCGGGCACGATCGTCGTCTGGGGCTGCTGATAGAGCAGGTTGCGGACGCCGTGGACCTCGCGGATGTGGCCGTAGCCCTGCTCCTGGAGGTAGCACAGGTAGTCGTCGTCGACTCGGTAGCGGGGGATCTCCTCCATCAACTCCATCTTGTGGAAGCCGTGGTGGCGACCGGTCGGCTGAAAGTGGAACTTGCCGATGCCGTGGGTGCGGTAGCCGGCGCCACCCAACAACGTCATCAAGGTCGGCAACTCCGGCCGCGGCCCCGGCACGCTGGCATTCGCCCCCCAATGATGCTCGCGCATGCGCAGGCCGGTGATGAGGGAGTAGCGCGAGGCGATGCAGACTGGCGTCGTCGTCACCGCCTGGCTGAAACGAATGCCCTCGCTCGCCAGCCGGTCCAGGTTGGGCGTCTGGATGAAGGGGTTGCCGGAACAGCCCAGCGCGTCGGCCCGTTGCTGGTCGGTAAAGAGCAGCAGGATATTCGGCGGCTCGGCGCCGCCGGCGGTCGTGGGCGGGGCCAGATCAGTCGAGCGTCGTTCCATCGGAAGTCCTTTCGTCGCGGCCCAGTGTACTCATACCCCGATCCGCTGTCCAGGCGCTCCCCCGGCGACCTCCGCATACGTCGGTCATTGCATCTTGCGGGCGGCGATCGTTGCCGCCACCAGAGCGCGCATCGTGAGCAACTGCACAGGGAATACGGGATCGAAAACGTAGGCTTCTTCACTGTCGTCGCCTAGCTGGCTCGTTGCCAGCACAAGGGTGGCCGCCTGGCTCAGCCCGCCGTCGGGAGCGTTGGTGAGCAAGATGACCTGCGTTCCCTGTGTTCGTAGTTGGCGAAGGGTCATGAGCAGTTCAGCCCCCGAGCCAGAAGCGCGACCCCGGTGCGAGACGGCCACGACGACGTCCTGCGGATCAATATCGCTGGCCCAGGTGGAATCGCCCGGGGCGACTTCGGCTCTGGTGCGCCAGCCACGGTAAGCGAGCATGCTGGCGAGCCGCTTCGCCACCACGCCGGATGTTGCGTAGCCAACCGTCACGACACGCCTGGCGGCAGCCAGTAGACGCGCCGCCGCCGCCATCGCCGCCGGATCAATGCCGTCCAGGTTCCGTTGCAGGGCAGCGATGTCATCAAGGACACTCGCACGGGCGGCGCCCCAGAGCGGCTCAGCGCCGTGGTTGTCAAGCTGCGGCACGACCGCCGCCGCGACGCCCTCGGCCCCCAGTTCTTCCGCCAGGGCAACGCGCAGCGCCCGAAAGCCGCTCAGGCCTATCGTGCGGCTGAAACGCGAAATCACGGCTGGCGCCACGCCGATTTCCCGGGCCAGCGCCTGAATGGGGAGTTCGATGACGAGCCGCGGCCGGCGTAGCACCGCCTGCGCCACCACCTGCTCGGCGGAAGTGAAGTGCCGGTATCGTCGCGCCACCGACCTGCGCAGCGTCTCGGCAAGGGGAACGCTGACGGCCTCGGGAATCGCCACCTTCTCGCTCCTGAAATAAAATTTCTGTCTTTCGGCAATGGCACAAAAAGTATTGACATGATAGTACCTGCTGTCTATCCTTGATAGCAGTCACCTCGGCGTCGCCCATCGGCGCAGGCGTCTGGGGCTTCTGATGCCTGTCGATACGTCAGATCGGCAGCCTGCGCCAGTGGGCGCCCCTCCCGGAGGTGCTACGTTCGTGGAAGGACGACCAACATGGCAACCTGCAGCGATGGAACTATGAGGACGCGACGGCAACTACTGGCAGGCGCGATGACCGTGGCCGTTGGCTTGTTGACCGCCTGCGGCTCCAGCGGCCAGACTGCCAGCGCCACTGTCGCTGCGACCAATCCAACCGGAACTGGTCAGTCGAGCACGGCGACCAGCACTATCGGAACCGGTCAGGCCGGTGGAGCGACCGGTACAGCACGAGGGAGTACAGCAGCGGCGACCACTACGAACGCGACCAGGACTGCAACCAACAGCATCACAGCTACGGCGACCGCCGCCGGCGCTGCACCGCAGGCAACGAACGGGCACCTCACCATCTGGCACGCCTCCGGCACCCAGACCATCGCCAGCAAGACCTTAGATGGCCTCATCCACGACTTCCAGGCGCAAAACCCGACCATCCAGGCGGACCACGTCGTATCTTCCAGCACCAGCTCGAACAACTTCGAGAAGCTCACCGCCAGCATGGCTGGTGGTGAGCCACCCGACGTGATGTCCATTGACGTCATCTGGCCGGCAGCGCTGGTCGCCAAGCAGGCCATCCGACCGCTGGACTCCTACCTGAATTCCAAACAAACCAGCGCCACCGGCCCCCTGTTGAGCGACTACTACCCCGGTCCGCTGGATGCCTGCACGATTGCCCAGAAGACCTACGCCCTTCCCTATGAGACGAGCGGTCTGTTGCTCTTTTACAACCAGGATATGTTCCGCGTCGCCGGGCTCGACCCCACGACGGCGCTGGCTACCTGGTCGAGCTTCCGCGAGGCGGCGGTCCAACTCACCAGGCGTAGTGGCACTACCTTTGAGCAGATGGGGTTCCTGATTCCACGCGCCTCCCTGGAGTGGCGCATGTATACCTTCGCGCCGTTCGTCTGGCAGGCCGGCGGCGACTTTGTGAATGCCGATGGCACGAAGGATACCTTCAACCAGGCGCCAGGCGTCGCGGCAGCCCAGTTCTGGACGGATCTGGTCATCAAGGACCAGGTCACGGCGCTGAAGCAGCCGGCGAACCTGTTTGAAACAGGCAAAGCAGGCATCTATATCCAGGGCCCGGGCGACATCGTGCGACTGACCCAGCTGAAGCTCCCCTTCGCCTTTGGCACCGCTCTCCTTCCGAAGCAACAGACTGCTGCCAGCGATACCGGCGGCTGGAACTGGAGCATCGCCTCCCAATCCAAACGTGCCGACCAGGCCTGGACCTGGTTGGAGTGGAGCGGACGCGTGGCCCAACTGGTGCGCTGGAGTCTGGCCGTCGGCGCGGTCCCACCGCGCAAGAGTGCGCGCGACACCAAAGAATGGCAGGACCTCGTCACCGCTCAGCCGACCTGGAAGGCGGCGCTGGATACCCTGGCCATCCAGCGCACGCGCCCCAAGCTGGTTCGCTACACCGATTGGTCACCCATCGTCAGTAACGGATTGGAACAGGCAGTCAGCGGCGCTACCGCCGTCCAGCAGGCGCTTGATACCGCGGCCCGGCTTGCCGACGCCGTGCTCACCCAGTCATGAACCCGCCGGAGGGTCCTTCGGCCGACCCTCCCCGCCTGCGCCTGGCCATTGTGGGCGATACGCACTACCTCAACCCGGCGTACCACCGCGGCGCCCTCGGCGATGCTGCCGGCGCACCGAGCAATGCCCCGGACATTACACGGCATACCTGGACGACGCAGGAGGTGCTGCCACAGCTCGTTGCCGAGGTGCGCGCCGCCGCCCCGGATCTCGTTGTCCACCTGGGCGACGTGGTCCAGGGTCACTGCGACGCCGCCGCCGGGGATGCGGCGGAGTTACGGGAGGCCTGGGAGTTCTTTACGGCGCTCCCGCGTCCGCTGCTCTTCGTGCGAGGCACGCACGAAGGGCGACCAGGCGGCCCCGCCGACGCCATCTACCGCGACCTGTTCTTGACCGAAGTCGCCCGCACGTCAGGCCAGGTGCCGGCAACAGTGACTACCAACTATGCCCTCGTTGTCGGGGGCATTCGGGTCATCATCCTCGACTACACGACCTTCCGGCCGGCTGGCGAAGCCGAACGCTTGCTGGTGGAGCAATTGGCGCTGGCCGAACGCCGCGGGGAACAGGTCGTCCTCTGTGGTCACCCACCCCTGATCCCGGTCGCCAGGCCCTTCTTCAGCCGGCTCGACTATGCCCAAGGCGTGCTGGCCCGTCTGGCCGCCAGCACCGCCCCGACGGTCTACTGCTGCGGGCACACGCACAATCAGGTCGCCAGCCTGCACCGGCTCAGCGGCGAGCGCTGGCTACCGCAACTCCAGAGCGTGCCGCTCGGTTATCCCGACCGCGCACCGCTCCCCCTCCAGCATGTGCGAGGCTTGCTGCCACCGCCAGAGGATTTGCACTACGGCTGGGGCTATCTGGAAGACTCCGCTCCAGGCTGGATCCTGGCAGAGGTGGAGGCCCATGGCCTTCGGCTCCGCTGGCGGCGCCTCGGCCAGCAAGAGGATGGGGGTGAGGTATACCTGGGCTTGGATGGTCGGGCCACCTTCGTGCATACGCCGGCCGAGGCGCCACCGGTGCCGCCGCCCGCGTGGCCCCTGCAAATAGGCGATGCGCGCGTACGCACCGTATGGTTGCGCGCTGCTGGTTCGGCCAGTCGTGCCCCCCACCGGCTCTTTCTGAATGACTGTGCCATTGGAACATTGCCACGCCTGGAGTACTTCGATGCCCGGCAGGGGCTCGCCATCCCGCCCGCTTGCTGGCCGGCCATTACCCAGCAGAACGTCCTCCGCCTGGAGCCGGTGGCCGAGGAGGAGCGCAGCCACTGTGGCTTTGTCATCGAAGTGACGCTCGCCAATGGCAGTGTCGCCCGCACGAGACCGCTCGCCGACATCTATACGACGTCGCCAAAATGGGATGGCTGGCGCTGGGCGGCGCCTTCCCTGCGCCGAGTTGGCCAGGATGAGCCGTTGCGTCTCTGCTTGGACTTCATGGGAACCTGACCGAAAACTCGCCGCGGGGCCATGCACCACTGCCGACCTGTTCGGCCGGGAAGCTTACTATGTCTTGTAAGACAAAAATTTCAGTCCTACGTTGTGGTGGATGAGATTTGGCAGCGCGTCGGCCCGCTGTTTCGGCGGCCCCGTCCGCCACCCGACTGCTCGGATAGTGAGTTGCTGACGCTGGCGCTGCTGGAGAGTGTCAGGGCTCGGCCAGGATGGCATCGACCGGTAGCTTCCAGTGCTCGTGCCAGACCGAGTCGGGCGGTGGTGGCTCGCCGCTGGGTTCCTGCATGCACGCGAACTCCTTCAGCCGCGGCCGAACGACCGTTTCCCAGAGCGCTTCCACATCGGCATAGGTGCGCAACGTGTGACGCGGCTGCAGGCTCGCATAGGTCGCCAGCAACTCGCGACCCTTGCTCGACAGCACGCGGGCCGACGCGGCGACGATGTTCTCGCCCAGTAAGCGATTGGCCTGCTGCGCGCTGGCACTCATGCCGAACTGGGGCAATGGCGTGCCCGGCGGCGGCAGGCGGGAGGCGTCCACGCAGTCCGGCTCCAGGGCCCAGAGCACGGAGGTCTCCAGTTGCCCGCCGTGATCGACGGGTACCCGTGTGCCGCTCTCCGGCAGCACATAGGGCATGGCGGGGCGTGGACACCAGAGGCGCGTGCCGACGTGCGGCTGCACCAGGTCGATCAGGCGGGCAAAGTCCGACGCGTGCGGCCCGAGGTGGCCGATCAAGAAGATCGCGGCGTGGAAACCGAGCAGGTCCGCCGTACGCAGGTGGTACAGGACCTGCCGGAAGAACACCCGGGGCGGCACGGCGGTGATCCAGGCGCGGTCGGTCTCACCAACCATGCGCCGCCCCCAGGCGGCGAAGGGGCCATAGCCGTGGATGTGCCAGTAGTCCGGCGGCGCCACAATGCCGCCATCCCCTCGGGCCGCGGCGCAGGCCAGGCCGTGCGAGTTCAGCGCGTCCAAACCGAGCGTGTTGTGCGGTCCGTGCGGCTCGCAGAGGCCGTAGGTGAAGTAGAGCAGCGGATGGGCGGCGAAAGCCTGTTCCAACTCATCGGGGAACATGCGTTCCCAGCGAACTTCGCGCACGTTGTCACCCCCTTCACGGGCCACCGATGCTCGTTGACAAGTTCCACCCTGGGCCGCTAGAATGATACCGATGCCCTGATATCGGTGTCAACACAAAGGGAGCGTTGAAGGACCGACGGATGTGACCACGCACTTTACGTGGCCGCTCGTCAAGATCGTGGATGTGGGCAACGCCTGCAACGATAGGTAAAGGAACGCGAATGGTGGCCCAGGCCGACCCGCGCCGTCCGAACGTATTGTGGCTGATGAGCGATCAGCACAACGCTTCCTGTATGGGCCATGCCGGGCGCAACGTCCGCACGCCACATCTGGATGCGCTGGCCGCCGGTGGCGTGAGTTTCAGCCAGGCCTTTTGCAACAACCCGATCTGCGCCCCCTCGCGCGTCACCTTCATCACCGGTCAGTATCCGCACAGCCACGGGCACCTGGGCAATACGATCTTCGACTATCCCGAAGGCAACCCCAACACCCTTGCCGCCCTCGCCCGGCGCGGCGGCTACCAGACTGCCGTGATCGGCAAGGTACACATGATCCGCGCCTGGGACCAGGAAGGCTTCGAGTACCGCCGGTACTGCGACCTCGCCGACGCCGACCGCGATGACCCGCTTTCCAACCACTACTTTCGCTACCTGCACGAGCACGGTCTGGCCGACTGCTACGACCTGGGGACCTTGCCGCCGGACCATCCCGGCAAACGCAGCCTCTGGTTCGTGAGCGCGATTCCCCACGAACACTCGCTGGAAGTGTGGACCGGTGAGGAGACGCTGCGCTTCTTGCGGCAGCGCGATCAGCAACGGCCCTTCTTTCTGCAGATGTCGTTCCAGCGTCCGCACGCGCCACTGTCCCCTTCGCCCGAGCGGGCCCACATGTACCGGCCGGAGGAGATCGACCTGCCTAACAATGCCGCGGACCTGTTCGAGCGGCGCTTCGTCACGAAACCGACCGTTCAGCGCGAGCACATCAGCCGCCGCGGCGCCTACCCTTACGTGTCGGCCGACGTCGAGGAGTTGCGCCGGCAACTCACGCACTACTACGCGCTGGTGACGATTATCGACGAGCAGATCGGCCGCGTGCTCGACGAACTCCGGCAAAGCGGTGAGTTGGAGAACACCGTGGTCGTCTACGTCTCCGACCACGGTGACTTTGCCGGCGAGCACGGGCTGATGCAGAAGAACCTCGGCATCTATGAGTCGATTCAGCGCATCCCCTTCATCCTTGTCTACCCAGGCTGCCCCGCCGGCCGCCAGGTAACCGATCTGGTGGAGAGCGTCGACCTGTACCCGACGCTCTGCGACTTGATGCGCCTGGAGACACCGGAAGGAGTCGACGGCGCCAGCCTGTTGCCGCTAATTGCTGGGGAGCAGTCCGGCAAGGAGGCCGTGCTCTGCGAGTGGGGTCATCCCCGTCACGGATCGCTGATCCTGGCGGTCCGCACCGCCGACTACCGGCTGGTGTACTATGGTCGCGAGCAGGAAGGCGAGCTCTACCACCGCCGCTCGGATCCGGGAGAACTGGTCAACCGCTACGCGGATCCCATCTATCAGCCAGTGCGGCTGCACCTGCTGGAACGAATCCTGGACCAGACGAAGCAGTTCCGCAAGAAGACAGACGTGGCGTCCGACCGCCGCGAGGATACCCTGACCCGCAACAGTCTGACCCGGCTGATCCACAAGGGGATGAAGAGCTGGTCGGATATCGCGCCACTCTATCGGCAGTGAGCAAGATGGCGGTCTCTCCTTCAATCCCCTTTTGGAGGAGCACGAGCAGGCGTACAGGCATCGACAGATTGTAGCCGGTGCTAGGAAAGGACACGGTCATGCGCATCATTGCTTTTGGGGCACACCCGGACGACTGCGATTACAAGGTTGGCGGTACTGCAGCGCTCTGGGTCCAACAAGGGCACGTCGTCAAGTTCGTTTCGGTGACGAACGGGGACGCCGGGCACCACGAGATTGGCGGCGTGGAACTGGCGCGCCGCCGAAGGGCGGAAGCGGCGGCGGCCGGCCAGGTCATCGGCGTCACCTATCAGGTGCTGGATATCCACGACGGGGAGTTGGAACCGACACTCGCCAACCGGCGACGCGTCATCGAGCTTATCCGGGAGTTCCAGCCCGACCTTGTGCTGTCGCCACGGCCGAACGACTACCACCCGGATCACCGTTACACTGCCGTCCTGGTTCAAGACGCCGCCTACATGGTCACGGTGCCAAACATCGCAGCGCACACGCCCCATCTACGCGACAACCCCTGCATCTGCTACGTCAGCGACCACTTCCAGCGGCCGTATCCCTTTACGCCCGACGTCGTGGTCGCCATCGACGAAGTTATGACGCTGAAAATGGACATGCTGCACTGTCACGTCTCGCAGATGTACGAGTGGCTGCCCTACAACGGCCGGCGCGAGCAGGAGGTGCCGGCCACCGACCAGGAGCGTCGGCGCTGGTTGGAGGCATTGCGCGCGTCCGCCGGCCAGGACATCGCTAGCCGCTATCGGGAGAAACTGATTGAGCGCTACGGCCCGGCGCGAGGCTCCGCCATCCAATATGCCGAAGCGTTTGAAGCTTGCGAATACGGCGCCCGCCTATCGCCGGAGCGCCTCCAAGCGCTGTTCCCAGTGAAGGCTTGACACCCGCCGATTCGCCGCCGGCGCACATCATCGTTTGTCAACCTACCGCCATGCCCATTTGTACTAGAGGGCAGCGCTGCAGCGCTCTCAATCGCCGACGATTGGGTCATGGTGCCGATTCCATGATACCATTTCCATATTGCTGGTCGGTGTCCATCGGCGCTCCCTTGTAGAGGTACTCGGGATCGCCTCTACAGATGCCCGATGGACCTCACCTCCGCCATTAACCAACCGCCGACCACGGTTCATGGGGATGCTACCGGTCGAAAGCGGTAGCGTAAAGTTGAGAGGCAACGGCATGCTCCAGGAGAGATGCGCAACACCCCCAAGCACCCTGAGCAGAGTCACGGTCCTACCCCACGTCCGGCACCCAGCAGCGTGGCGAATGACCCCGCACGGGCATCCCAGAGTGGAATTGACCCTCGTCGCCGATGGCAACGCGGAGTTGATCGCTCCCGGTCGAGCATCCTTGCACCTTCAGGCCGGCGACGTCGTCGCCATTCCTCCCGGCCTGCTCCATGCCTTCTCGACAGATGACCGGGGCTGTGTCTTCCAGGTGGTGATGATGGATGATCTGCCGCAGGCGCTGTTGCGGCGCCTGATGCCGAGTGCGCTGCCGGCGCGCTTCGCGGTGTCCATCCCTGGACAGCGGGCATTCAGTGATCTCGCCGGTCGTATCGCTCAGGAACTGGCCTGCCGGCGTGAGCTCAGCGAGGAGTTGTGCTTTGCCCTGGCGACTGAGCTGGCGATACTCATCATGCGAGCAGGCGGGCCGGGCGCGGCGAAGCGCAACGGCGAGGTGAGCCGGGGTTACGTTGATGCGGCGCTGGCCGCCGTGAGAGCTGGTGAGACGCGGGTGGAGCAGCTAGCCGCCGTACTCCACATCTCCCCAAGTCACCTGCGCCGGCTCTTCCAGCGCGATCTCGGGCTCTCGCCGAGGGCCTACCTGCAGCGGCGCCGCCGCCAGGTGGCGGAGGAACTGCTCCGGCACACCGACCTACCGGTCGGGGCGATCGCCGTGCAGTTGGGCTACGCCACGCATCGCGACTTCACCGCGGCGTTTACGCGCGCTGGCGGGATGTCGCCCTCTGCCTGGCGCCGCCGCCAGCCGGGAGCGGCAAACGCTGAGTTGTTGCCGATTACAGCAGCGGCGCCATACGTCGCCGCCATGGCCTCGACATGAATGCGTCAAGTTCTTGGTGGAGTGGCGCGATTTTCCGAAGGATACGCGCGCTTTACACAACGACTTTGGTCCCGAAGTCCTGTAAGCTGACGCACTGATCACGATTGGCGCAGGAGGGAGCGATTCCATGCAATCTAACATCCCGCGACGGCGGCTTCTCGTCTCGGCGGCGCTGGCGGCAGGCGGTGTGTTCGGGCTGGCTGCCTGCGGCGCCACCTCGACGGTGACGACTGCTACCTCCAGCCATGCCGCGACGGTTGAGGCCACGTCGGCGACAGCGCGTAGCGCGGGGCCTCTAACTTCTGCTCAAACGTCAGTGGTGAGCACGGCCGCTCCGACCAAGGAGCCGGCGCCCACGTCGACATCCAGTCAAGCCAGCCAGACCCCCGCGAGGGGATCGCAAGGCAGTGCCAGCGTGTCCCCAACCGGCGTGACTGCGGCAGCGCCCGCGAAAGCGACCGGGGCGGTGCAGTTTTGGCAGTACGCCCCACCGTTCGTTTCGGCATTTGCTACCCTCACTAAGGCATTCAATCAGACGCACCAGATGCCAGTTGCCGCGTCGATGCCCTCTGGCTATTGGGAGAAGGTGGTCGTCTCCGAGGCTTCGGGCACGGGACCTGATGTCTTCTACGGCGATACTGCCTACTTTAAGGTCTTGGCCCATAATGGGAATATCGCAGATGTCTCCGCGTACGCGCAGACGGACAAGGGCGCGTCAGCGAATCTTGCCGCGATGTACCCAGCGCTGGTAGAGTTTCACACGTATAATGGCAAGCTGATGGCGGCACCCTTCAACTTGACGGCTGGCGTCGTTACCTTCCACACGGACGAGTTGCAGGCAGCCGGACTGCCGTCTCCCAATACGCTGGGCAAGCAGTGGGACTGGAATGCGCTGCGGAAATATGCCACCCAACTGGTCCAGATGCAGGGCAACACGGTCAAGCGGGCCGGTCTGTTCATCAGGACGACGCTTGAGGAGGGCTACTACGGCTTCTGTGTCGCGAATGGCGGTAGCTTCTTCAATGCCACCCTGGACCAGTGCATCATTGCTTCGCCGGAGGCCATCGCCGGATTAGAGTTTGCCGTCAATCTGGTGCGGGACGGCGTCGCCGTGGCCAGCTCCGGCTCTTTCTGGACAGCGGAGGCGAGCAAGTATCAACAAACCGCGGAAGGGGCGATCCCATCGGCATTCCTCTACAGCGAGCTGGCCATGTCTTATGCCGGTGACTGGTTCAACGCCTGGTACATAAAGGATCACCTCCAGCAGTGGGACGAGACCATCTTCCCATACAGCCCAACCACTGGCAAGACGGTCAACACCTCCAACCTCGTCGGGGTATACCTGAACCCGGCGTCTCGGGTGAAGGATGACGCGTGGGCCTGGATGGCTTACCTCATGACCCCAGCGGTACAGGACCAGATCCCCACCCTCTTCCAGCAGACGCCGGGCAATAGCGCGGCCGCCGCTGCGTTTGCGCTCGACCCAGCCAAAGCGGGGCCACCTGATGGTCGCCGCTTCCTGCAGCCGGAGCTCGATGCCACGGTTTCCCTACCGGCAAGTGACTGGATCGCCTGGAGCGACATCAGCAAGGCAGCCCAGGGTCAGGCACTCACCGACGCCTTCACCGGCAAGCTGAGCTCGACTGATGCCTTGAAACAGGTGCAGGACATCGTCAACGGGATCATCGCCGCCAACAAGCGGAAGGGCGGCGTTAGCGTCACGTAGCTGATCGTCAATGGTTGTGACCGGATGTCCTGGAGGCTGCCCAGCGGAACGGTAGGAAGCGGTGGCTCTACGGCATGTAATGGCTGCTTGATCGTCGGCCGGCAGCACCGGCTCTGAAAAAGAGAGGCATAGGATGGAAGGGATCGTGGCTCCACGCACGTCGACACGTCGGCAGGTATTGGCGGCATCCACTCTCCTCGCCGTTGCTGCCGGCGTCCTCGCCGCCTGCAGCACGCCGTCAAACAGGTCGAGCGTCCCTGCCACCGGTACGTCCTCCGCGCCCGGCGGCAGTTCAACCGCGAAAGCAGGGAGTTCGACCGCATCGGTGGCCTTGAGCGCTACCGGCGCCGTGACCAGCCCCTCACTGGCTCGAGGGGAGTTGTCGGTCGCCTATTTCACCAGCGTGCCGGAGTACAACCAACTGGTCGCGGGCATTTTCAAGCAGTACCAGGATGCTCATCCAGACGTCAAGCTCGAGCCGATTGCCGCCGCGGGCACGGACCTGAAAAACAAGGTGCTCACGATGTTCACGGCTGGTACACCGCCAGACCTGATGATGCTGAGCGCCGGCATCGGCGGCGGAGCTCCCGATCTCGCTGCGAGGGGTCAACTGCTCAAGCTGGACGACCGGCTGAAGCAGGATACGCAGTTCAATTGGAACGACTTCTGGCCAGCCGTCCACCAGGCCGGCCAGTACCAAAGAGCGCAGGTGGCGCTGGCGCACAGCGGCATCGCGATGGCGCTCACCTTCTACAATAAGGACCTCTTCGCAGCGGCGGGCCAGCGGACGCCGGCCGAGGATACGGCCAGCCAAAACTGGACCTGGCAGACGCTGGTAGACAGGGCGACGCATCTTACCAAGCGAGAAGCGAGTGGCACACTCGACCAGGCGGGAATGGGCTATCCGTGGGTTCCCATCGCCTGGGTCACCGTGTTGTTGCGCTGCTACGGCGCCGACTACATGAACGCCGATGGGACGAAAGTAGTCATCGACAGCCCGGAGGCCATCCAGGCGCTCACCATCGCCCAGCAGCTCGGCCCCCAGAACCGCACGATGCCCCTGCCGAGCGAGGGCGCGTCAGACGCGCTGGTGCGCGCCGGACGCGTTGCCCAGGCGATGTACTGGATGGCCGCGTCGTTATGGTGGCGCTCGACTCCTATCACCTGGGATGTCGCAGCGACGCCAGCCGGGCCGGCTGGTCAGCCAGCGTACGGGAACATCAACCCGCTCGTCATCGCGGCGAGCACGAAGCAACCCGACGTTGCCTGGTCCTTCGCCTCGTTCACCCTGGCTCCGTCCTTCAATGCACAGATGACGGCAGTGATCGGTACGCTCACCCTTCGCCAGTCGGCCATTCCCCAGTGGGAAAAGTTGATGTTAGCGGCCAAGAAGCCGGCCAATCTCACCCTGATCGAAACAGCGGCGAAGGCACTCCAGACCGATCCGTTGCGCTCACCCAACCCTCACCAGGCAGACGTCGACCAGATCTTCACGCGTGAGTTCACGGCGCTGCTGCAGAATGGCAAGCCGCCGGATCAGGTCGTGAAGACGATCAGCGCCGACGGCAATGCGCTACTCGGCGCGAGTTGAGCACGATGGACGGGACCGCTGCTTCGCCGCCGCTCTTCGCGCCGATCGACCTGAGGCCCCATCTCAACGCATCGGCCCGTTCAGTCCTTGGTCGCTGGCATCCGCGCGTCGACGTGCAACAACTGCATGTGCCGACAGGTACGCAGCGGTACTGGGGTGTCGAGTTCGTCCTCCCCTCCGATGGCGGCAACGCAACCGGGGAGGTTGGCTCCTGGCTTTTGCTGCCGGCCGGGGGGGCAGCTTCACCTCCGGTCCATATCGCTCTGTCAACCAGCACTGACCACGGCGCGTCGTCGCGGCCGAGCTACATCCTGTTTCTACACTCCTGCGGTGTGCCTACCAGCGGGTCCGAGTCGCTGGATGCCGACTTCCTGGAAATAGTGAAGCGACAGGGGGAGCACGTCGCCACCTACGTGCTCGACTACGCCGACGGCAGCACACACCGCCAGGCGATCCGCTGGCGCTTCGAGATCAACGGCGGACTGCCCGCCGAGTGGCTTCAGCCCTTCACCAGCCGCGCGCACTGGTGGCAGCGGCCGTTTGCGTCCCGGCCACAGGTAACTGATGCGCCGCTGGACTGGCGCGGTCCCTATGCGCCGAACTCCTGGGGGAAACATCAGCTCTCCGTTGGCGGGGAAGGCGGGCCGTCCTGGTTCTACGTCTACGCCCTGCCCAATCCAACACCCGAGAAACCGCTCATGGCGCTACGGCTGGAGGGGAACGGAACGGCGGACATCGCCATCGGCGCTGTGACCCTATTCTATGGTCTAGACCATCCCCTGCGCCACCGCCAACTGGCTACCTTCCAGGTGAGCATGTCTCTGGAGGCGCGAGGCGGCGTTGCCGATTGGGCAGCGTTGTCTAGCGCCGTTGATCTGGGGATAATTGCTCGCCGTTACGCCGTTCCCGCCTTCGATGCCGAGCGCTGGCTGGGCGGCGAGGGGATCACACGTCCGCTGTCCCGCGGGCGGCAGCGGGCCCCCGCCCAACTCTTTGTGGACCTCGCCGCGAGCGCCGACGCCACCCTGGCCGTCGGTCCGCACCGGGTGGCGCTACGTCCCGCCTACGAGCGCGGCATGGCGGCGTCGGCGGATGGGGCGCTGCGGGTAGAGGTGGTAGCGCCGCGAACGACATGGCTCCGCGTCCAGGTCCTGCAGAGCGACACCGGACAGGCGGTGCCGACCCGGCTGCACTTCCACGACCGGCACGGCCGCTACCTGCCTCCGTACGGTCACCGGCACGAGGTGAACGATAACTGGTTCGAGGACTATGGCGCCGACCTCAAGCTCCACGGAACCTCGTATGCCTACGTCGACGGAACCTTCCAGATCGAACTTCCGGCAGACGAGGTGTACGTCGAAATTTACAAAGGCTTGGAGTACCGGCCGGTGAGGCAGAAGCTCACGGTCGCACCAGGACAACGCGAACTCCGACTGACTGTGGAGCGGCCGTTGGACTGGCGAAAGCGCGGCTGGGTCACCGCTGACACGCACGTTCACTTCATCTCCCCGCAAACAGCCTGGCTGCAGGGCGAGGCCGAAGGCGTGAACGTCATCAATCTCCTGGCCTCGCAGTGGGGCGATCTCTTCAGCAACGTCGGCGACCTCACTGGAGGACTCGCTGGCGCCAGTCGAGGCGAGACGCTTATCTGGGTCGGCACGGAGAACCGGCAGCACATGCTCGGCCACATCAGCCTGCTGGGCACACACGGCGAGCCGGTTTTTCCGATGGCGACAGCGGGGCCAGTGGAAGGCTTCATCGGCGATCCGGCTTGGAGCACCCTGGCCGAATGGGCGGACGAAGCGCGACGCAAGGATGGCGTGGTAGTGCTCCCGCACTTCCCGACGCCGTACTGCGAAGCGCCGGCCGACATCGTCCTCGGCAAGATTGATGCCGTGGAGTTGACTATGGCGCAGTGGCAGTTGCAGCTTCACGAGTGGTACCGCTATCTCAACTGCGGCTACCGTGTCGCAGCTGTCGGCGGCACCGACAAGATGAGCGCCGCTATGCCGGTTGGCGCGATCCGGACCTACGCGTTGCTGGCGGTCGGTCAGCCCTTCACCTACGAAGCGTGGGCAGCGGCGGTTCGGGCGGGACGAACCTTCGCCACGACAGGACCGCTGCTCGAACTGAGGGTCGAGGGCAGCGGGCCAGGCGAGGAAGTACAGGTCGCGCCGGGCGGCGGAACGCTCCACGTCACGGTGCTGGCCGAGTCAGTGGTGCCCTTCCACTGCATAGAGGTGGTGGTCAACGGCGAAATCGTAGCGGCGCGTGAGTACGCTGATGGCGCCTACCGTGCCACGCTCGAGGAGTCGTTGCGGGTGCAGGCCAACGCCTGGATTGCGGCACGCTGCACGAGTCAGTTGGGCGCCTGGGTGGGTGCGCCACGGCCGGTAGCCGCCCACACGTCACCAGTGTACGTTGTGGGAGGCGACAGAGCGCTGTTCAATCACGGCGACGCCTCCTATATGCTGACGCTGATCGATGGCGCTCTCACCTGGCTGGATACCCTCGCTATTCCGGCCAGCCCGGAGCACCAGGCTCGCCATCGCGCCGTCTTTGAGCGTGCCCGCCACGAGCTACGCCATCGCCTGCAGAGCACCGGACAGTGAGGCGTGATTTTCCGAAGGATTGGCGCAGGAGGGAGCGATTCCATGCAGTCTAGCATCCCACGACGGCGGCTGCTCGTTTCGGCAGCGCTCGCGGCAGGCGGTGTGTTCGGGCTGGCTGCCTGCGGCGCCACCTCTCCGGTGACGACTGCTACCGGCAGCCATGCCGCGACGACCACGGCCACGTCGGCGACAGCGCGTAGCGCGGGGCCTCCAACTTCTGCTCAAACGTCGGTGGTGAGCACGGCCGCTCCGACCAAGGAGCCGGCACCCACGTCGACATCCAGTCAAGCCAGCCAGACCCCCGCGAGGGGATCGCAAGGCAGTGCCAGCGTGTCCCCAACCGGCGTGACTGCGGCAGCGCCCGCGAGAGCGACCGGGGCGGTGCAGTTTTGGCAGTACGCCCCGTCGTTCGTTTCGGCATTTGCCACCTTGACCAATGGGTTCAATCAGACGCACCAGATACCCGTCGCCGCGTCGGTGCCTTCTGACTATTGGACGAAGGTGGTCGTCTCCGAGGCTTCCGGTACTGGCCCTGATGTCTTCTATGGAGACACTGTCTACTTTAAGGCCCTCGCTCATAACGGGAATGTCGCGGATATCTCTGGATACGTGCATGCGGACAAGAACGCCTCAGCAAATCTTGCCGCGATGTACCCAGCACTGGTCGAGTTCCACACGTATCACGGTAAGCTGATGGCGGCACCGTTCAACTTGACGGTTGGCGTCATTACCTTCCACACGGACGAGTTGCAGGCAGCCGGACTGCCTTCCCCCAACACGCTGGGCAAGCAGTGGGACTGGAATGCCCTGCGGAAATATGCCACCCAACTGGTCCAGATACAGGGCAACACGGTCAAGCGCGCCGGTCTGTTCATCAACACGGCGGTCTCAATAGGCTACTACGGCTTTTGTGTCGCGAATGGTGGTAGCTTCTTCAATACCACCTCGGATCAGTGCGTTATCGCTTCGCCGGAGGCCATCGCCGGATTAGAGTTTGCAGTCAGTCTGGTGCGGGACGGCGTCGCCGTGACCAACTCCAGCTCCTTCTGGATGGCGGAGACCAGCAAGTACCAGCATACCGCGGAAGGGGCGATCCCATCGGCATTCCTCAACAGCGAGCTCGCCATGTCTTATATCGGCGACTGGGCCAACACTTGGTACATCAAGGATCACCTTCAGCAATGGGACGAGACCATCTTCCCCTATAGCCCGACCACCGGCAAGACGGTCAACACCTCCAACCTCGTCGGGGTATACCTGAACCCGGCGTCGAAGGTGAAGGACGACGCCTGGGCCTGGATGGCCTATCTAATGACCCCCAACGTGCAGGACCAGATCCCCACCCTCTTCCAGCAGACGCCGGGCAATCGAGCGGCCGTTGCTACGTTTGCGCTCGACCCGGCCAAAGCGGGGCCACCTGATGGTCGACGCTTCCTGCAGCCGGAGCTTGATGCTACAGTTCCCCAACCGGCAAGTGAGTGGGTCTCCATTAGCGACATCGCCAAGGTGGCCCAGGGGCAGTTACTCACCGACGCCTTCAGCAGTAAGCTGAGCCCAGCCGACGCTTTAAAGCAGGTGCAGGACATTGTCAACGGGATCATCGCCACGAATAAGGGGAAGGGAGGCATCAGCGTCACGTAGCTGCGCAGCGGACTTCCCGCAGAGCGGTGGCCGGTCCGTCGCGCCGTGGCAGCACGGATATGTGTCAGCCGACGTCGAGGAACTGCGCCGGCAACTCAGCCACTACTACGCGCTGGTGACGATTATCGACGAGCAGATCGGTCGCGTGCTCGACGAACTCCGGCAAGGAGGCCGTACTCTGCGAGTGGGGTCATCCCCGGCACGGCTCGCTGGTCCTGGCGGTCCGCACGCCCGACTACCGGCTGGTGTACTATGGTCGAGAGCAGGAAGGCGAGCTCTACCACCGTCGGTCGGATCCGGGAGAACTGGTCAACCGCTACGCGGACCCCATCTATCAGCCAGTGCGGCTGCGCCTGCTGGAGCGAATCCTGGATCAGACGAGGCATTTCCGCAAGAAGACGGACGTGGCGTCCGACCGCCATGAGGATTCCCTGGCCCGCAATAGTCTGACCCGGCTGATCCACAAAGGGATGAAGAGCTGGTCGGATGTCGCGCCACTCTATCGGCAGTAACCAGGGTGTCACGGCTGCGGCTGCTACAGTTGGCCGGGATGGTGAAGGCGCTAGCTGGAGAATGGGATGACGGTTAAGGTGGGTTTTGTCGGCTGCGGCGCCCGCGCGCAGCGGGAGTGGCTGGACCTCGTGCGCATGCCGAACGTGCAGTTTGCCGGGCTGTGCGATGTGTCTGAGGAGGCCGTGCGGGGCAGTCTGGACCGCTTCAATCGCGAGCGTCCGCCGGCGGAGCAGCTCGCCGCACCCCTGTTCACGGACGTCCGCCGGATGCTCGACGCCGTAGATCTTGACGCGGTCTACGTGGCGCTGCCGCCCTTTGCCCATGGCGAGATCGAGCATGCGGTGATCGACGCCGGCAAGGCGATCCTGGTAGAGAAGCCCCTGGCGATTGACATGGGCGTGGCGCGGGCGATTGACGCCCATATCCGGGAAGCCGGCGTCATCAACTCGGTCGGCTATCAAGGACGCTACGGCGCGCTGGTCGACCGGGCGCGGGAGGTGCTGGCCGGCGTGCCGATCGGCCTGGTGCTGGCCATTCGCCTGGGCGGTCTGCCGCCCAAGCTGTGGTGGCGCATTCAGGAGCAGTCGGGCGGCATGCTCATCGAGCAGCACACCCACGCGGTCGACCTCATGCGCTACCTGGCCGGCGAGGTCGACAGCGTGTACGCCGCGGCCGGCACGCTGTTGCTGCAGGAGGTGCCCCAGCTCAGCATCGACGACGTGAACGCGGCGACCGTCCAGTTCAGCAGCGGCGCCGTCGGGACGATCGTCAATACTTGCGCGGTGGCCGGCCGGCAACTGCCCAACGTCAGCGGCTACATCCACATCGTCGCCCGCAACCTCGTCCTGGCCATCTCCCCAGCGGCACTGCATATCATGCGCGGCAGGGAGGAGCCGGAAGTGCTGCGTGGCGAGCTCGAGGATGGCAACTACAAGATGAACGAGACGTTCATTCGCGCTGTCGAGACAGGGGACAGCTCCGCCATCCGCTCCTCCTACAGCGACAGTCTGCGCACCCACGCCGTCACCGTCGGAGCGGTGCAGTCGGCCCGCACGGGCCGACCGCTGCGCATTGCCGACCTGCTGGAGGGGCGCTCCTGAACTGTGGCCATCGTGAGAGCCGCGCGCGTTTCCGACTGCTGGAACACAAGATCAACGGCAAAATCGTGCTGGAGATGAGTTGACCATGGAATCGTCCCCCCGGCTATTTCAGCCGTACCCGATCCGAGGCGTCACCCTGCGCAACCGCCTGGTGGTGTCGCCGATGTACCAGTACTCCTGTGAGGCTCGCGACGGCCTGGCGACCGACTGGCACCTGGTCCATCTGGGCAGCCGCGCGGCTGGCGGCGCCGCCCTGGTCTTTACCGAGGGCGCCGCCGTCAGCCCGGAAGGGCGCGTCTCCCCCGAAGGTCTGGGCTTCTGGTCGGAGGCGCACGGCCAGGCGCTGGCGCCGGTCATCAACTTCGTCCGTGGCCAGGGGGCTGCCATGGGTCTCCAACTCTTCCACGCCGGCCGCAAATCGAGCATCACTCGTCCCTGGGAGGGCCATCGCCGGGTGGCCGAAACGGAAGGCGGTTGGACCCCCATCGGGCCGAGCGCCTTTGCCTTCGACGCCTCCAACAGCGAACCGCGCGCCATGACCGACGACGATATCCAGCGCGTGATTGCTGCCTATGGTGCGGCAGCGGCGCGGGCCGATCGGTACCAGGTCGATGTGATTGAGATCCACGCCGCCCACGGCTACCTGCTGCACCAGTTTCTGTCGCCGTTGAGCAACCGGCGCACCGACCGCTACGGCGGCAGCTTCGAGCACCGCATCCGTTTTGCCCTGGAGGTGGCGGAGGCCGTGCGCGCAAACTGGCCGGCCGCCAAGCCACTGTTCTTCCGGCTTTCGGTCACCGACTGGGTAGCCGGCGGCTGGGACGTGGCCGACAGCGTCCGCCTGGCCCGCGCCCTGGCCGAGCGCGGCGTCGACCTCATCGACTGCTCCGGCGGTGGTCTGGCTCCGCAGCAGCAGATCACCATCGGTCCGGGCTACCAGGTGCCGTTTGCCGAGCAAATCCGCCGGGAGGCCGGCATCGCGACGGCTGCCGTCGGGCTGATCACGACCGCCGAACAGGCGGAACAGATTCTGCAGGCGGAGCAAGCCGACTTGATCGTGATGGCCCGCGAGTTCTTGCGTGATCCCTACTTCCCGCTGCACGCAGCGAAAGCGCTCGGTGCGCCGGACGCCGTGCGCTGGCCGATCCAGTACGCGCGAGCGAAGTAAACGTGGCTCGGCGGCGTTGGCGCCGGGAGGGAGACATGAGGAAGGTGGAAACGATGAGCACCAGCACACAGGGTAGTCCGGCTCCAGCCGATGTAGCATGGCAGGAGGCGCGGGCATGCGCCCTCAGTCGCTACCGGCGGCCGGACCAGCTGCAGGCCGGTGACCCAGCGCCCGATCTGGAGTTGGCGCGGCTGGACGGCAGTGGCCAGCAGCGGCTGGACGGCTTCGTGGGCGACCGGCCACTGGTGCTGTTCTTTGGCAGCTATACCTGACCGCCGTTCCGTCGCCGGTCAGGCGACCTGGAGCGGATGTACCAGCAGCAACGTGAGCGAGCGGCGTTCTTCGTGGTGTATATCGCCGAGGCGCACAGCACCGACGGCTGGCAGGTGCAGGCGAACGAGCAGGAAGGGGTGCTGTTGCGCGAGCACACCAGTTTCGAGGAGCGGCGCGCGGCGGCGCACCTGTGCGCGGAGCAGCTCGGGCTGAGCATGCCGACGCTGGTGGACGGGATGGACGACGCGGCGTGCGAGCGCTTCTCGGCCTGGCCGGAGCGCATCTACATTGTCGGGGTGGACGGGCGCATCGCCTATAAAGGTGGGCCGGGGCCGCAGCAATTCAATCCGGCGGAGGCGCGGCAGGCGCTGGAGGGGCTGCTGGGGTAGAAGGCGGAGCCTGGCTGCTCAGCAGCTTGGGCCGACGTGAGCAAGCACGGCAAGGACCGTGCGATCATCGCTGCCGTCCTTGGAGCGGGCGCCGGTGAACTGAGAGGACCACGATGCGCGGACGACGATGCCTCGGCTTGCTGCTCGCATGGTTACTGCTATCGGCCACCCCCATCCGGGCCGATAGGCAGTGCCAGTTCATCCTGGGCTTCCAGACGCTGCACGACCTGGACTCGGCCGATGTGGGTAACTGTGTCGACCAGCAGGCCTTTGCGGCGAATGGCGACGCCCAGCAGCACACCACGAATGGCTTGCTGGTCTGGCGCAAGGCGGATAATTGGACGGCATTCACGAATGGCTCTATGACCTGGATCAATGGTCCCACTGGCCTGGTTTCCCGGCTGAACAGCCAGCGTTTCCCCTGGGAAGCGGACGCCGGCGCCGCCAGTCCCATCCCGGCAAGCTTCTTCGGCATGACGACGACCCGAGCGACCGCCTACCCGGCGTTGAGCCTGGGCGCCCTGGGCAAGCCACCCAACTTCGGCTGGCCCTGGAATGAGCCGTCGCCGGGGGTCTTCAACTGGAACACCGTGGACGCCGACCTCGACCAGGCCGACCGCCACGGGGTCGATTTCCTGTACGACCTTGGTGGCACGCCACCGTGGGCGGCGGCGAATCCGAGCTCGTGCCGGACCCGTGTGGCGAACGTGGGGATCTGTACCTCGCCACCAGCCAGACTCCAGGATTGGCAGGACTATGTCACCGCCGTCGCCACGCGGTACCAGGGACGGATCAAGTTCTACGAACTCTGGAATGAGCCGAATGCGCGCAACTTCTGGTCCGGGAGCTATGCCGACATGGTGACGTTGGCTCGCAGCGCGTATACCATCATCAAGGCCATCGACCCCGCAGCCCAGGTCCTGACCCCCGCGCCGACCGGACCGGTTGGCTCTGTCAACGGGGTCGTGAGCGCGTCGGACTGGATGGCCGGCTACCTACAGGCGGGAGGCGCGAGCTACGCCGACATCGGCGCCTGGCACGGTTACATGGGGCGGACCGGCGCCACCCCCTTTCCCGAGCCGGAGCAGGACGCCTCAACTGCGTGTCCGACCCCCCAGTGCTACGGCTCGATCCTGACCAAGGTCCACACCATGCGCGCGGTCTTCGACGCCAATGGCATGGCCGGCAAACCGATGTTCGACACCGAAGGCAGTTGGGGCGTGACCACGAACGTGCCCGATCCGCAGGCGCAGAGCGCGTGGCTGGCGCGATGGTACCTGTTGCAGGCCAGCAGCTATGCCTCCGACAATCTGCAGCGTGTCTACTGGTATGCGTGGGGGCAAGGGGGCGCCAGCAACGGTTGGGGCACGATTGACGACGCCGCCGAGGCGCCAACGGACGCCGGCCTCGCGTACAACCAGGTCTACACCTGGCTGGTTGGCGCCACAATGACCGGCCCCTGTACAGCCGACCCGAATGGCCTGTGGACGTGCCCGCTCAGCCGGTCGGGAGGCTACCAGGCGGTCGTGGTCTGGAGCACGGCTGGGCCGGCCGACTACACGGCGCCGCCCGGCTCTCGTCAGTACCGCGATCTGGCAGGCCACACCGTAGCCATCTCGGGCACGATCACTGTGGGCCCGGCGCCCCTCCTGATCGAACCGCTTGCGCGTCTTGACAACGGTATCAGGACATCGGTATCATTCTCGTATGAGGTGACTTTAATGCGCACGGGGCCACCATCGACCGGTCTGATCATTCCGTGAAGGGAGCTGCAGCGCGCATGCCCAACCAACGCGTCGTCCTGCTCGGCATTGACTCGGTGTCCCTGGATTGGCTACTCACGTGGGTGGATCGTGGCGTCATGCCGACGGTGCGGCGGCTCATGGAGCGCGGCGCGCTCTGCCCGATGACCTCCTTCTATCCCGTGGACACCGGTACCAACTGGGCCTCGATCGCCACCGGCGCGCCGCCCATGGTACACGGCTGCAACATGTCGATGCACCTGGCGGGGGAGCCGCTGGATCGCCACGTCACGAGCTTCCCCGCCGACCGGCTGCAGGCCGAGCCACTCTGGTTGGCGGCGCAACGCTCCGGCCGGACGGCGGCGGTGTTCGACTGGCCGCACTCCTCTCCCTTCCAGTCGGCGGAGCGGCTGCTGCATGTCGGCGAGGACGGGCGGCCCGACAGCGCCATTCGCGCGCTGCAGGAGGTGCGTGGCTACGTCACTAACCCGCCCGCACAGGACAATCCTCTTGCCCAACGTGGCCGGCGCGCGCACCTGCTGGCGGTCTCCTTTGGTCCAGCAGAGGGCTGGTCGCACCTGCCGGCCGGCGGGGCGCCTCTGCTGGCGGCCGAGCTGCCGGTCGTACCCGGTGAGCAGAGTCGCTACCGCCGGGTGGCTCCCCTCTGGTCGTTGCTCTGGCCCGGCCAGGCGGGATACGAGCGGCTCGGCCTGTATACCGAACGCGACGCCGAACGGCCGTTGGTCACCCTGCGCCTGGGCGAGCGCAGCGATTGGCTGCGTCACGAGTTCGAGACCGACCGCGGCGCCGCGCCGGCCGCCTTCCAGGCCAAGCTACTGCGACTCTCTCCCGACGGACAGGACGTCCACCTGTACCTGGGCGAGATCTATCCGCTCGGCGAGTTCGCCTACCCGCCGTCGCTGGCCGAGGAGCTCTTGCAGGTGGCTGGGCCGTTCACGGCTCAACCATCGCGGCAGCAGGTCGTCTTCAGCGGCGCGTCCGACGTGGCGACCTACCTCGAGGAGCAGGTGTTGCAGGGCGCCTGGTACGAACGCGCGCTGCGCCACGTCCTGGGCCAGGCCGACTGGGACCTGTGCATGCTGAAGTGGCACAGCACCGACTGGACGAACCATCTGCTCGGCTTCGCCACGGAGCCGCGCCATCCACTCTACGACCCGGCGCGGGAGCCGGAGGCGCTGGCCGTATGGGAGCGCCTGTTTGTCCAGGCCGACCGGCTCATTGCCGCCGCCTGGGAAGCGGCGGGTGAGCACGCAATCATGGCGGTGGTCTCCGACCACGGCAGCCGCAGCGCGCCGCCCGCGCTCACCTCCTATCCCGACCTGAATGCGCTCCTGGAGCAAGGCGGCTGGCTGGTGCGCTCCAACGGCAGGATCGACTGGAGTCGCAGCCGCGCCTACGCCTATAGCTACTACGTCTGGATGAACGTCCGTGGCCGCGACCCCGATGGCAGCGTCGCGCCCGGTGAAGAATACCGGCGCGAGCGCGACCGGCTGATCGACTTCTTGCTTGCTGCCCCTTCGGGCGGGCAGGGTGGCCGAGCCTTGCGCACGGTCTGGCCGATCGACGAGGCTGCCGTGCTCGGCGTGGGTGGGGAACGGGTAGGTGACATCTTCGTGCAGCCGTGGACCTCGGACGAAGAGCGGGATCGCCGCTTCGTGCAGGCGCGCGAGCAGGCCGGCGACGGCCGTTACGGCTCCTGGGACTGGCCGGCGGTCAACAGCGGCGACCACACCCCTGATCCCTTCTTCCTGCTGGCCGGACCCGGCGTGCGTGCCGGCTACCGCCGGCCGCTGGCCGCGCCGCTCAGCGCCGTCGCCCCGACGCTCTGTCACCTCTCCGGTATCCCGGTGCCGCGCCAGGCGACCGGCCCGGTGCTGTGGGATGTCCTGGCCGATACATGAGGCGGCGTCCGTGTTCAGGAGGGAGGTGTGGCGCAACCAGAACGCTACTGCCAACCCGAGCCATGTAGATCGTTCCACCAGAAATGCGGAGAAAGGAAACCACCATGTTCGCGCATGCTCGCTACGCCTCCTCGTTGCTCAGCCGGCGCCGGCTGCTGCGCGGAACGGCGCACGCCCTGGCGCTACCCGGCCTCGGACTGCTGGCCGCCTGCGGCGGAGGAGCGACCGTGAGCACGACCGGCTCCTCCAGCGCCAGCGTGAGCGTTGCCATCGCGCCCGTCTCATCCTCGGTGAGCAGCGCCGCTAGCTCGGCGCATCCTGCCACAAGCTCGGCGACGAGCAGCCCGGCGACGGCCGCCACCTCCGCGACAGCGAGCGCAGTGGCGCCAGGGGCGCGAGCGGTGACCCTGGAGATTACCTCCTGGCTCACCAACCAGCCGATGAAGGACGCCTATACGCACCTCATTGATACATACGCGAAGGTCAGCCCGAACGTCAAGATCGTCCAGCAGCCGCTGACGGGGGACTACATGACCGCGCTCACGGCTCGCATCGCCGGCGGCTCGGTTCCCAGCCTCGCGGAAACCGATTGGAAGATGAGCCAGCCCCTCGGTGAGCAGAAAGCGATTGTACCGCTGGATCCGCTGTTGAAGCAGGACAAGATCAGCGTCACCGATTACGTGCAGGTGGCGCAGGAACTGGGACGATGGCCCCAGAAGACCGGCAGCTACTACGCCTGGTACACCATGTTCGCCACGTCACCCCTTTTCTACAACACCGCCATGTTCCAATCGGCCGGCGTACAGCCGCCGGATGAGAGCTGGACGTGGGATCATCTGCTCGAGGCGGCGCAGAAGCTGACGAAGGCAGGGAGTGGCGCAGCCGATTCCTCCTTTGGGTTTAATCTGGAATACTTCACGCGCACCCTGCTCTACTCCTACGGCTGGGACTTTGCGATCTCGGACCTCAGCCAGATCCTTGTGGACTCCACCGACAGCGTGAATGGGCTGCAGTACTGGCAGGATCTCATCTACAAATACAAGGTCTCACCACCGGGGAGCCTCAACAATGGTGGCGCCTTCGCGCAAGGGGCGCCGTTCGGGGCGTTTTCCACCAAGCGCCTGGGGATGTCCATCGGCGGCTCCTACCGGATCCAGTTGTACCGCAGCGTGCAGGGACTGGACTTCGACATCGCCGTCCCACCGCAAGGTCCAAAAGGTCGCGTTGCCGTAATAAAGGGCGCCCCCGCCCACTCCTTGCCGGCGCAGTCGCCACATCCCAAGGAGGCGTGGGCCTTCCTCTCCTGGTGGACGCGCAACCAGACGGCCGACCTGGTGGTCCTGCCAGGCAACCTGCCAAGCAAGCTCACGGCACTGGCTGGCTGGACCGCCGAGCAGCAAAAGGACTACAAAGCTCCCGCGCACGTCGCACTCGTCTACGATATCGCCTCCAAGTACGGCAAGCCGGTGCAGGTGCTGCCGAACAACGACGTGGTGAAGAAGCCCTACTACACCGAACGCGCCAACATCCTGGCCAACAAGGAGGACGCCAAGACCGGGATGACCATAGCCACGCAACAAATGCGGTCGCTCCTGCAACAGGCCCAGGCGGGTACTGCCTGATCGTTGGAGGTAGGAATGAAAGGTACAAGACAGACGTGGCGACCACCCAACCGAACATTCTGCTCATCACCACCGACCAGCAGCGCTTTGACGCCGCCGGCGGAGCCGGCCCGCGCTTCCTGCGCACCCCCCACTTCGATCAGTTGCGCCGCGAGGGCCTGACCTTCACCTCCGCCTACGCCGACTGCCCGAGCTGCGTCCCCTCGCGCGTCTCCATCATGACCGGCCAGTTCGTCACCTCCCACGGCATGGCACGGAACGGCCAGACGTCGACCGTCATGGGGCGAGAGCGAACGTTGCCGGCCTACATGCGCGCGCTAGGCTACCAGACGGCAGCCATCGGCAAGATGCACTTCGGACCGCAACGCCTGCGGCACGGCTTCGACGAGATGATCCTCCCCGACGACTACTACCGGGAGATGATCCGGCGAGGCGCCTCTCTCCAGCCGATGCGCCACGGCCTCGGCCAAAACGAGCTCTATCCCACGATGGCGACGGTCCCGGAAAGCCAGACGCTCACCAACTGGATCGCCGAGCAGTGCCTGGAGTACATTCGCGTCCGCCGCGACCCCACAGTACCCTTCTTCCTCTGGTGCTCCTTTTCCAAGCCCCATCCACCCTTGGACCCGCCTGAGCCTTACTACTCGATGTACCGTGGCTGCGCCATTGCCGAGCCGGTGTACGGCGACTGGTCGGACGACGAGCACTGCCCGTACGCCCTCAAACGCGGCCGCCAGGCGCAGTCCTACGATCTACTGCCACCGGAGATCATCCGCGAGGCGCGCTCGGCCTACTACGGCTTGATCACCCAGATCGACTATAATCTGGGCCGCATCTTCGCCGGCCTGCAGGACGTCGACCTGTTCAACGAGACGCTCATCCTCTACACCTCCGACCACGGGGAGTACCTGGGCGATCACCACATGGGCAGCAAGGGCTTCTTCCACGAGCCCTCCGCCCACGTGCCCTTCGTGCTGCGCCCGCCCCGAAGCTGGGATCGACGGGCGCAGGGGACGACGGTCGGCGACCTGGCGACGCTCGCCGACATCCTGCCGACGCTGGTCACGGCCGCCGGCGGCACGCCGAGCGCGGACTGCGATGGCCAGGACCTGCTTGCCGCCGCACGGGGCGAGCTCGACCAGCCCCGGCGCCACCTGGAGTTTCTGCTTGGCGGCGCGCCGGCGCTGACGCGCGGAGCGCGGCCGCTACCGGCCAGCATCGGCCTCACCGACGGCCGCTGGAAGTACCTCTGGTACCCGCAGGGCGGCGCCGAGCAACTCTTCGACCTCGGCGCGGACCCCTTGGAGTGCCACAACCTGGCAGGCATCCCGGCCTTCGCGGGGCAGGCAGAGACACTGCGGCAGGAGTTGGTGCGCCGGCATCAGGACCGGTCCAGCGCGGCTGTCGCCGACGGCCGGCTCGTCGCCCGCCCGGTGCCGGATGACACGGTTGCCGACCGACGCAGTCGAAGCTGGGCCGGTTATCACACGGAGTACACCGACGTCGATGTGCGGCACTGAGTGGGATCGTCTACTGGCCCGACACCTGCCAGTTCTCGCGCCAGACCGAGTCAACGGAGGGCGCCGGTGAGCCGTCCCACGATTCCTGCATGCAAGCGAACTGCCCGAGTTTCGGCTGCACCTCGGCGCTCCAGAACTCCTCCACGTCGGCGAAGGTGCGGAAGGTATGGCGGGGCTGCAACCGGTCGTACTCGGCCAGCAACTCCTGACCCTTTGCGCCCAGGTTGCGCACGATGTCGGCCGCCATGCGCTCACCGACCAGACGATTCGACTGGTGCGCCGTCGGTCCCATGCCGAACTGCGGAATAGGCGTGCCGGGAGGTGGCAGGCGCGAGACATCGACGCAGTCCGGCTCGAGCGCCCAGAGCAGAGACGTTTCAACCTTCCCGGCGTGGTCACCGCTGCTCTTGCCATCGCTGTCGAAACCTGGCCGGTTCGCCTCGCTGTCCTGCAGGAAGAAGAGGCGTGTACCGACATGCGGCTGGAGGAGCTCGACCAGGCGCTTGAAGTCCAGGCTGTGCCGGCCGTAGTGACCCGTGATGAAAAGGGCAGCGTGGAACCCGAGCATGTCCGCGGTGCGCACCTGGTAGCAGACGTTGCGAAAGAAGACCCACGGCGGCACACAGGAGAGCCAGGGTCGGGGTGTCTCCCCGACCATCCGCTCGGCCCAGATGTTGTAGCCGCCGAAGCCGTGGATGTGCCAGAAGCTGGGTGGCGCCACGATGCCCCCCGTGCTGTGGGCGGCGGCGCAGGCCAAACCGTGTGCCTTGAGTTCGTCCAGGCCCAGGGCATTGTGCGGACCATGGGGCTCGCACAGCCCATAGGTGAAGTACAGCAACGGACAGGCGGCGAAGGCCTGTTCCAACTCATCGGGGAACATACGCTCCCAGCGAACTTCTCGCATCAACTCCCTATCTCGCTCCAGGTAAGCGGTGAGGTTGGTCAGCGCGCCCTTCCAACCGAGTGTGGCGATGATGCCACCGGCGAGTGTGGCAAAGTCCAGTGGCGCGCCACCGACCAGGAGTGTCAGCAGCTTCGTCACGTCCGAATAGCCAACCGTCTCGATCGTCACACCGGCCTTTTGGCCGGCATACGTAAGTGGGGTGGGCAATGGATGATAGCGACCGGGTAGTAGTAGCGGAGATGACGGTCCCCGTTCCCGCTGCGCCACTCCGTTCCCCTCCAGGCGCTCAACAGCGAACCGCCGGCTCAGTCCCCCCCGTGCTTTTATACCCTCGCATGGCCTCGCTGAGTTGTTCCCGTACTTCCTCTGGCACACGATCGCGCAGTCGGTTCTTCCCTTGCACACGGTCTTGCGGGATCGTCGCATCCGCGAAGATGAGCGCTTCACGGAAAAGGCCGGCTTCGGTAATCGGGTGGCCCCGTGGATCAAAAATAGCGCTGTCGCCGTAGCCAAGACAGCGTTCACGGTCCGTCACGACGACGTTGCTGCGCACGACGTACACATCGAGCAGCGCGGCCAGACCAATGTGGTTATTGCGTACCCGAATCCGGTGGTCGTCCATGCCCTGGGGCGGGATGCAATTGAAGTGTGGACTGAAGAGAATGGTCATACCGCGATACGCCATAGTGGCAGCAGTCTCAAAGAACGAGGAGTCGGCGCAAATGATGCAGCCAAAGGTGAGTCCCTTGGCCTGAAACACTGGCAGGTCGTAATCGCGGGAGAAACGCATCACGTCAGCATCGCTACTGGTCAGCATCGTCTTGCGATAGACACCGAGTAGCTGACCGCGGTGCAAGATCACCACGCTGTTGGCGATGTTGTCCTTCTCCCGCCGCTCGGCCAGGCCCACGAGCAGCACGATGTCGTGTTGCCCAGTCTGGACCGTCAACTCGACAAGCCTCGGATCGTCGACGGCGAGTGCTCCCCGCTCGATCGTTTGGCGGTCACCGTAGCCGCTCAGGAACGTCTCCGGCAAGCAGAGGAAATCGACGCCGCGACCGGCGGCCTCCTGCAGAATACGCCGAACGGTTGCTAGGTTGGCGTCGACATCGCCGGGGACGCTGCGTCCCTGGTACGCCGCTAGTCGCACCGTAATCGCGGACTCGGGCACGCGTTCGTTCCTCATCTATCAACTCGGCTGACGCAAGAGTGCGTTAGCCAGTTGAGCGGCTTGCCGGATGGCATCCGTCGCGGACTGTTTGCCGGCCGCACACTGTACGAGGATCGGGTTCACCGCATTAGCCACGGCGGTGGGCTGGATGAAGGGATAGGCACCCCCCAGCACTCCGTACTGCGGTACATACTGCAGATCCGGGAACTTTTGGGCCATAGAGGCAAACGCCTGGGACGCAAAGAAGTCCTTGCGCGGTTGCTCCGCTCGCTGCGTCGTCTGCAAGCAAATGGTGCGCGCTTCCAGTCCGGCGAAGTAGCTGGCGAAGGTCCAGGCGGCATCCGGATGCTTACTGCCGACGGGCAGCGTGATCATATTCGTAAAGCTCACGCTGCTGTTCTTCGCGCCGTGGGGACCGCGCGGCATCAGGGCCATGCGCAGATCAAGAGCCGAAGCTCCACTCTCCAAGAACTCCACCTGGAACGTCCCGCCGAGTTGCATGGCGACCGTGCCGTCGAAGACGCGCCCATTCTTGGTGACCGGCGGCTTTTGACCCGCGGCCCAGGTAGCTTGCCCCGGCCACTTACCCGAATTGATGTCAGCGATGAACTGTAATGTTTCAATGCCGGCTTCGTTGTCCCAACCGACCGCCGTCTGTTGAGCGTCGTACATGCTCGCGCCGTCGGATTGAACGAGCGTGGCCAGGTTGTTCACGTTCGCCGCCACGCCGTCGAAGCCGGCCACGGTGATGTTGGTACCTACCCGCTGGGTCAACTTGGCGGCATTGGCATAAAAGTCGCCCCAGGTCCAATGGTTCACGGCATCGACGGAGGGATCCAGCCCTGCCGTCTTGAATAGTGCGGCGTTATACCAGATGACGTTCGAGCTGGGCCCCTCCATGGGCTTTAAGGGGTAGGTTTTTGGATTAGGCGTCATCGTCGAGGCCTGGGAGGGGGAGTTGGATAGGGCCGGGAGTAGGTGGCCAGGGGTCTG
>DHIZ01000099.1:0-3116 GCA_002404055.1 Chloroflexi bacterium UBA4733
ATGCCCGACCCGATCCTGGTCGGGCGCAACGCCGGCCGCCTGGAGGCGCTCGCCAGAGAGCACGGCATCAGCCGCTGGAGCACCGACCTCGCTGCCTGCCTGGCCAATCCCGATGACACGCTCTACTTCGACGCGCAGACCACCAGCCTGCGCGAACAGGGGCTACGGGCCGCCATTGCCGCCGGCAAGCACATCTACTGTGAGAAACCGATCGCCACGAGCCTGGCAACGGCCGTTGATCTCGCCCGCCTGGCCCGAAAAGCCGGCGTCAAGAACGGTGTGGTGCAGGACAAGCTGTTCTTGCCGGGCCTGATCAAGTTACGCCGGTTGGTGGCGAGCGGCTTCTTCGGCCGCATCATCGCCGTGCGCGGCGAGTTCGGCTACTGGGTGCTGGAGGATGCCCAGCCGGTCCAACGGCCCTCCTGGAACTACAAGGCCGACGAAGGCGGCGGCATCATCCTGGACATGTTCGCCCACTGGCGCTACGTGCTGGACGAGATCATCGCCCCCGTGCAGGCGGTCTCCTGCCTGGGCGTTCGACACATTGAGCAACGGCTGGACGAGCAAGGCCAGCCCTACACCTGCACCGCCGAGGACGCCGCCTATGCAACCTTCGCGCTGGCCGGCGGCGCTGTCGCCCAGTTCAACTCGTCCTGGTGCGTGCGCGTCTACCGCGACGAACTACTGACGATCCATGTCGACGGCACCGAGGGCAGCGCCGTGGCCGGCTTGCGCGATTGCCGGACCCAGCACCGCGTCAACACGCCGAAGGCGATCTGGAACCCGGACATCGCCAACCCGCTGCGCTTCCGCGACCAGTGGCTGGAGGTACCGGACATCCTGGAACCCGACAACGCCTTCAAAGTGCAGTGGGAACTCTTCCTGCGCCACGTCGTCAGCGGCACACCGTTCCCCTGGGACCTCATGGAAGGCGCCAAAGGCGTGCAACTGGCTGAGCTCGGCCGCCAATCCTGGCAGGAACGGCGCTGGGTGGACGTGCCGGCACTAGCGTGACGACCGGTCGGAACCGAACGCCGCTCAGCTCCAGCGCTCTTTCACCACCACGTTGCGCAGCGGCTCCCCTGCCACGAAACGCCGGATGTTCTCCACGACCAACGCCAGCCGCCGCTCCTCAGCCGGCACTGCATAGGCGGCGCTGTGGGGCGTAAGGAGCACGTTCTCCAGGTCCCACAGCGGATGGTTCGGCGGCAACGGCTCCGTCTCGTACACGTCGAGGGCTGCTCCGGCCAGGTGGCCACGCTGCAAGGCTTCCGTCAAGGCGTTCAGTTGCACCACGCGGCCGCGCCCAATGTTGATGAAGCGAGCGCCGCGCTTCATTTTGGCAAAGCGCTCGGCGTTGAACAGACCCAGCGTCTCTGGAGTCTCCGGGGCGCAGACGATGACGAAGTCCGACTCGGCCAGCAGGTTGTCCAGACGCTCTGGTCCCCAGACAACGACGCCTTCCACCTCAGAGTGTGGCGCGGGGTCAACCGCCAGCACGGCCATGCCGACCACCTGTGCGCGCCGTGCTACCTCCGAGCCGATGCCGCCGAAGCCGACGATACCGGCGGTCAGCCCTTGCAGTTGAAAGGTCAGCACTTGCGACTCCGGTAGCCAACGCCGCTCCTGCTGGGCCCGCAGGAGACGCGGTAGGTCGCGAGCGAACGCCAGGACGTAGGCAAACACGTGGTCGGCGATGACATCGCTGTAGATGCCGCGCGCGTTGGTGAGCGTGAGCGAGCTTACCACCAGTTCCGGGAACATATAGCGCTCCAGCCCCGCCATCGGGGTCTGGACCCAGCGCAACCGCCGGGCTGCCTGCAACATGGCAGGGGTCAGGTTGCCATAGAGCGCATCGGCCTGAGCGATCAATTGAATGGCCTCGGCTACATCGCTCGCCAGCAACACCTCCACGCCAGGCGCCGCGCCGGCAAGCGCCGCTCGCCAGCGCGGCCCAGGGTCGGGGTAGAGGAGCAGACGCAAGGATCGTTCCCCCTTTATGCCTATGCGAGCCTCAGTTGCCATGGAAGTGAGCCAGCGTGGAAACTGCCCCGCCGCTGCCGTTACGGCGCGAGTTCCCCTTCGGCCTGTTCCGCCGCTGCCGGTGGTGGATCGTACTGGGCAAAAAAGGCCTTGAAGTCACCATCAAACGTCGCCAGGAACCCGGAAAGGTCCAGCACGTCATCCGCATTGATTGCCGGCACGCCCGCGAAGCGCTCTTGTTCCGTGCGGCTCAGTTCGATATCCGACACGATGCCGGCGGCATCCAGCTTGACCATGAGCAGGGTGATCTTCTCGCAACTTGGGCAGCGCGCGCTGATCTGCCAGACGTCGTCTTCACGACGCACGACGCGCATGCCGGAGCGACGGAAGCGCGTGCCGCAGACGCTGCAGGCAACATTGTAATCGGCCACCAGGCCGCGAATGACCATCTCGGTCAGGGACATCGCCATTGGCACCTCATCGCAATAGTATACTCGTCGGTCTCTGCCACTTCGGCAACGTGCATCAGGTAACGCCTACTTCTGCGGCTTGCCCAGGTCATCGAGATCGTCAAGGGACCCGATAAAGTCCACGAATGCGCCGAGCTTCGCCGGGTCGACCGGATCGGGCCTGTGCTCAACCCGCATGCGGCCGCCGCGTGACTCCTCCTTGCGCTCCGGCTGCGGGATATAGCCGGCGCGCGACATCACGCCCTCTTCGGCATAGATCGGTACCTGCAACCGCAACGCCAGCGCGATGGCATCGCTGGGTCGGGCATCGACCTCAATATGGCGCCCCTGCATATCGAGGATCAACCGAGCGTGAAAGGTATCGTCGATGAGGTCTGTCACGACCACCTGGGTCATGCGCGCACCCAGTTGTTGAATGACCGCTTTGAGCAGGTCCGGCGCCAGCGGGCGGGCGATCGGAGCCTTTTGCAGCGCGACGGCAATGCACAGCGCTTCCGATTCACCGATGTGCATCGGCAGATAGCGCTCGCGTTCGCGCTCGCGCAGCATCAGCACGCGCTCCTTCGTGATAAGGCTGCCACGAACACTTTCCACGATGAGTTCGATCATTTGGCCGTCCCTCCAGGCGCTGACCGGAGCAGCCCGGCCGGTGCGGCTTACCGC
>DHIZ01000099.1:3317-11282 GCA_002404055.1 Chloroflexi bacterium UBA4733
CGGCAACGCTTCAGTATACCGTCCAGAGCGCCCTGATCCCCCCATCCTCCAGCTTGGCAATCGGGGACGTCAGTCAGGCGGTGAGGCGGTCGATCGCGCTGAGTTCGTCCTTGCTGAACTCCAGGTTGTCCAGCGCTTTGACGTTCTCTTCGATCTGCTCCACCTTGGATGCGCCGATCAGGGCACTGGTAATGGCCGGAAGTCGAAGGATCCAGGCAAGCGCCATTTGCGCCAGGCTCTGGCCGCGCGCCTCGGCAATAGCGTTTAAGGCGCGCAGTTTGTCCAGCCGGTCGGGCGTCAGGCGCCGCCGGGCATTCTCTTCGCCCCACAGCAGCGCCGCCCGCGAGTCCGCCGGAATGTCGCCGGAGAGGTATTTGCTGGTCAGCATGCCGCTGGCCAGCGGCACGAAGGCGATCACGCCAGTGCCGGAGCGCTCGGTCTGCGGCAGCAGATCCTTCTCGATGCCGCGGTTCAGCAGGTTGTAGGACGGCTGATGGATGGTGATCGGCGCCCAGTCGTGGCGCTCGCAGATGCGAACTGCGTCGGCGAAATGGGCGCCACTGAAGCTGCTGACGCCGCCGTAGAGCACTTTGCCCTGACGAACCAGTTGATCCAACGCGCCGAGGCTTTCGTCCAGCGGCGTGGTAGTGTCCGGCCGGTGGAGGTAGAAGATATCGAAGTACTCCAGCCCGGTGCGCCTCAGGCTCTGCTCACAACTCGCCACCAGATACTTCTTGGAAAGCCACTCACCATAGGGGCCCGGCCACATGCGGTAGCCGGCCTTGCTGCTGATGATCAGTTCATCGCGCGGCAGGTCACGGCGGATGATCTCGCCGCAGACGATCTCCGAGTTGCCAGCCGGCTTTCCGTAGTTGTTGGCCAAATCAATGTGGGTGATGCCCAGGTCAAAGGCGCGCAGCAGGCACTGGCGGGCCACTTCCGGTCCGCGATAGCCGCCGAACGTCTCCCAGCCGCCCAGCGAAATCGCCGGCAGCAGCATGCCGCTACGCCCGCAGCGGCGGTACTGCATGTGATCGTAGCGGTCCTGGGCGAAATCGCCGACCTTGCCTCCGGCGATCCCGGTGGCCTCCAGGATCAACTCACCCGACTCCGTTGTTGACATGCCTTCTCCTTCCATAGCGACATAGCGCTGACACCCGAATCCGCTGCACCGGCCGAGTCGCTCGTTTGCCCCGCGCGGTCGGTAACACGAAAGTGGCGATGCCTCCGTGAACCATTTGATCCGCAAACGAACGCCTATGCGTTTGCCGTTCCCAGCGGGCGCGACAGGCGGATGCCTTCCATCGCCGACAGGTTGTAGAAGCGGTCACAAGCTTGCCGTAGCTCGTCGGAGGTGGCTTCCACGAACGATGCCACTTCCACGCGCACGCCGTTATCCGCACAGAAATCCAGCAGCGGCAGAAAATCCCCGTCGCCACTGCACAGCACGATGCACTCCACGGCCTTCGCCACGACCAGCCGGACCACATCCATGCAGAGGTCAAGATCCATGTCGGCCTTCTTGGCGCCGCTGGCGAAGGTCCGGTAGTTCTTGGTCGTCAGGCGGTAGCCCTGGGCCTTCACTGGCGTCAGGAACTGCTGATCGGCGGAGGGATCGGGGTCAGTGGGACTGTAGGCGTGAGCACGAATCAGGCGGCGACCGTTGAGGAGGCGCTCCAGCAGCCGGCCGAAGTCGATCCAGCGGTTGAGATAGCGCGCTGCATAGACCAGATTCGGCACATCGACAAAGACCCCGACGCGCTCCGCCGAGTTCTGGGTGCGCGACGCCGAGCTGTCACTGCCGCCGGTCTGACGGAGAGCCGCCAGGATGCGATCGGTGTTGCGTTGCTGAATCTCCTCGAAGCCGTGCAACAGGAGGGCCAGGTCGCCCTGCGGCTCGGCTCGCGCCGGCGCTGGGGAGCGGCTCGGCTCCACCTCGTCCAAGGCCGCCGCGCTGGGTACCCCCGGCGGTAACGAGGGGACGCGCGGTGAACGCTGCTGGACCTGGCGCTGGCCACCCTGGGGTGAGCGTGGCTGCTGTACGCTCTGCCCATAACTGCCCTGGCGCGGGCGCGGCGGCACGCCGACCTGGCTACCGGCTGACGGTACGCGCACCGCAGGCGGCGGTTGAGTCGGTGGCAGTTCCTGATCGAAGGAATTGACGCGCCCAGGGACCCCGGTACTCGCGGAAGTAAGCACGTCACGTGGGCTCACGCCGAAGCTTTCCACTTCCTGGGCCGCCAGGAGCTCGGGTTCGACCTCAATGACACTGTTCTCGTCTTGGGTGGACGGCTCAATCACGTCGCCGGCATCGTCGCCGGCGGCCTCCTGGCGCTCTGCCGCGGTCGTTCGGCGGCCGCGCCTGCGGCGGGGACGGGCCGGGCGTGCCTCCTCCGTGTCGCCGCTTAGGCCGGCATTGTCAGTTGCTTGCTCTGCACCACTCTCTGGGCGCTCGTCCGATGGGTAAGACAAAAAGGGACTCCTCTCACTTCCGGGTAGCGCCGTGCGCTACTCGGTAGCAATATCGCCCTCCTGCAACACCGCTTGAATTCGGTTGAGCCGCTCGCGAAGCGCCAGAAGCACCTGTCCGGCGTACTGGTCGGCCTCGGCCTCGACTTCGCGCGCCTGGCGCTCAGCGTCGTCCAGAAGTTCGCGCCCCCGGCGGGCTGACCGCTCGGCCAGGCCCCCGTCCGCCAGCATCGCAGCGGCCTGGGCCGTCGCTTCGGCGACAATGCGCGCGGCTTCCTGCTGCGACTCATCCATGATCTGATCCCGGTGGCGCACGATAGCGCGCGCCTGCCGGATGCCGGCCTGGCCGGAGGTGCGGATCTGATCGAGGATGGTATACAGCGCCTCTTCGTCGACGAGCAACCGACCGGTCATCGGGACGCGGCCGGCGTTCGTCAGGGCATGCTCCAACCGATCCAAGAGGGTCAGGAGGTCGTTACTTTCTTCTGCCGGGGCTTGCTCGGAGGATTCATCATCCAAATACGCTTCTTCCTCCTCGGCGGGACTGCGGCGCCCAATGAGTCTCATCATCGCCGCCACTCTCCTGCCTGGCATCCTGCAACCAGCGCGTCTGCCGCCCGGTATGACCATTGTACGTGGCTCAGTGTCCCGCGCGGTAGCCGTTCCTACCCGCACCGCCACCGATGCCGCCGGACGCTGGGACCATCGGCCTATCCGATACACTACAAGGTTGGGCCGCCGCCGGGGCTGCGTCGGCAGGAACGACAGAACGAGCAAACGGGACGATGGCCGCAGAGCAGCAGGAGATCAACCTTGACGCGCTGGGCGAGCGGGTCCGTTCGGTTGCCTTACAGCAGGCAGCACTGCGCCGCCTGGAGGCGCAGTTCCGGCGCCACGGCCGCCGCCTGTACCTCGTTGGCGGCTACCTGCGCGACCTGCTGCTGGAATCGGCGCTTACAGACAAAGATGTCGACCTCGCCACGGACGCCGCGCCCGACGCGACGCTGACGATCGTTCGCCATCTGGGCTGGCCCACCTACGAAGTCGGCAAGCGCTTCGGCACGATCGGCCTGAGCACCGAAACGGGAACTATCGAGGTCACGACCTTCCGCAAGGATGTCTACCGCGCTGACGACCGTCACCCGGAGGTCACCTTCGGCGACGACATCCTGGAAGACTTGATCCGGCGAGACCTCACCATCAACTCCCTGGCGGTCAACTTGACCGACGGTCCCCTGCTTGACCCGGCCGGCGGCATCCGCGATCTGCGCCGGCAGCGCATCCGCATCACCGGTGACCCGGCACAGCGCTTTGCCGAAGATCCCTTGCGGCTCATGCGCGTCGTGCGTTTTGCCGCCCAACTCGGCTTCCAACTCGACGACGGCACCGAAGCGGCAGTGCGCCGGACGGCCGCCAGTCTGGCCATTGTCTCCCGCGAGCGTATCCGCGACGAGCTAGACAAAATTCTGCTCTCACCACGCGTCGCCTTTGGCCTGCGCCTGCTGGTGGAACTGGACCTGATGGCCCAGATCGCCCCGCCGGTGGACGTTATGAAGCGGTTCACCGACGAAGGCAAGCAGCGTTTCAAGAACCTGCTCACCCACACGCTGCGCGTCGTGGAGAACACACCGCCGGACCTTACGCTGCGCCTGGCGGCCCTGCTCCACGATGTCGGCAAGCCGCGCACGCTCAGCGTCACCAACGGTCAGGTCCACTTCTTCGAGCACGAACGGGTCGGCGCCGGCATCGCCCGCGACATCCTGGCCAGCCTGCGCTATGACACCGCCACGACCAAAGAGGTGCTGGCCCTGATCGCATTCCACATGCGACCGGCCTCCGACACCGACACCTGGACCGACAGCGCGATCCGCCGCTTTGTCCGCGAGATTGGCGAGGAGCGGATCGAGCGCCTCTTCGACCTGGCGCGGGCCGATGTCACCAGTTCCAACCCCCGCAAGGTCAGCGGCCACATGCTACGCCTGGAACGCCTGATCGAGCGCTGCCGCCAGGCCATCGCCGAGATGCACGAAGTAAAGCCGGAAAGCCCCCTCGATGGCGAAGCGATCATGGCGCTGACGGGGATCAAGCCGGGCCCGGCCATCGGCCAGATCAAGACCTGCCTGCTGAATCTGGTGCTCGACGGGGAGCTCGCGGCAGACGACGCTGCCGGGGCGGAGCTACGGATGCGTGCGTTTATGACTGAACAGCGCATCGAAAGCCCGCACTAACGACGGCCCTCCTCCAGGCGGTCGGGCGCTTCGACGAAGCCGCAGGTGGGGCAGCGGAACTGCACACGCTCAGCGTCCAGCACCCTGGCCTGCAGGGCGTCCTGGCAGTAGGGGCAAGCGAGGTGGCCAGCGGCCGTTTGGCGCAGGAGAGCGGCGAGGCGGGGGGTGGGTGTCGGTCGCACCGGGTGGGTCCTCTCTTCCACTCTGGCCTCCTCCGCCATCGCCATTACTCTCACATCAGTCGCCGCGTCAACTTCCGTTGCATCTCGCCTACCAGCTCCGGCCGGCGCGGCGCCAGGTTGACCAGCTCATTTGGATCTTCCCGCAGGTCGTAGAGTTCCGGCAGGTCGTTCTGGTTGTAGACGTACTTGTAGTCGCGGTCGCGCAGCGAGCGGCAGTTGTCGAGCTGGCTAATCGTTACCTGGCGATGGTTGGCCGCCGGGTCGCGCAGCAGTGAGAGCAGGGAACGAGCATCCAGTTCCGGGCGCGGCGCCACACCGGCCAGCTCTTGCAGCGTTGGGTTGATGTCGGCGAGCTCCACCAGCGCGTCGCTCACGGCGGGGGCAATGTCGGGTCCGCTGACGATGAGCGGCACACGCAGCGCCGCCTCGTAGTGAACGCTCTTCTGGTAGAGGCCGTGGTCACCCAGCATCTCCCCGTGGTCGGAACAGTAGAGGACGTAGGTGTTCTCGGCCTGCCCACGCTCTTGTAGCGTCGCCAAAATTTGCCCGATCTGGTCGTCGATCAACTCCAGCGATGCCGTGTACTGGCGGCGCACGACGGCCACCTCCTCTGGCGTCGCTCCGGCCATACGCCTGGCCTTCTGGCGTTGCCAACCCGGCTTGCCTTCCATGCTGTCCGCCAGAGCGGGCGGCATCGGCGCATCGCGGAAATGGTCTGCGAAGGCGGTCGGCGGGTCCCACGGATCGTGGGGGCCGACGAAACTGACGAACAGGTGCCAGGGTGATTCCTGATCGGCGACGTCGCGCAGCCACTCGCACGACCGCCGGCCGATATAGCTATCCTCGCACTCCTCTGCCGGCAGCACGGAATCGGCGGCGTACCAGACCGGCAGCTCGCGCGTACGGCGGCGGTAATCGGCACAGAATGCAGCAAAGCTGCCCTGTTGCAGGAGGTACTGGTTGTAGGGACCGTTGGGGCGCGGCCCCTGCCCGGCGTGCATCTTGCCCTCGCACTCCACCGGGTCCGTAAAGCCATAGCGATAGGTGATCGGCAGATTGCCGTTACGACCGTTGTACGGGTCGGGCTTGTGCAGGTCCAGCTTGCCGACGAAGCCGACACGGTAGCCGTTATCGCGCAGCGCCTGATAGTAGGTCGGCGTGGTAGGAGGCAAGAAAGCGGCGTTGCTGAGGGCGCCGACGCGGTGCGGCTGCAGCCCGGATGCCAGACTGACGCGCGAGGGCGCGCAGACAGGGCTGTTGCAGGTTGTCTGGCTGAAGCGGATGCCGCCGGCAGCCAGGCGGTCAATGTTGGGCGTGCGCGTCCAATCGGCGCCGGCTGCGCCGTACCAGTCGAAACGATGCTGATCGGCCATGAGCAGGAGCAAGTTCGGGCGGTTCGGACGATCCGGCATAGTCAGACCTTTCTCTAGAATTTAAGTGCTCAGGATGTTTGGATCAGACCATTGAGCTGCTGCGCCAGGGACGGCAGCACCTCGTTGGCGCTCTTCGTGCCGTTGAAGATCGGGGCCAGACCCGGCTCCAGCACGGCGTCCACCGCCGTCCAGTTCACGACAAGCGGGTCGCCGTGGACATAGGTCGGCGCCTCCAGGAAGACGTTCATGTGCTTCGGCGGCTGCTTGGGGTCGTTGTAGCATGCGGACGTAGCGACCGACTGCCGCGGCGGCGCGGTAGTAGCGGCGACGCACTCCAGTGTTTGCACCTGCTTGCTCGCCATCCAGGCGGTGATGGCCCAGGTGAGATCAGGCTGCGGCGAGCCGGCAATCATCATCCAGGCCAGGCCGCCGCCACTGGTTACCGTTGCCTTGTTGCTGGGCAAAGGAGCCGCATCCCAGGTCGGGGCCTTGAGCTTGCGGTAGGTGGTGAGTTGCGCGGGGATGTCCATTGCCATGCCAAGCTGATTGGCGCCGAAGCGGGCGGACAACCCCTGCTTCTTCAGATCAGCCGGTGTGGCCATGACCTGATGCTTGTACATGAGGTCGGCCAGAAACTGCAAGCCGGCGATCGCCGCATCCTCGCCAAGCAAGCACTTCTGGTTGGCAACGTCCACCACCGAGCCGCCGAAGAGCCAGACCCAGGGTTCCCACTGCCGCAAGCCGAAGCCCTGGGCGTAGCCGTACTGACTCACCGTACTGCCGGTGCGGACAGTCAGCCGTTGGGCCACGCTGAGAAAGGCGTCGATCGTCCAGGAAGCGTCAGCCCACTTCGCAGCCGGCGCCGGCGCTCCGCTCTTGCTGAACATATCGACGTTCCAGTACAAATCCTGGTTGCCGAAGCCACGCGGCAGCCCGTAGAGCTTGCCCTTCCAGTAGTACTGGTTGAGCGCTTTCGGGTAGAAGTCGGCGAGGTCGTAGTGCGCACTGGCCACATACGCATCGATCGGATTCAGCGCGCCTTTGATGATGTAGCTCGGCATGTCGAAGGGCTGTAAGGTAAAGGTCGACGGCGGCGTACCGGCGGCAATCAAGGTATCCAGCTTGCTGTTGGTGTTGGCCGGGTTGGCCGACTCCACATGCGTTCCCGGATGTTGCGCCTCGAATAGCTTGATTGCCTGGTTAATCACTGCCTGCTGCTCCGGCGACCCGCCACCTAAGACGGTGAGGTTGACAACAGGTCCGGTGGGAGCGGCGGCCGCGGAGGTAGTTGGACCGCCGGACGTTGTTGATGAGACGGAAGTCTTCACACTGGGCTGCGGCTGGATTGGGGCGCTGCTGCAAGCAGCGAGTAGAGAGGCGAGACCGGCGCTGGTGAGGAGTGCCAGAGCGTGGCGGCGGGGGAGGGCGCCTGCGGGCGTACCCCACCCGCGCGCTTCGCTTGCCGGCCCTCCCCTTAAAAGGAGAGGGCCTCGCCGAAAGGCTGGTGACGGTTGTCCATGCCAGGACTCCTTGCAATTCCGGCGTTGGGAACTGCTGCGCTTTGTCATTGCCCGCTCCATTCAAGGGACCAACCCTCTGTGCTGGAATTTTCGCGAGAAGTTGGTCGTCTGGCCAGCCCGGTCCACCGCACCTTCAGTGCTGCATCGCCTCGCCCCATCACTACCGGCGTGCCGTCTGCGACGAGGCCCTCTC
>DHIZ01000099.1:11386-28284 GCA_002404055.1 Chloroflexi bacterium UBA4733
GCGGGTGGGGTACGCCCGCAGGCCCCCTACACCTGGTTGCTGCCGACCCAGCGTTCTCCCGGCAGGGCGGCCTGGGCGCGCTTCTGGCGCAGGCCACCGGGCGTCGCGGCGAAGCCGCCCTTTGGCCGGTGGGTGTAGTTCGCCGGCAAGGGCGCACCCAGAACTGCCTCCAAGCGAGCGATCTGCTTCCTGACGATCTGCGGGTAGTCGCCGGCGACGTTGCGCTTCTCGTCGGGGTCATCGGTCAGGTGGAAGAGTTGCAGATTCTTGCTCGGCTCGCTGGTGTTGATGAGCATGTTCCATTCGCTGTCGCGGACCGAGGCGTACACGTCCCAACCGATGACGACGTGGTCACGCGCGCGCAACTGCTCGGCCCCGGCCCCGCCGCTCACGAGGGGCCAGAGGTTGGCGCCGTCCAGGCGCGGATGAGGTATCTCCAGCATGCCCAGGAGCGTCGGTAGGATGTCCTGGTTCTGGGCAAAGGTGTCGATGCTCCGCCCGGCGCCCTCGCCTTCGGGGTGGCGGATCATCAGGTTGATCTGGGTGTTGTACGGGTGCATACGCGCGCCGGATTTGCCGAACTGTCCCTTATCCCACAACTCCGTGCCGTGGTCGGAAAGCACGGCGACGACACTGTCCTTCAAGGCGCCGCTGCGCTCCAGCCGCTCCATGAACTTGCCGAAGCGGTCGTCACAGAACGTGCAGTAGCCCTGGTAGAGGGCTTTGGTGCGGGCAATATCGTCGGCCGACGGCTCTTCGCCCGGCTGCAAGATCGGCGTTCCCTGCGCGCTCCGGCGCTGTTCCGCCATCGTCTGACCGGCGGCGCCGGCAGGGATGCGGTTGAGCAACTGGGGCACTATGAAGTTTTTCAGCCCCTCCTTCTGGAAATAGGCGTCGGCGTAGCGCAGGGGCGGGTCCCAGAACTCGTGCGGTGAGAAACTCTCGACCCACAGGCAATAGGGACCGGCGCCCTGGATGCCTTCCACGAAGTCGCCGGCTCGGTTCAGCACCTGGGAGACGAAATAGTCGTCATCCGACCGGCGATCCTTGACCTGGTAGAGGTACGCGGCGGGACCCATGCGCGTGGGATCGAGCTCAGCCGCCGTCTTCAGCGAGTCGGCGCCGAAGCGGTAGGTGTCCCCCTCCTGGCCGCGCACGTAGTCCCAACTGGCGAAGCCGCGGATGAAGTTCTGCGTCGCCTTGAACATATGCCAGACATCGGCCACCAGTTGGGTGGCATAGCCCTGGGCGAAGAGGTACTCGGCAGCCGTGGTTTGGTCTTCCGGCACGGCGTGCCAGCCGAGGATGTTGGGGTGCGATCCCCGGTCCGGCACGTGGTAGCGCCAGGGGAAGGCACGGATGCCGGTATGTAGAGCACGCCGGAAGGGGATCGTCGGCAACCCTTCCCCCCAGGCATTGGTGAAGGAGACGGCGCCCTCCGCGAACCGTCGCATATTCGGCATCTGCGCCAGGTCGCCGGAAACGGCGTCATAGCGCAACGTGTCGAAGACCACCACGATGAGATTACGAGGCATGGATTCCCTTTCCTAAGAACCTAACCCCAGACGCTGGAGTTGCTCCGGCGGCGCCTTGATGGCGACGAGCCAGTCACGTAGGGCCGATTGCATCCGTTGCAATACTTCCGGTTGCTCACTTGACAAATCGTGTCGTTGGGCGGGGTCAGCCGTGACATCGAACAGGGCGGTGTGCATAGGGCCGCGTACCCAATCGATCGGGAAGCGCTGGTCGCACGGTTCGTAGTCACCGACGCCCCGCGGCTTCAGAAAGGCCGGTGGCTGGCTGCCGTACCAGTGCAACGGGCTGTTGCCATAGCTCGGCGGCCACTGGAAGAGCGTATAACGGCCATCGGTCACATTGATCGCCTCACCAAACTTAGCGTAGAAGGCGTAATCCCTGTTCCAGCCGCTCCCCTCGGAGGGGAGAGGATCAGCTACCGCGGCCCCCCGTCGTTCCCCCCTCTCCGCCCAGGACAGGGGCAGGGGGTGAGGTCCCGTTAGCAACGGCGTCAAGTCATAGCCGTGCAGACGCTCCGGCTTCACGCCAAATTTCGCCTGCCACGACTCCGCCTCGTGTTCCTCGGCACCCGATCCCTTGCCCCCAGCCCCGCCAAGCGCCGCGAGCACCGTCGGATAGACATCGACCAGTTGCACCAGCTCCTGGCGGCGCTGGCCGCCGGGCGCGCCGGGGTAGTAGACGAAGAACGGCACGGCCGCAACCTCCTGGTAGAGGTTGGAATCGCCGTGCGTCGTGGACGGCTTGCCGATCATGCCGTGTTCGCCAAAGAGGTGGCCATGATCAGTGGTGACGATCAGCATCGTGTCGTCCAGCCGGCCCAGGTGCTCCAGGCGGTCCAGGAAGTAGCCGAGCCAGGTGTCGACCAGGGCCACTTCGCCGGCGTAGAGGCCGCGCACGTCGCGCAGTTCGGCCTCCGTGTAGCGGTCGGCAGCGCCGTAGATCGGCCAGAGCATACGATCGTGTCCCGGCTCGTTTTCGTAGCGCCGGCGATACGGCTCCGGGGGATCGAACGGCTCGTGCGGGTCGAAGCAATCGATCAGCAAGAAGAAAGGCTCCGCGTTGCGGTTGGTATCCAGCCAGTTGGCTGCGCTGCGGAAGGTCTGGGCGGCGAACGTGTGTTCCTCCGAGCGCCAGTTGAGCCCGTCGCGCCAGCGGGCGGTGTTGGCCCAGTACTGGCGCCAGCCGCGGTGAATCTTGCTGAACTCCGGACCGGGCCAGGTGACGTCGCCCGCCGCCAATGCCCACGGGTCCTTCTCCTGGCCACGGATGAACTCCCAGGAATCGAAGCCAAACTGGTAGTTGCCGGACCCGTGCTCGAAAAGATGGTAATGATCGGTGACCAGCCCCGTGTGGATACCGGCGTGACTGAGCACCTCCGGCAGGGGCTGATCTCCGGCCTCCAAGGGACCCCAGCCGCGCCACGGGAATTCGTAGCGACCGGTCCACAGATCGCGACGAGCGGGCATGCACGGGTAAGACGTCAGGTACGCCTGATCAAAGGTGGTTCCCATGTCGGCCAGGCGTTGGAAGTTGGGGGTGGCGACATGGGCGCCGCCATACGGACTCAGGTAGTCCTTGCGCAGGGTGTCGATGAGGACGACGACAACGTTCAAACTACTTCTCCTCCTGGTCGTCCGGCGGTGGCGCCACCGATGCCCTGGCCACCAGTACACACGGCAACAGTTGCCGCGCCGTGCCAACCTGCCGCCCCTCAATCAGGTCGCGCAGGAGTTCCAGACCCAGCTTACCGGCGGTATCGCGCGGCTGGCGGATGCAGGTCAGGGGCGGCGAACTCAGGGCGGCCGCCGGGAGATCGTCGAACGCCACGACGCTCAGATCCTCTGGGATACGCACGCCGGCGGCAGAACAGGCGACCAACAGACGCATGCCGATGACCTGCTCGGTGGCAAAGACGCCCGTGATACCGGCCGCGCGCAACTGGGCCAGCACCGCTTCAATGGGCGTTTCGCGCTGCACGCCGATCTGCGCCAGCACCGCGTCACCGGCTCGTTCAGTGAAGCCGGCCAGCCGCCGCTCGTGGATTTCCGGCGCCCCGCTGTGTGGCCCGTAGAGGGCAGCCAGTCGACGGTGCCCGAAGGAGAGGAGGTGCTCCGCTGCTAGCGCGCCACCTTGCGCATAATCGGCCCCAACACAGGGCAGTGTCACGCCTTCTAAGGTGCGCTCCCCCAGGTGGACAACCGGGTAGCCGGCCTGGAGGAGCGCCGCCAGTCCCTGGCGGTCCAACGTCTCCCCGACGAACAATGCTCCATCGGTTTGGCGCAACTCCGGGAAGCGGTCGATGCCGGCTGCTGCCAGCCGTGCCGCCGTGGCCTGCAAGAGGAGCAGCTCGTACCCGGCCGCAAAGGCAGCAGCCGTAGCGGCCAGTGTGTAATCAGGGAACGACTGACGAATCTGCTCGGAGTTGTCGCCCCAGAGCACAAAGGCGATGGTGTGGGATCGTCCCAGTCGCAGGGCCTGCGCCGCGCGATTGGGCACATAGCCCAGGTGTTCCGCGGCCTCTTGAATGCGCTGGCGGGTCCCTACGGCGATGCGCGGATGATCGCGGAGGGCCAAGGACACTGTGGAGTAGTCCATGCCGACCTCGCGCGCGATATCCTTGATGGTCGCGCTATTGCGTTGCACGTCTCGCCGCCCCCATTCCAACGTTTGAGCATCGTACAGCGTGGGGCGAGGGCTGTCAAGAGGAAGGAAGGAGTGGGCGTAGTGCAAAGTGGGGCTGGGCAAGCGGACGACGATTGTGCCCGAGTGACCAGGGCCGCGACTGCGGTCTGCGGCCAAGGACGGGGGGCGACTGCGGTCGCTTGGGTGTGCCGTCGACGGTTTTGAACGCGACCGCAGTCGCGGCCCTGTACTTTCTCCTTCTACCTAATCCCCCTTCCCCCAACCGTCACCCCCCCAACCAAGCCTTCACCATCGCCTGCGCCCGCGTCACTAGTTCCGGCTTGGTCACATCCAGCCAATGCCAGCGCTGGTCAACGCGGAACCAGGTGAGCTGGCGGCGCTGGTAGGCATTGGTTGCCTGCTGCATGCGCCGGCGCACGGCTTCCAGGCTGCCGGAGCCGCCGAGGTAGGCAGCCAGTTCGCGGTAACCAACTGCGGTGAAGGCAGGGAGGCCAAAGTCGTAGCCGGCGCCAACGAGCTGGCGGACCTCCTTTTCCAGGCCACCGGCCAGCATACCGTCGATGCGCCGGTCAGCCAGTCGGTAGAGCACAGGGCGTTCGGCGGTCAGCGCCAGCAGCAGGGGACGAACGGGCAGCGGCTGCAACTGCTGCTGTTCGCTGTAAGGGAGGCCAGTTGTAAGGATCACTTCCAAAGCACGGATCACGCGACGCGGGTTTTGCTGGTCGATGCGTGCAGCCGTGACTGGGTCCTGCGCCGCCAGTTCTCGCAGCACCGCGTCGCGGTCGGTCTGCCAGCGCCGTTCCAACTCCGCGCGCAGCACTGGCTGGGGGGCGACCTCCGGCGGCAGCAGGCCATCGACCACCGCCCGGATGTAGAAGCCGGCGCCGCCAGTGAGAATCGGCAGCTTGCCTCGGCGCTGGATGCCGGCAATCGCCGCAGTGGCCAGGGCAGCATATTGCGTGACGGTGAAGGACTCGTCGGGCAGGGCCACGTCGAGGAGATGGTGCACGACGCCTTGCAGTTCGACAGGCCCGGCTTTGCCCGTGCCGATGTCCAGGCCGCGATAGATCTGGCGCGCGTCGGCGCCGACGATCTCCCCACCGAAGCGACGCGCCAACTGCACCGCCAGCGCCGTCTTGCCGGTAGCGGTCGGCCCGCCAATGACAAGGAGCGGCGGCAGCGGCGCAGCGCTAGGACTGGACATCGTGTCCTCTTCACTTTGCGCGGTCAACCAACCGCTACCGCCTGCCGAACTGCCGTTCCAGTTGGCTCACACTGAGATGGATCATCGTCGGCCGGCCGTGCGCGCAGGTTTGCGGAGAGCTCGTCGCCTCCAACTGGCGCACCAACTCGACCATCTCGTCCGTCGACAACTGCTGACCGGCCTTTATCGCTGAGCGACAGGCCACAGCCCACAGCGCTGCCTCGCCATACGTCGTGCCTCCCCGGTGCTCTTCGCTCATCTCATCCAGCACGTCCAGCAAGGCGCGTACCGGGTCCCTGCCGGCCAGGGCCGGCGGCACGCCGCGCATCAGCAGGGCGGAGCCGCCGAAGGGTTCCAGCAGGAAGCCGAGTTGGGCAAAGAGGGCAGCCTGCTCCTGATACACCGCTAACTGGCCTGGTGTCAGGTGCATTGGCGCCGGCTCCAGAAGCATCTGGGGACTGACGCCCTCCCGCGCCGCCTCCCGCAGCCGGTCGAAGAGGATGCGTTCGTGCGCCGCGTGCTGATCGATCAAGTAGAGACCCTGGGGACCTTCGCTGATGATGTAGCTCTCGTCCACCTGGCCCAGCACGCGCAACACCGGCATGCGCGGGAACGGCACCTGGCGGAGTGGTAGCAAGCCTACAGCGGCGCCGGCAGTGACCGGCGCAATTCCGCCTACCGGCAGGTCGTCCCGCAGCGTTACCGGTGAAGCTGTCGTGCCGGCGCCTGTGGCATCCAGATTCCAGGGTTCCCGCTCCGGTCTCGGCGGCTGCGCGAGGGCGCCGGCCAACGGCGCGGCATTCCAGGCCGGCCAGGGCGGCAGGTCTTGCTGATAGTCCGCTTCGGGAACCACCGGCGAAGCCAACAGCGCCGCCTGTACCGCGTTGAAGACAGCGCTGCAGATGTCGCGATCGCGCAGGAAGCGCACCTCCGCCTTGGTGGGGTGGACGTTGACGTCGACGCTTTCCGGCGGCACGCTGAGCCGAATGACGGCAACTGGATGGCGCCCGACCTGCAAGAGCGTGCGGTAGGCGCCTTCTACCGCCGCGTTGATGCCGCGATGCGTAATCCAGCGGCCATTGACGAAGACCCAGCAATGCTCCCGCGTAGCCCGGCTCAAGGTCGGGGCGCCGACGAAGCCGTCCAGCGTCACGCCGTTCCGCCCTACACCCTCAATTGGCAGCAGGTGATCGGCATCGTCGCGATAGAGGGCGCGCACTGCCGAGGCGAGTTCGCCATCCCCAGGCGTGGCCAGCACGTCCCGCGTATCGAAGCGCAACTGGAAGCGCACCTGCGGCGCCACCAGGGAATAGGCTGCCACCACGGCATGGATGCGCGCCGCCTCGGCCTGCGTCGAGCGCAAAAACTTGAAGCGGGCCGGCGTGGGCCGGAACAGCCCGCGCACGCTGACCGTCGTGCCGACAGCCCGTGCCGCCGGGCCATGCCGCACCTCGGCGCCGGCGTCCACGACCAGCTCCACGGCGCTGGCCGCATCCGCCGTCCGCGAGCACAGCTCCGTGTGGCTGACCGCCGCGATGCTCGCCAACGCTTCACCTCGAAAGCCGAGCGTTTGCAAGGCGTCTAGGTCCTTCAGGTCGCGCAGCTTGCTGGTGGCATGCCGCGCAAACGCCAGGGCCATCTCCTCCGCCGCGATGCCGCGGCCGTCATCGCTCACCCGGATCAATTGGCGACCGCCCTCGGTCACGTCGACGTCGATGCGCCTCGCCCCGGCATCCAGGGCGTTCTCCACCAACTCCTTGACGACCGACGCGGGCCGCTCCACCACTTCGCCAGCGGCAATCTGCGCGGTGACTTCGGCAGATAAGGGACGGATCGGCACAGCTTCCCCTCGCATGACTCGCGTGTTGGTGGACTGTACCGTACCCGGCGGTCGCTGTCAGCAGTTTCGGTAGATACGCTGTGACGGCGCTGACTCCGCTAACCCGTGCTCGCTACGCTGCTCCGTTCCCGCAGCGCGGCGAGCACGCGCTGGATCGGCCGGATGGGGATGACGTAGACAGGCAGCCCCTCCTCGATCTGCATCTCCAACAGGCGATTGATGACGAGGTCAACCACGTCATCGGTATCGTCAATATCGACCGTCGCTGTGAGGTACTGTCCTTCTGGATCTTCACCGTGGGAGCGTTGGTAGGAAGCTGTCGGATAACGGCTGCTAATGAGTGCTTCCAACTCGTCCATCGCTGCCATTGTGCGAGCGTCGACCTCAGTCACACGTTCCGCGCTCATTGGCCCATTCCTCCTCCGCCGCGCACGGTCTCTACCAACTTCTGTGCATTACGGCAGGCGCGGTAACCCTGGATACGAGTTACCGCCTCAACCTCGTAGTCCGTCACCTGGCGCAGAATGAGAAGGCGCCCCAACACATCGCGCAACTCTGAAGGATACAGCTTGCGTCTGCCGATTAGGTCGCCCGCAAAGCGAGCCTGCACAAAACTGTGCTCCCACTTTGGCCCTGCAGGCCGAACACCATACCGAAGCAGGGCAGAAATGGCCGCCTGAAAGGCAGCGTAGTAACAGCGGTTCGCGCAGTTATCATACCGTCCGTTGTCCCACTCGCTCTTGGCGCCGACAAGGCTCTGCTCGGCCTTAATGAGAAACGCGGCCGCAGCATCTTCCACACGGCTATTGTACCCTGCCTCGACAGCCACACTATACTGACAGGTGAGTCACGCTGCCGCGGAAACCCGCGATCAGGAGGACGCCATGGCCATCGCTGAATTCTTCCCTGGGCTTGTCTTGCGGTCCCCCGATGCCACCTGGAACCGCGCCCGTTGGGAACGGCTGCCCGCCGATGGCAACCGCTATGAAGTCATCGACGGGGTGTTATATATGTCAACCGCGCCGAGCTTTTTCCACCAGTGGATTATCAAGCGCCTCGTGTTCTTGCTTGATCCACAAATCGATCGTCGGGGCGTTGGTCTCACCATGTGGTCGCCGATAGGCCTCTTCATGCCCGGTTGTGATCCCGTACAACCGGATGTCCTGGTCTTGCGCCAGTCCGACATCATCCCGGAGATCTTCCGGGACGGCAAGATTTACGCCGTTCCGGCGCTGCTAGTCGAAGTGCAGTCACCCGGCCATCCGGCGGGCGACACCAAGATCAAGCGTGGCGCCTACGCGCGGGCAGGGGTTCCCGAGTACTGGGTCATCCGGCCCCAGCATGAAGACGTCCTGGTCTGTTCCCAGCCCGACGCAGAACTTGGAGATTATGCCCAGGTACACCTGGCTGGCCCGGAAGGAGAATTACTGTCGCCCACCTTGCCGGTCAGGCTGCGTGTGCGCGAACTGTTCGCCGGTTCACCGGACACGACGCTGTAAGTTCCGGCGGGAGAAGAGCACCGCCGCCGCTGTCAATACTGGTGGCAGCAGGGCGAGCAGCCCGGCGAGGCCCGAGTCGGCGCCACCGCCGGCGCCGGCATACGGCATCTGGGCGGGCATTTGGGCCGGCGCGGCAGGCGCTGCCTGGAAGGCGGTGACAAACTTGGCAGTCTGTGGGTCGGTGGTGTCGGCCTTGAAGACGAAGGAGGCAATCCTGCCATTCTGCACTTCCACCGTCCAGAAGACGACAATGCGGTCCACTCCCTGGGCGCGAACGTTGTCGCCGCGGTACTGCACGCTGAAGACCGCTGTGCCGGGAGTCAGTGCTGCCCCGACAGGCGTGAATTGACTGTAACTCTGCTGCCCCGCGATGGACGTCGACAGCGCCTTCTCAATCGCGGTACGTCCGGCACATCGATGGTTAGGAGACTGCTGGCCATGGTTCACGCTGCAAGATGCCGGTATCCGCGAACAGTGCTGCTGCCACGGCCGCGTCGCCTCGGTTCGTGGCTGCAATGAATTGCTGCACCAGCGCCGTCGGGTCGGTCTGCGCCGCAGCGGTCGCGAGCGGTAAGAGGCTCAGCGCCAGCGCCTCGACGGAGCCAAGAAGCCATTGCCGAAGCGGAATACGGGAACGCATGACAACTCCTCTCAAGTGCAGGACGACGCCAGGTTGATATTGGGAGCAATCTACCGGCCGTTGCGCTGCGCTCGCTGGCCCAGGGGCGTCATTGGTGCATATGCCTGGATGGCGCTATACCCGTTCGCCGCGCGTCCCCAACTCGCCCACAGCAGCGAGTGCGCGCCGTCTCCGCCGGAGGGGGATGACGTAGACAGGCAGCCCCTCCTCGACCTGCATCTCCAACAGGCGATCGATGACGAGGTCAACCACGTCATCGGTATCGTCAATATCGACCGTCGCCGTGAGGTACTGTCCTTCTGGATCTTCACCGTGGGAGCGTTGGTAGGAAGCTGTCGGATAACGGCTGCTAATGAGTGCTTCCAACTCGTCCATCGCTGCCATTGTGCGAGCATTGACCTCAGTCACACGTTCCGCGCTCATTGGCCAACTCCTCCTCCGCCGCGAACGGTCTCTACCAACTTCTCTGCACTACGGCTGGCGCGGTAACTCTGGATGCGAGTTACCGCTTCAACCTCGTAATCCGCCATCTGGCGCAGAATGAGAAGGCGCCCCAACACATCGCGCAGTTATCATACCGTCCGTTGTCCCACTCGCTTTTGGCGCCGGCAAGGCTCTGCTCGGCCTTGATGAGAAACGCAGCCGCAGCATCTTCCACACGGCCATTGTCCCCTGCCTGGACAGCCGCACTCTACTGACAGGTGAGCCACGCTGAAGCGAAAACCCGCGATCAGGAGGATGCCATGCCCATCGCCGAATTCTTCCCTGGACTTGTCTTGCGGTCCCCCGATGCCACCTGGAACCGCGCCCGCTGGGAGCGACTGCCCACCTACAGCAGGCCATGTCGATCCCATCGTGGCTTCACTTTAGCGTATGCCAGGCGGGGAGGGCGCCGGACGACAAGTTCACCTGGCCCTGTCACGTCCCCACCACCGGCAGGGCATCCGGGTTAGCTTCCCACGGGCAGCACTCGGCGTTCAGGCGCTGCGCGAGCCCGTCGCGACCAATGATTCGTCCTGCGGGAGACGCCACGGCGAGGGATATCCGCGCCCAGACAACGAGGTAACGATCGACCACGGCGCCATACTCACTGGCCAGTCACCGACAGCTTCTGGATGCGGTTGTTGTCGGTGTCCGCCACGTAGACGTTGCCCTGCCCGTCAACCGCCACGCCTGCGGGGTCGTTGAACTGGCCGGCGGCGGTGGCTGCGCGGCCAGGAAACAGCACGCTTACTGCCAGCAGGCAGCCAAGGAGGGCGTGGGCGAGGCTCCTGCGCGCGGCGAGGTCCATCTGTTCCTCCTCTTCTTCCTGGATTACGGCTGGAGAATCAGGCTCTTGAGCATGGCCTGGAGCTGTGGGACGAGATTCGCGTTCGGGCCTTCGGTCGTGCTGATCGAAAGCGTCCCTCCCCGCTGAGGGAACTCCAGGACGTAGCCCTCGTCCGGCACGGCATAGGCCGTACTCGCATACTGCCGGCCAGTGACACCGGCCACGCTGACCGGCGTGGGAGGAGTCATGTAGGGTGGCACGGGGGCGCTGGCATCGTAGGGCGTGTGGGCATTAAAATCAAAATCGACGGTGGGTCCTGGCGCGTTGCGGTCGGCGCCGGGCGGGTAGAACGTCACCCCGTCGTACTGCGGCGGGTGGGCGTGCTCCACGTACGTCCAGCCGGCGGGGTAGCGGAAGCTCACCCCCAGAGCGCTGCTCGTATAGAGCGGCGAGGCGTTGCTGATGGGGGTGAGCAGTGGGGCCACGCCGATGACGGCTTTGAGCACTGGTGTGGCGGCAAACGTGGGGAGGGCCTCAGGAGGTGGCATGCGTTGCCCAATGGATCGGGCGGTTGGGGTGGGAGAGAGGAGGTTCGTCGTCGGCCGTGGGGCGGGCGAGGAAGCGTGCTGGGCCAGGGGAGCAGGGTGACGGCTGGCGGTGGCCAGGTACACCCCGCCGCCGACCAGGAGCACCGCGGCGGCAACCACCAGGAGGAGGAGCGGTGAGCGCCAGATCATGTGCGTCCTTGCTGGTACACCCGGTGGCTGGGTGGGGGAATAGGCGCGCTGTTCCTGGATTTCGGGGTCCGTAAGACTGATAATAGTATAGCACAAGCAGACGGGCCAGGTCACCCCGCGCTAAAGCGCCGGGCGAACTGGCGGCAGCGAATAGTGGACCGGCGTTCTAGCAGTTCCTGCAGCGGGCGCCCGATGGAGGGTACGCGTCCGTGGCTACCGTTTGTCGGGGCGCATACACGGTGGACCCGCAGTTGCGCCACCAAATAGGTCGCTGCCCAACCTCACGACACCTCCTGCCGCTCCGCCACACCCGCCTGCGTGAAGGTCGCCATACGGCGGGGGATGCGGCAGGCCGCTTCCACCAGATGCATGGCCAGGGCCGCACCCGTCCCTTCCCCTAGGCGCAGGTCCAGCGTCACAAGGGGCAGCAGTTCCAGGCGCTCCAGGATCGTGCGATGGCCGATTTCCACGGACATGTGCGCCGCGATCAGGTAGCCGCGCACCGCCGGGCAAAGCTCGGTCGCCAGCAGCGCTGCCGCGCCGGAGATGAAGCCGTCGATCAGCACCGGTACGCGGTGGGCGGCCGCACCAAGGATCACGCCGACCAGGCCGGCAATCTCGAAGCCACCCACTTTCGCCAGTACGTCCAGAGGATCGGTTGCGTCCGGCCGGTTCACGGACAGCGCCTGCTCGATCGCTGCGATCTTGCGCTGCAGGCCGGCATCATCTACGCCTGTGCCGCGTCCGGTAATACCGGCGACCGGTTTGCCGGTGATGGCCGCGACGATGGCGCTGGAGGCGGTGGTGTTGCCGATGCCCATATCACCCGTCGCCACGAGGTCCAGGCCACGGGCGATCTCAGCGGTCACGACCGCAATGCCGCCGGCAACGGCCTCGCTTGCCTGTACTCGCGTCATGGCGGGTCCCTGTGCCATATTGGCGGTGCCGCGTGCAACCGGCCGGGAGATGATTGCCGGGTCGGCAGGCAGGTCAGCGGCGACACCCATGTCTACGATCACGACCCGTGCTCCGGCTTGCTCAGCCAGCACGTTGATCGCCGCACCGCCGCGTACGAAGTTCAGCACCATCTGGGCGGTGACCTCTGCCGGGTAAGCGGAGACGCCTTCGGCTGTCACGCCGTGATCGCCGACCATGACGATCACCGCCTTGCGTTCGACGTTCGGCAGCGGGTTGCCGGTGATGCCGGCCAGTTGGACGTGCAACGACTCCAGCCGGCCCAGGCTGCCCTGCGGCTTCGTCAGCACATCTTGCCGGAGGCGGGCGGCCTCCATCGCGCTGCGGTCCAACTCGCCAACCTGCCGTACGGTGTCATGGATGGTCTGAAGCTGGGGCTCAACTGTCGTCACTGCGTTGGGCAGGAGGCGGTCGAGTGCCGGCCATGTGGGATGCGCGGCAGTGCCCCAGCGCTCGTAGTGCAACACGGCGCCAAGCGGCGTGCGCTGACGCCAGCCCGTTGTCTGCAGCACGGGTCGCGCCGGAAAGCCGTCGCTGGGATAACCGAGACAGAGATAGGCGACCGGTATGATATGCGGCGGGATGCCCAGGATCTCTCGCAGTTGCGGCAGCTTGATGATCGAGACCCAGCCGACGCCGATGCCTTCGGCGCGAGCAGCCAGCCAGAGGTTTTCCACCGCGCAACAGGTGGAGTAGACATCGGTCTCCGGGATGCTGTTGCGGCCGATCACGGTGGGGCCGGCCGCTGTAGGATCGCAGGTGACGCAAATATTCAGCGGAGCGTCCAGGATGCCTTCGAGCTTGAAGGAGAGATACTGTGATCGGCGCGGCTCATCGAAGAAACAGGCGGCCGCCTGGCGTTCGCGGTCAAATAGCGCTTTTACCTGTGTTCGGGTCTCCCCATCCCGCACCAGCAGAAAGCTCCATGGCTGCATGAAACCGACCGACGGTGCGTGATGCGCCGCGTTGAGCAGCCGCGCCAGCACGTCATCTGGAAAAGGATCGGAGCGAAAGCTGCGGATGTCGCGGCGTTGATAGATCGCCTGGTAGACCCCTTGCAGTGCCTCCGCTGGGAAGGCGTCGCCGGCGAGGCCGGGCGATACGGCGCGACTCGTTTCGACGGTGCGTTCTCGTGCCTGTGACGACATACTTCCACCCTCCCGGTGCAAGGCAACTACCTACGTGCCGCCATGGTAGCGTCTTTCCGGCACTCGTGCCGGCGGAGGGGGCAACCGCGCACTTTTCCACGACCGGAAGCGAGATCTACAGCCGCTCTTGACCCAGCAACTGGCGCAGGTCGCCGAGGGCACGATGCTGGAGCACGCGAACGTGGTTGGCGCTCTTGCCCAATGCCGTTGCAACTTCGTCCACGGCGTACCCTTCGATGAAACGCAGCAAGATGACTTGCTGTCGATCCGGCTTGAGCTTGAGAATCGCCAGCCTGACGTCGTCATGGTCCAGACGGTCAAGTGTGACGGCTTCCGGGTCTGTCGCGGCGTTCGCCGCCACCTCCAGGTCGGGTTCAGTCACCTCGCGCGTCTTGCGCTGCTTACTCACGGCCAGATTGTGGCTGATCGTCAACAGCCAGCCGAGGAACGGCGCGCCCGTGCGGCGGTACCGTGGCAAGGCCTGCCAGGCCTGTAAGAAGGTCTGCTGGGCGAGATCCTCGGCGTCGGCCCGGTTGCCGGCGCGATAGTAGCACTGGCGGTAGACCCTGCTCAGATGCAAGTCGTAGAGCGCGGCGAAGGCGGCGGCATTCCCAGCCGCCGCCGCCTCCACCAGTGCCGTCTCATGCTCCTGCGGCAGCGTCATCGGCACGTAGTCACGGGTGAGCGCCGTGGGCCGCGTCGCGGCGTAGACATCAGCGCCCATGGCTCTTTCCGTTGCCACCCTGATCATTGCTCGCTGACGCTCCAGCACCATTCCCATTGCCTGGTTGCGAGGCTGGGGGCAATGCCGCAGACGTCGTGGAGGTGCTGGAGGCGGCAGCCGTACTGGTGATGCCGCGCGCCACGCTACTGACCTGCTGCCCGTGGTTTTCTCCGGCGGGATCGGGCATGTGGGCGGCCGTCGCGACGGTCAAGCCGTGACTCGCTGCCTCGGGAGTGCTCGCCGTACTCGTGGTACTGCTGGACGTGGTGGTGATACGGCGAGCTACCGCGCTCACCTGCTGCCCGTGGTTTTCGCCCGCTGTCGGGGACGTATGGGCGACGGCTGACACCGCGTCACCGTGGCCGTCGGCGTCGGTACTGGCAGTCGATGCCACGCTGGAGGTGGACGTCCGGACGCTGTGGGCTGCCGAGCTGACCGCATCGCCGTGCGCCTCGCCCTGCTCGGCTGTGGAACGGGCGATGGTGGAGACGATGACGCCCAGTCCTTGCGGCGGCAGCGCTGCATCACGTGTCGCTGGCGACGACGCGGACACTGTCGAGGTGGTGGTCAACGTGCTGGAGATGGTGTCCCTATCGGTATCGGAAGCGTGAGGCGATGCGGTGGGCGGCGCCCCAGCAAACAGCGCCGGGACATCAGCAATCGCCGCTCCGACGGCGCCCGTCATTCTGCCGACCACCGATGACGGCGCTGCGAAGGCGGGTACGGCAACCAGACCAAACAGCGCAGCACCCAGACCGAGGCCGACCAGGCGTCGCCGGTCAAACATGCTGCCCCACTGTGCCGCTGCTTCCTGCAGGCGATGCATGGGAGTAGCCGACCCAGGCGCTGCCACAGCCTGCAGAATTTCCAGACGCGCGCGCTGCTGAAACGCCGCTGTCGGCAGAGCGGCGGCATCGCAATCGAGCAGGGCAGCAGAATGCTGCAGAGCCGCGACGACCGGATCGCTTCCAAGCAATGGTGAGGACGTCGGTGAGGTGGGTGCCTTGGCCATGTCGCTGTTCCTCCAAATTTAAGTGCCATTGCTTATCCAAACGCGCAAATCGGCATCGCATTACAGTCCTGGCGAATGTTTCATTTTGGACGGAGCTTCCCTGCCGGTCGGTGTTGCGTCAACGACATGCAGACATTGCCTGTCGGTCGCTTTCATTGTCGCTCCGGGCGCTGAATGCCCCTGCCATGCCACACCTGGGCCAGCCCAATTGGGACGTGTGTTTGGGTTGCGGCGTGGCTGTGCTGTAATGCAGCACCGGGAACGACGTTTAACGTTGTATGGATGAGCAAGACGACTGGAGCGTCTTCGAATGGGAAGGAATGATGCCGCATGATCGCTCGACGTGACCTGATGAAGGCAGTAGCCATGCTGCCGGTTGTGGCAGGGCTTTCGGCTACGCCGATGGCGTGGGCCGACAGTGGCAAGGAGGCCGACCAAGCGGCTCCGGCGCGACCGCGCGTGTTGCTGACCGATGAAGTCCTCAACGGCGCGCTGATCACTGCCGGTTCGTCCTACCAGGATGCGGCAGGAAACACCTACGTGGCTGGTGCGATTTACACCGGCAGCACCACCGGCACGATTACCGGCACGTTCCGTGCCGCTCTGAACGTCTATACCCCCGCCGGTTCCTCCAAGAGCCATTTCTTGGGCAGCATCGTCGTCGCTGACGGCGCCACGCCGGCTAACATCGTATTTGGTTCAGTGTCCGGTGAGCAGGAGTCCGCCACGACCGGCTTCAGCGAGACCGGGCATTTCGCCGTGGACGGTGGCCTGGGCAGCTACCTCGGCGCCCACAGTCATGGCTCGCTGCGCGGCGCCAGCACGGCCGCCTTGAACGCGAACGGCTCGATCAACTGGACACTCAACAGCGTCCCCGCTCCGGGACCGCATCCGGGCCATGGGAAGGGCCAGGACCGCTAACACGAGCCTGCGTCACGCCCCCCGATCTGGTCGTGTACTGTTCCAGCAGGATCAGCCACCATCAGCCGATGATCAGGCCGCCGCTAGTCTCGTCGCGTGTCTTTCGCTGGGACGGTCACGCCTAGGCCGCTCGCTGATCAGTCTCTTTCCCTCTTGCACTACGTGCTGCCGCGATAGATCGCGCCGCCGAGTGCGGCAAGCCCAGGAAAGAGGAGACAGTGGTAACGTTTGCGCAGCCTGTAGCCCCGGCATTGCCGGTTTGCCGGAAGTCCTATGTCACTGGCGCACGTCCAGACATTCGAGTGCCGGTCCGCGAGATTCCGCTGTCGCCGACGGCAGGGCGGTTCGGCGTCGAAGCCAATCCGCCGCTGCACACGTATGACACCAGTGGCCCCTACACCGATGCCGACGTGACGACCGACATCCAGCAGGGGTTGTCGCCGCTTCGTCAGTCCTGGATTCTGAAACGCGACGATGTGGAAGCCTACGACGGTCGGCAGATTCAGCCGGTCGATAACGGCTTCAAGCCCAGCGATCCGCGCGCCAACATGGCCGTCTTCCCCGGCTTGACGCACCGACCTCTGCGCGCCAAAGCCGGGCGGACCGTCACCCAGTTGCACTACGCTCGCCGGGGCGTCGTGACACCGGAGATGGAGTTCATCTGAGGAAGAGGTCGAGAAGATGACCTGGGCTACCCGCTGGGGCGCCGACACGGTCATGGACCTCTCCACCGGCAAGAACATCCACAC
>DHIZ01000188.1 GCA_002404055.1 Chloroflexi bacterium UBA4733
GGTTGGAGAACCGAGTACCAGGTGCCCGTGACGTTGACCGTCGAGGTGGAGAAGGTGTTGGTTGCCACGTTGTTGCGGTCGGCGAATACGGTGAGCCCCGCATACGTTCCGGCGGCCGGTGGCGAGAGGGTCAGGCTGCCCCCCAACCCGCTGATGAAGCCGCCGCTGGCTCCGACGGCGCAGGCGGTGGGATAGGCGGCGCAGCCCAGGTAGATGGTCACGCCGGCGCCGCTGACGGCGCCGCCGTTGACATTCAGCTGGGTCCGGATGACGAAGGTACCGGCGCTCAGGGTCAGCGTCGAGCCGGCGTTCACGGTCACCGTGTTGTAGACACCGGGAGCGAGGGCCGAGGCGCCGGCAGGGGCCGTGAAGTTGGCGGCCACGCCCGCCACCAGGGGAACCGGGATCGCGGACAGCGGGTCGGGAATGACGGCGCTGCCTGTCACCGGCGCGGGCGTGATCGTCCCGGTGCCTTTCACGACACCGCCAACCACGGTGATCGAGGGCGCCGTCAGGGATGCTCCGTTGCTCTGGTTGATGGCGGAGGCGCCGTTCGAGTTCACCTGCAGCGGTCCGCCGGTGATCGTCATTGCGGCCGAGTTGCGTTCGGCCAGCGTCGTCCCCGCCGGCCCCATGAGGCAGACCGAGCAGGCGGCCGGTGTGCCACTGGAGCCGATCTTCGCTTCCGCGGTCGCGGTCAGGAGCAGGGTCGGCACTCCCAACGCGCGGAGGAAGTAGGTCGGGTGGCTGTCAGCCACCACCGCCCGGATGGTCACCACCGACGCCGCGATGGCGGTCGCGCTGCCGGCCGCGTCGAGGTAGCTCATGGTCAGGTCGCCGGTCGGCAGCGGAACCGCCACCAGCACCTGCTGGGCGAGCGTGGTCGCAGCGGCCGTGGTGTAGCCCTTGACGATCGCGTAGTTGCCGGCAAGCGCGGCGCCGTCCGCCGCGCTGCGCACGATCTGCTGCTCGTTCGCCGCCTCGCCGCCGTCGACCACGAGGCCGACGAAGCCGGTCAGCACCGTGACCAGGAGTGCCGCGAGGACGAGCGACTGGCCGCGCTGGCCGCGGCGCCGTTCCATCACGCCGTCACCGGCATCACGGCGACGGTCTTGAGGGTTACCGCGCCGCCGACCGCGCCACCCAGCAGGCCGGTCACCAGTGAATAGGAGTTGGTCAGGGTCACCCGCACCAGGTTGCCGGGGATGACGCAGGTCGCCTGGCTGTAGCCGCCCGCGGCGACAAAGGCAGCGGTCGCGGCGCTGTAGTGGCCGCAGAGGGCCTGGCTCGCGCCGCTCACGTTGATGTACTCGATCGCCAGGTGGGAGTCGTCGTTGGGCAGCAGGGAGGTGCCACCCGCGGCCCGCACCTGGCCCTCGATCGTGTTCGAGGCGGGGCTCGCGTTGGCACTCCACGAGGTTGAGTGGAGAGCGCCCCAGCGAGCTCCCGAGCGCGCCGCGTTGGTCAGCTCCAGCTTGTGGGAGAAGAGGAAGCCGAACTCGACAACGGCTCCGAGGAGCAGTGCAAGGACAACCGAGACCAGTGCAAACTCGACGAGGGCCTGGGCACGCTCCGAACCGGAGCGGTTCGCAAAAACTAACGCAACACGGCTGATTCTAGGCGCGATGTGTTGCCATTGCCCCGAAGTTCTCCGATACTGGCTGCCGAACTCGGCTATTACGTCCCCAAACCTTCCTCATGAGCTCCCGCAAACTCCGCTCCACCGCCCTGGCCGTCACCGCCGGACTGCTGCTCGCCTTACTGCCGGCCGGCGCGCGCGCTGACGCGCTGAGCGACCTGGAGGCGCAGATTCAGCGCTATCAGAACCAGCTGGCGCAGATCAACTCGCAGACGATCAGCGTCAAGAACCAGATCGCCGACACCCAGGGCAGGATCGACCGCCTCCAGGTGATCCTCGGCGCGCTCAACGCCCAGCTGCTCGAGAACAACGCCCGGCTCAGCGACAACCAGGCCCGCCTCGACGCGCTGGTCGTCCGGGAGGACGCGCTTACCGACCAGCTCGACAAGACCCAGGCTCGCCTGGACGAGAGGCAGGCCGCCTTCGCCTCCCAGATCAGGGTGCTCGACAAGGTCGAGGCCCGCACGGCCTTCGGACTGCTCCTCACGAGCCACAGCTTCGGGCAGTTCGTGCAACGCCTCACCGACATCAAGCAGGCGGCCGACGGCACCCACCAGACGGCGGTCTCCCTGCAGTCGGATCGCGACCTGCTGGCAGCGCAGCGCACCGAGCTCGACCGCGAGCGCACCGAGCAGGCCGGGATCGTCGCGAAGATCGAGGAGCAGCGGCAGGCCCTGGAGCAGGAGTACTCGATCCAGAACACGATCACGCTCCAGCTCCACGGCCTGCAGGCCGCGCTCGGGCGGCAGCAGTCAGACCTCGTCAACCAGGCTGGAGCCGTCACCGCCGACATTTCGTCCGCGGAGGCGCAGCTCCAGTCGCTGCTCGCCTTCTCCCACGGCCAGGGGGGCAACATCGTCGCGCCCGAGTTCCTCGCCAACTCGTGGGGCAACTACTACAACCAGCGGGATGCCCGCTGGGGCAACGTCTACCTGGGCCGAACCCAATACGAGGTTTGGGAGATCGGCTGCCTGCTGACAAGCGTGGCGATGGTCAACTCCCACTTCGGCTACCCGAGCGTGACGCCGGGCGTGATCGCCGCCAATCCGGCCAACTTCACCTCCGGCGGGCTGCTCTACAACTTCGCCCTGAACGTGCCCGGGCACCCGGCGATGATCAACAACAACCCCAGCCGGGTCTGGATCAACCAGGTGCTGGCAGGCGGCGGGACCGTCATCGTCGGCATGTACATCAGGACCGGCGGGACGCACTTCGTCGTCCTCGTCGCCCAGAACGGTCCCTACGACTACTGGATCAACGACCCCTGGGTCGAGGACGCGATGCACGTGTCGTACCTGGGCTCACCCGTCACAGGCCCGATCTACGACGCGATCGGCTACAACCCATAGCCGACGGGCGAAGCTGGAACGACGGCTACTTGCCTCCCCACAGGCAAGTCTTGCCTCCCCTGTGAGACTG
>DHIZ01000047.1 GCA_002404055.1 Chloroflexi bacterium UBA4733
CGGCTAATGCGCATCACACGTCTTCAGCGTAGGGTGAGCCGGCGGACCAGTGGAGGTTCGCCAGCAGTAACAAAGTTTTGCGCGGTCTGCTTTCCAACGGCGTCTGCGCCGGGAGGTCCCAAGCATCCGGCACAAAACGTTGCGGCGCACTCTCCTCGCGCGCGACGGTCGCGGCCTGACGGTTTATGCTATAGCTTGTGACGCACGCTATGGCCTTCCGCTTCTTCCTGGCCGCCTGCCTGACGCTCCTGCTGCTGGTGGGCAGTCTGGCCGGCTTCTCTGTCTGGTACCTGGCGCAGCCAGACCCGTTCGTCGTGCTGTTCGGTGATTCGATGACACCGACGCTGTCCAGCTTCGATGTGGTCTACTTTCGGCACGTGACGCGCATGCAACGCGGAGATGTCGCCAACTACTTCGGCACATGCCACCGCGTGGTGATCCTACCCGGCGAGACCTTTCGCGTGGCCAGCGGCATCGTCTATCTGGAGGCCAATGGCCACGAGCAGGCGCTCAACGAACCCTATGTCGTCTACCAGTACGCATGGGACTGGCCACGGACCACGCTCTCGCCTGACGAGTACGTCCTGCTGGGCGACAATCGCACCAACCCTCAGGCGCGCTACCCATTGGTCGCGCGGCGGCAATTCCTCACGCGCGTGCTGGACCGCCGCGCCTTCCCGCCATGGAAGCGACAGCAGTTCGACTGAATGGCATGACCACTGCCACGCCGGCCGACGCGGTCGGGGTGATTAAAGTCGGCGAATACGTGTGTTGTACTCCTCGTGACTGCCAACCCAGAACCAGGTGGCAGTGTCACTTTCAACAATACAAAGCGCGCGATAGTGGGCGCCAACGCGTGCCGAGTAGAGCGAGGAGTCGGACGGACTGATTCGCTTGAACTGTAGGCTACTATGCCGCGGATTCTGTCGAAATAGTTGATAGGCGACGCGAACCTGACGTTGGACATCGGCGGGAAGCCCAGTGAAGAGTCTCCAAAATCGCTCAGTGGTCTTCGATCTCACAACAGCGTGTCGAGGTCGCGGGTTGTGCCGGCTGCGATTTCGGTCCGTGCTTCGGCCGCAAGTTCCGCCAGGAGGCGCTGTGACTCTGGCGTGCTCACCATGTCGGCCCACCCCTGCTCTTCGATCTCCAGGGAGATCATCTCGGCAATGTGCCGCTGCACTTCCTCGGGCTGCTGCTGGACCTGTTCAAAGGCCTGCCGGAGTTCCTCAACCATCGTTCTTCCCCCTTAGTCACATGCGCTTGCTGCAAGTATATGCTGTTCTGACCGACGACGCGCAGCCGCAGGCTGGTAGAATTCCTGCAAAATGAATAGTGCGAAGAGAATATTGACCGCGTGATTGTTTCCGCTCCCTCCCTGCCGGAGCAGTTTCAGGCAGCAGCTTCCTACCTGCTTGACCCTTTCCAGCAAGAAGCCATCGATCAGCTTGACCAGGGGAAGTCCGTGCTCGTCGCGGCGCCGACCAGCGCCGGCAAGACCGTCGTGGCGGAGTTCGCCATCGAGCGGGCACTGCAACTGGGGCAACGTGTCATCTACACGGCGCCCATTAAAGCGCTGTCCAACCAGAAGTTCGCGGACTTCGGCGCGCGCTGGGGCTTCGAGCGTGTCGGCTTGCTCACCGGTGACATGTCGATCAACAGCGACGCGCGGGTGCGCGTCATGACGACGGAAGTGCTGCGCAACATGCTGTTGCAGGCCCCGGAGGGCCTCAGCGGCGTGCAGGCGGTGGTGCTGGACGAATTTCACTACCTGGCCGATGCCGAACGGGGGCGGGTCTGGGAAGAAATCGTCATTCTCCTGCCCCGTGACACACAGATAATCTGCCTCTCCGCCACCATGAGCAACGCCGCCCAACTGCGTGACTGGATCGGCCGCGTCCACGGCGAGACCGCACTGGTGACCAACGACGTGCGGCCGGTGCCGCTGGAGATCTTCTACTTTCTGGACGGTGTCGCCCACCGCGTGGTCGATGCCGACGGCAAGCAGGTACGCACCTTCAAAGTGGGTGGTGAGGCGTTCCGGCGGCGGCAGCGCTTCGGTGTACGCGGAGGGCGTACCGCGCCGGCGGAGCGGAACAAGCGTCAGTTGCCGCGCTCCCCGGAAGTGCTGGCAGCGCTTGCCGACCTCGGCATGTTGCCGGCCATCTACTTCGTCTTCAACCGTTCCAAGACCGAGGCGGAAGCGACCCGCTGCGCTGCCGAGCTGAACGTCGTGCGTGGCGACGCCGAAGCCCGCCAGATCATTGAGATGGCGATCGCCGAGACCCTGGCTCAACTGACGCCGGAAGCGCGCGAGTTGCCGCAGGTCATCTCGCTGGTGTATCTGCTCGGCCACGGCGTGGCTTTCCACCACGCCGGCCTGTTGCCCGGGCTCAAAGTGCTGGTGGAGACGCTCTTCGCCCAGGGTGTGCTCGGAGCAGTGTTCGCTACGGAGACACTGGCGCTGGGCGTGAACATGCCGGCACGCTCTGTCGTCATACCGCAGCTCACCAAGTTTGACGGCGCAACGCACCGCCCCCTGACCGGTCAGGAGTTCCAGCAGTTGATCGGTCGGGCCGGGCGGCGCGGCATGGACGTTGCGGGCAACGCCGTTATTCTCTACGACGACTGGATGACGTTTGATGAGGCGATGAAGGTCGCCAAGCGGCCGCTGGAGCCGGTCGCCAGCTCCTTTGCCCTCAGCTATAACTCGTTGGTGAACCTGCTCCTGAGCTATGGCGACGTGGAGATTCTGGCCCGCCTCATGGATCGGTCGCTGCTGGCTCACCAGATGGTGGGGCGAAGGCGCAAGCTGGAAACGCAACTGGAGCGCGCCCGTGCTGAACTGGCTGAGGCGGAAGTACACTGCCCGGCCTGCGGCGAGTCGCAGCCGGTTGTCGGCTGCAGCCGTACACATGACCACCACATCGCCGTGCGCAAGCGCAAAGGGATGCACCGCCTGGTTGAAGGCTTTGATCGGGAAGTGGCGCAGGCGCGCGCGGCGGAGGAGCGCGACCTACGGCACGTCGTGCAGGATACGCTGGCGGTGCTGGCCTTCTTCGGCTATGTGCGCGACGGCAAGTGTACCGGTGATGCCGAACTGCTCTCACGGATCGTTGATCCGAATGCCCTGGCGGTCGGTGAACTGGTGCTCGGCGGCGAACTGGACGGCCTTGGACCGGTCGAACTGGCGGAGGTCGCCAGTTGGTTTGCCATGCCCGATAACGAGGCGCGCATGGACCTGTTGCTCGGCGACCTCAAGCAACTCTGGCAGCGCATCGCGCCGGTAATCCAGACGGTACGCAGCGTCGAGCAGCGCGAGGCGGTCTTCCTGACGCCGGGCGCTTCGCCGGTCTATCCCGGTATGGCCACAGCGTGGGCTTCCGGCACCGAGTTCACCGAGTTGGTGCAGACCTGGGGCATCGCCGAAGGCGACGCCATCCGCTACCTCAAGAAGACGGCGGACCTGTTGCGCCAGGTCCGCCGCGCGCTGGAGGACACCAGCTTCAAGCCGGAACTGCTGGACGCAACGCGCGCTGCGGAAGCGCTGGTCCGCCGCGACATCGTGCGTGGCCAGGAGCTGGCCGACCTGGAAGAGTTGGAATACATTCCCGAAGTGGAAGCCGCCATTGAGGCAGAGAACGCCACGTTGGCGGCGGCTTTAGGAAGCGGTCGGTGACGGTAGTTGCCCGCGGCCTGGGGCTGGCGGGCCGTGGCGGAGGGCCAGCGACTGAAGTCGCGCCTACGAGATGCAAAGTCCGCCTGCGCGGACTCGTTCCCAGCCCGCGCAGGCGGGCTTCGCTCACAGTAGGCGCGACTTTAGTCGCTAGCCCCAGGCCGCGCGAAGCCAAGGCTACCCCTTCAAAATCCCCTCCACCGCCTCCATGTCGGCCGCTGAGAGCTTGACATCGGCGGCTTTGGCGTTGGCATCGACCTGTTCCGTCTTTGTAGCGCCGGCGATGACGGTGCTGACCTCCGGGTGCGCGGCCGGCCAGGCGATCGCCAGTTGGGCGACGCCATAACCGCGCTCCTGGGCAAAGGCGTTGAGCTTGTCGACCACGCCAAGGCGTTCTGTCGTGAGTTGTTGTTGCATGCGCGGATTGCGGGCGGCGCGCGTGTCGGGCGGTGGCGCCTTTCCGGCTTCATACTTGCCTGTCAGCAGGCCGCTGGCCAGCGGAAGGTAGGGAATCACGCCGACGCCGAGAGCCGAACTGGCGGGCAAGAGTTCGCGCTCGACGTCGCGCACGAACATGTTGTAGTGCGGTTGCACGGAGACAAAGGACGCCAGGTTGTTCACTGACGAGACCCACAAGGCGTGCGTCAACTGCCAGGCGGCGAAGTTGGAGCAGCCGATGTAACGGACTTTGCCGGAATGCACGAGGTCGTCAAGGGCGCGCAAGGATTCCTCCAGCGGCGTTTCCGAATCGAAGTTATGCACCTGATAGAGGTCAATGTACTCCGTGTTGAGGCGGCGCAAGCTCTGCTCGCAGCCATCGATGATGTGCTTGCGCGAGAGGCCGCGATCATTCGGCCCCGGTCCCATCTTGCCGAAGACTTTGGTGGCCACGATGGCCTCCTGACGCCGTCCGGTAATGGCCTTGCCGACGAATTGCTCAGAGACGCCGGCGCTGTAGCCGTCGGCAGTGTCGATCATGTTGATGCCGACGTCGAGCGCACGACGGATGACGTCCACGCTGCGCTCCTCGTCGCAGGCCCCACCAAAGTTATTGCCGCCGAGTCCCACGACGGAGACTTTCAGACCGGACCGTCCTAATCGCCGATATTCCATGTTCTTTTCTCCTGTTTCCTGGCCGGTGGCGCAATCGCTCGCCGAACCCTGGCTGCCCGCTGCGATCGCCGCGGTCTTTCCTGACGAAGTCTAGCATCTTACTTCGTCGCTCGGGCTATGGGTGCTGGCCCACAACAGCGCCGCTGCTCCTGGTTGGCGAGCACGTATCATAGGACGTGGGGACCGGCTGCGCACCCGGAGCGAGCGGTCGCTGCATCCGTCGCTCCGAGCGTGTGTGGGGCCGTGAGGGAGAGTGCCTGGTGATCCGTCAGATTCGTCGGCTGTCGCGCACCATCACCGTTGACGAGCAACGGCTGCGCGTGATTGCCGTCTACATGACCCGCTCCGACGGCGCCTGGGCGCTCGACGACGCCGACGATACGGGCTATGAGGGGGTCGCCTGCGTAGACGATGTCGCGCGGGTCGCCGGACTCTTCCTGGTGGCGGGACGCCGCCACCGTATGCCTCAGGCAACGGCGGAGGCAACGGGTTACCTGCGCTTCTTGTTGTACATGCAGCAGCCCGATGGGCGGTTCGTCAACTTCATCTTGAACTGGAAGGGGAAAAAGAACCTCACCGGGCCGACCTCTGTGCCGGGCGGACCGAACTGGAACGCGCGCGCGCTACGTGCGCTTGCCCTGGCTGCTGTAACAAGCGGCGACCGCGTGTATCGTGACGCCTTCGACCGTGCCTTTGAGCCCGTGACCCGAGAGATGCACTACGCCGACATTCGGGCGTTGCACGTCCTCGCCGCGCTGGAGTTGTACGACCAGCACAAGGAGGTACACCTTCGGCGCAGCATCCTGGCATGGTGTGATCAGATTGCCGGACTCTGCGACAACCAGGGGCGGCTGCTGAACTGGCGTCACGAAGAAACGCCGCACCTCTGGGGCTACGTGCAGGCGGCCGTCCTGGCCCGCGCTTCGGCGGCCTTTGGTCGGAGCGACTGGCTCCGCCTGGCCGAGGAAACCGTGATGGGCTACCTGGCGCCCCGTGTGCGCGCCGGCTTTCCCCAGCGCACGGTGATCCCGTATGAAGTCGGCTCGGTGGTGGCGAACCTGGAAGTGCTGGCCGATGTCACCGGAGACAACCGGTATCGCGAGCTACTCTACCTGGCGAGGGCCTGGTTCCGCGGTCGCAACGCCGCCGGCACACCGGTATACGACGCGATCCACGGCGCTGTCGCCGATGGCATCGACGGCGCTCACCTTAGCCCGAACTCCGGCGCCGAGTCCAACGTCGAAGGCGCCCTTGCCCTGGTGGACGAACTGCCCTGGGCACTGTACTATTCCGACTCTGACAAAAGCAGCGATCGTGGGAGGGCAGGATGAGCGAAGACTGGAATTACTGGAAGCTGGGTCTGATCGGAGTTGTCGGGGGGCTAATCGCCGGCGTCGTGATCTGGATGCTCATGACCGTCGTGACCGTTATCGGCGGCCAGGGCCTCTGGGCACTGCCGAAATGGATCGGTGACGTCATCACCGGCGATTCCTGGCAGGGTTTCAATGGGACTGATGTCTTCACCGGATTGATCATCCACCTGCTCGTGTCCATGCTACTCGGCGCATTGTTTGGCATGCTCGTTCTCCCGTTCGCGTCTACTGCCCGGCAACTGCTGATTGCGGGCGTCGTCTGGGGCGCCGTGGTCTGGCTATTATTCGGCGTGTTGGTCGTGGCGGCGGTCGATCCGACCATGTCACAGGAAGTCCCGCCCATTCCCTGGCTGGTTGTCAATCTGTTGTTTGGCGCCATCGTGGCGTTCATCGTGAACCCTCTGCGAAGCACCGCGCAGGTGACAGCCTGACAACATCCGGCAGTGCCGATGACCAGCCTGCCGCGATCCTGTGCGAGCATGCTGTCAAGAGCTACGGTGGCAGACGAGTCGTTGACGACCTTTCGTTCAGTGTGCCAACCGGCGAGGTGTTCGCGCTGCTGGGGCCGAACGGCGCCGGCAAGACCACAACCGTGGAGATACTAGAGGGGTACCGTCAGGCAGACACGGGAAGCGTGCGGGTGCTGGGCCTGGACCCACGCCGCGATGCCGCCCGCCTGAAGCAGCGCGTCGGCCTGATGCTGCAACAGGGCGGCATCTACCCAGGGCTGACTGCTGCCGAGGTCTTGCGCCTGTTCGCCGCCTTCTACGACCAGCCGGCGAGCCCGGAGGCACTGCTGGAGCAGGTCGGTTTGACGGCTGTTCGCCAGACGCGCTTCCGGCGACTTTCCGGCGGTCAGCAGCGGCGGCTGGCTCTGGCCGTCGCTCTGGTTGGCCGGCCGGACGTGGTCTTTCTGGACGAACCGACCGCCGGGATGGACCCGCAGGCCCGGCAGTTGACATGGGGGATCATCCGCGGCCTCAAGGAGCGCGGCGCCACAGTGGTGCTGACGACCCACTTGATGGACGAGGCGCAGCGCCTGGCCGATCGGATTGCCATCATTGATCACGGCGCGCTCCTGGCGCTGGGGACGCCGCAACAGCTCTTGCAGCGGCGGTCCGGCGCCAGCACGTCACTACGCCTGTCGCTCCCTTCGCCTGTTAGCCAGGGCGCCGTGGCGGCACTGCCCGGCGTCGACCAGGTACACATGGATGGACCGGCCGTCTATCGAATCGATACTGCTGATCCGGCTGCCGTTGCCGCGACGCTCACAGTCTGGCTACGCGACCAGGGCATCCTGCTGGAGGAATTGCGCATCGGCGGCGCATCGCTTGAGGAGGTGTTCCTGCAGCTCACTGGAACGGATGTGCGCGAGTGAACGGCGGACGATTCTGGAGGGCAGTTGCCGCACAGACCGGCGTCGAGCTGCGGCTCACGCTTCGGCGGGGCGAGAGTCTGCTCATTACCCTGATCGTGCCGGTGCTCTTGCTGGTCTTCTTCTCCTCGCTCGGCGTCGTGCAGGCGCCGGGGACCGCCGGGCCGCCGGTGCAGTTCCTGTTGCCGGGCATGCTGGCGCTGGCGGTCATCTCGACCGGCATGGTCAGCGTTGGCATCGCCACCGCCTACGAGCGCTATTACGGCGTGCTGAAGCTCCTGGGCGGCTCGCCTTTACCGCGAGCCGGCCTGATTGTCGCCAAGGTCCTTGCCGTGCTGGCACTGGAGATTGTGCAGGTCGCCGTGCTGCTGACCGTTGCGGCGGTGGCCTACGGCTGGCGGCCCCAGGGAGGCGTTGCCGCCGCCGGGGGCATCCTGGTGCTCGGTACCGCCGCCTTCACGGCACTGGGCCTGGCGATGGCCGGCGGTCTGCGTGCGGAAATGACGCTGGCGGGGGCCAACGCCCTCTACCTGGTGTTCATCCTCATTGGTGATGTGGTGTTGCCGTTGAGCCACCTGCCTGGGCCCTTGCGCCTGCTGGCGCAGGTGTTGCCGGCGGCGCCCTTGACTGATGCCCTGCGCTCCGCCCTGGCAGGGGCGCCCGTTGCCGGCTATGCAGCATCCCTGGCCGAACTCGTCGCCTGGACGGTCGCCCTGGTGCTACTCGCCGCGCTGACGTTTCGCTGGGAGTGACTGCTGCAGATACTGCAAGGTGCCGCTCGGCAGTTCGGCAACGTGCAGCAGCATGCGGCGCCCAGCGCCATCGGCCTCGTCCCAGTCCGTGCCGACGATGGCGGTGGCGGCCGTGAGGCGGAAGGCTACTTCGTCGGCCGCGCGGTAGTCGAAGGCGAGGCCGGCGGCTTCCAGAGATGACTGAACGGAGAGGCCGGCGTCGGCCAGACTCAGGCCCGTGTACTGATAGAGTTTGCGCAGGATGGTGAGGTAGGTCGTCTCCGCCATAGGGAAGAACTCCTGCTGCGGTGCAAGGATTCGAACCTCAGTTAACTGATCCAGAATCAGCCGTCTTACCGCTAGACCACACCGCAATGTGTTGTGTACCAAGCTACAGACTACCATGCACTGCATCGGCCGACAAGAAAACTGTCGGGTGTGCCGTATGCTTGACGTAGGAACGAGTGTTGATCCGGCAGTGCCGTCGCCTCAACAACGACGTCGGCACGCGGCATGCATAATGCGGCGGTGGCCGAGGCAAGGAGAATCCGCAATGTCGCCCGAGGACCCCAGGGATGCGCCGGGAGAAGCCATGCAGCTTCCGGCCCGTATTCGGTCTGGTCCGCCGAAACGCAATAGTAGCCGCCCGCGGCCACCGGGCCCGGAGGACCAGCGTGGCGCCACGGCCACGAGTGGCGGCCCCACCGGCGACGCACAGCGCCCCGCCACGTTTGGCGACCAGATGCGTTCGCCGCGTACCTGGATCGTCTTTGTGGTGATCTGGGTCGTCATCTTCTTCTTGATCCCGCTGCTCTTCCCCGGACCGACCGACCTGCTCACCGTGTCCTACACCACCTTTACCCAGCAGGTGAACGCCGGGAACGTTGCCGATATCACCAGCCAGGGCACCGCCATTCAAGGCGACTTCAAGTCGGCCATCGCCGATCCCTCGCCGCCGGCGGGGCAGGCCGCCAAGCCGTACACCAAGTTTGCGACGGAAGTGCCCACCTTCGCCGACAATCGAAAGCTCGACACCCTGCTGGAGTCCAAAGGCGTCATCATCAGCTCCAAGTCGCTGGTGGCGGCACGCTCGCCCTTGCTGACGCTGCTCCTCTCGTTTGGACCGACCTTGCTCCTGATCGCCGGCTTCGTCTGGCTGACGACGCGCGCGCAGAGCGCCGCCGGCGGCGGCGTCTTTAGCATGGGGCGCAGCAAGGCGCGGCGCTATGAAGCGGGCGGCGCGACGCCCCGTATCACGTTTGCCGATGTCGCCGGTATTGATGAGGTAGAGAACGAACTTGTCGAGATCGTCGACTTCCTCAAACAGCCGGCAAAGTACCAGCGTCTCGGCGGCACGGCCCCCAAGGGCGTGCTGTTGATCGGCTCGCCCGGCACCGGCAAGACGCTGCTGGCGCGCGCCGTCGCCGGGGAAGCCGGCGTGCCGTTCTTCAGCATCAGCGGTTCCGAGTTCATCGAGATGATCGTCGGCGTCGGCGCATCGCGGGTGCGCGACCTTTTTAACCAGGCCAAGCTGACGGCGCCGGCCATCATCTTTGTCGATGAGCTGGACGCCATTGGCCGTCGCCGCGGCGCCGGTAACCTGATGGGCGGCAACGACGAACGCGAGCAAACGCTCAACCAGTTGCTGGTGGAGATGGATGGCTTCGACGCCCGCCAGGCCGTCATCGTGCTGGCGGCCACGAACCGCGCCGACGTGTTGGACCCCGCGCTCCTGCGACCCGGTCGCTTCGACCGCCGCGTCGTCGTGCAGCCGCCGGACCGTGCAGGTCGCGCCGCAATCCTGCGCGTCCACACACGGGGCGTGCCGCTATCGTCCGGCGTCAGCCTGGAGGAGATTGCCAGCGAGACACCGGGCCTGGTCGGCGCGGACCTGCGCAACCTCATCAACGAGGCGGCGTTGCTGGCGGCGCGCAATAATCACGATGCCGTGGAGCGGGAGGACTTTACGGAAGCCCTGGAGAAAATCGCCCTGGGTGCCGCGCGGCGCATCACGCTTTCTCCGGAGGAGCGGGAACGCATCGCCTACCACGAGGGCGGCCACGCGCTAGTCGGTCTGTTGCAGCCGGAGGGTGATCCGGTGCGCCGGGTCACGGTGGTGCCCCGAGGGCAGGCGCTTGGCGTCACGCTCTCCGTGCCGGATGCGGACCGCTACAACTTGAGCGAAGGCTACATCCGCGCACGCATCGCCAACGCGTTGGGTGGCCGTGCCGCCGAGCAGGTGGTGTACGGCACGATCACGACCGGAGCGGAGAACGACCTCAAGCAAGTAACCAGCCTCGCCCGAGCCATGGTCACACGTTGGGGTATGAGCCCGGAAGTCGGTCTGGTCCAGGTGGAAAGCAACGATGACGGCAACTTCATAGATGGCATCGGCATGCCCGGCCAGGGGCGATCTTATAGCGACGAAATGGCGCACACCATCGACCAGGCTACACGCCGCATCATTGACGAGTGCTACGCCGAGGCCATCGACATTTTGCGTAGCAACCGAGAACGTCTGGACAGTCTAGTCGTGGCCCTCTTGCGCGAAGACTCGCTCAACTCCGACCAGATTCGGGAGGCGGCAGGGTTGGCAGATCGGGAATTGAAGGAGAGTCCGGTAGCGGCAGTACGCTGAGGGAATGCTGGCGAGTCGTCCCGGGTGATGCAGTCTAGCGGAGGGAGGAGCGTTCAATGGTTGCCGTAACGACAGAACGATATAGCATTGACGATCTGGATGGATTTCCTGACGACGGACGGCGTCGGGAGCTCTCCAATGGGCGGATCGTGGAGTGGGATGTGACGACCTATCGTCATGGGTTCATGATTGTTGCGCTGGGGCGCATCCTCGGCAACTACGTCGTGCAACATCGACTCGGCCAGGTTATCGGAGCCGATGCACTCGTCCGCATCCTGGGCAGCCGCTTCGACGCCCGCGGCGCCGATGTTGCATTCTACGATAGGCGGCGCATCCCAACCGACATTGACGCATCAGCCACGGCGACGGCCCCTGACTTCGTCATCGAGGTACTCTCCCCAACCGATCGCGCCTCATTGGTTCAGGATAAGATTCGCGATTGGCTGCGGACGGGCGTGCGTCTGATCTGGTCTGTTGACCCCGTGACGGGCACGACCGCGGTCTATCACGGGGAGCACGCGGCGATTGTGGGAGCCGAGGAGACCCTCGACGGTTACGACGTCGTTCCGGGTTTCACTCTTTGTATGGGAGAGGTATTGAACGAGTTGATAGCATTCCAAGAGGAGGCGTCGTCATAGGACCCAGGCGGTTCAGCTAAGGCGAAACAGGGCGCGCAGGCGGTCCTGACCAGCATCATCCGGACGTGTCAGCAGCAGGGGCGCGACTTCTTGGGAACGGCGGTCGAGTTGCTGCGCCAGCGGACGCTGGTCGCGCTTCGGCTGACTGGTCCCGTGCCCACTCGCCCGCCGTCGCTCGCGGGCCGTAGAGCGGAAGGACCGTGGGCAGAACGAGGGCCGCGCCTCAGGCCGAAGAAGACAAAAGGCGGCGGCCAGGTAATGACACGCCCCCCCCCGCGCTATAATGAACGCGGTAAACACGTACGTTGCCTCGACAGTGACCGGACCGGGTATCGCGTAAGGAGACCAGGGATATGGAAAAAACAGGGGCCAGGGTTCTCGGAATAGGTCGCACCGTCCTCAACCGGCGATCGTTGCTCCTCGCCGCGGCAGGGGTCGGGGCGGCGTTGACGCTCAGCAACTGCGGTGGGGCAGCGACGATCTCCGGGACCTCGAGTACGACCACGGGTGGCCCGACATCGATCGCACCGAGCACCGCTTCCAGCAGCGCCGCGGCGACGAGTCTGGCCACGACCGCGTCGACATCCTCCGCCGTGTCGTCGGTCACATCGGCAGTGACCAGCACCACGGCAAACCAGGCGACCTCGGCCGTTTCGAGCGCCGCCGCTGCCCCCACAACCTCGGGCAGCGCCGTCGAGTTCTGGCACATCTGGAGCAACGGCCCGTCGCGCACGTGGCTACTCCAGGCGCTCGCCGCACTGAAGTCCAAGGATCCCCAACTCAACGTAGCGGAGACAGCCGTAGACTTCTTCACCTTCGGCCAAAAAGTGACAGCAGCAGTGGCGGCCGGCACCTCCCCCAGCGTGACCATGGCCGACGCCGTCACCGCACCCCTGCGCGGCGTGAGCGGTGAGGACAGTCCGCTTGACGCCTACGTAGCCCGCGATGCTGTGCACTTGGCGGACCTCGTCGACTATCAGGTCAACATGATGTCCTTCCAGGGCAAACTCTGGGGTCTTCCGTTCCGCCCGGACACGCGCGTGCTCTACATGAATACGGCATTGCTGCAGGGCGCAGGACTCGATCCGACCAAGCCACCCGCCACCTGGGACGCCCTCTGGACGGCAGCCGCGCCCCTGATGAAGAAGGACAACGCCGGCGCCTACACGCAGGTCGGTTTCTATCCCTCCCTCGGTAACCTCTGGTTCTGGACCATGGCATTTACCGATGGGGTGGACTTTGTCGATGCGAGCGGAGTGCCGACCCTCAATACGCCGGCAATCCTGGAGACTTTGGATTGGTACGTCAAGTGGGCGAACCAGTACGGAGATGCGGCGATGGGCGCCTTCAACAAGTCGCTCTCGACCGGGCCCGGCAAGGATCCCTTTATGTTGGAAAAGCTGGCGTTCGCGGTGAACACCAATAGCTACAGCGCCACGCTCAAGCAGGCCGCACCCCATGTGCAATGGAGCACTGCGCTGGTTCCCTACAAGCTGCGCGAGGCGAGCTGGGGCGCCGGCTTCGATCTGGAAATGCCGCAGGGCGGCAAGAACCCGGATGGGTCCTGGGAACTGATCAAGTGGCTCGATCTGGACCCCACGATGAACCAGCAGAGCATCACCTTGACCAACAGTCTATCGGCCGTCAAGGCGATCAACAACGCCCCCGCGTTCACAAAAGACCCCGTTTGGCAGACCGTCGTGGCCAGTTCCCTGGTGACTCGGGCGATCCCTCAGGTGCCGGCGGCGCACGACTGGTCGGGTCTTTTCTACAAGCACGTCGCCAGCGCCATCGCCGGGACAGAGGCGCCGCAGGATGCGTTGGCGAAAGCGCAAGCCCAGGTAATCGGCGAGTATCAGACGAATAGCAAGAAGTAGACGAAAGGACCTCGCCGGTGGTGCTGTACTACGTCGACGGGTACCACGGCGGCGTCAAGGGCCACATGCCGCTCGGAGCCTGGCGCGACATCCTTCAGACTCTCCGGCGCACGCCGGACTGGAAGCTGGCGCTGGATATCGAGCCGGTCTCCTGGGCGGTGCTGCGACGCAGCGATCCAGCTTCCTATGCCGAACTGCGAGAGTACCTGGCCGATCAGACAGTGGACGCCCGGCTGGAGATCGTCGCTGCCAGCTACGCTCAACCCTTCGCCTGGGCGATTGGTGGCGAGAGCAACATTCGCCACCTCATCCGGGGGCGCGAGATCGTCCGGGAGCATTTCCCGGACCTCTGCGTCGATACCTACGCAGTACAAGAACCGTGTTGGACGAGTGCGTTGCCGCAGATCCTGCGCTCGCTGGGCTACACTCGCGCTGTCCTTCGAGATGCCAGCACCGCCTGGGCGGGTTACCCGACCGGTGTCGACGCCGCCATCGTCAACTGGGTCGGCCCAGATGGCAGCGCCATCCCCTGTGTGCCCCGCTACGCCTGTGAAGCCCTGGTGAAGTGTTGGGAGACGGAATCCTGCGCCGCCAGCGAGGCATTTGCTCGCAAGTGCCTGGAACATGGCATCACGAAGCCGAGCGGCATGGGATTTCAGGATCTAGGCTGGGCAGCCCGGCCGAAAGTCCAGGGTGAGTACATTCGCTACGTGACGTGGCGGGAGTACTTCGAGCGTATCGCTGGGACGCCCAGTGAACGCTGGCAGGCCTCCCAGGAGGACCTGGTCCGCTGCACCCTGCCCTGGGGCGAACGCACGTTGCAGCGGCTCGCCCGTCAGGTGCGCAGCGCCGAGGTCAGCATGCTGGTTGCCGAGAAGATGGCGGCGCTTGCCCACGCGTGGTGCGGGCGACCGGCGCCCCAGGAGCGGTTGCAGGCCGCCTGGGATGACGTACTGATGGCCCAACACCACGACGCATGGATCTGCGCCACGCAGCGCCAGGATCGGGATAACTGGGCCTGGCAGGTGGGCGCCGAGACCTGGGCGGCGGAGGAAACGTGCCGGGAAATTATTGCCGGGGCAGCCGAAGCGCTCGCCGTGCCAGGTCTGCCCATCAGAGGGACAGGGGGGACAGGCCAGCGGGTCTGTGTCTTCAATACGCTGGCAGGGCCCCGGGACGACCTTGCCGAAATTAAGGTGGCGACGGAAGCAGGTACGGGCGGATTCCTCGTGCGCGACCTTTCCGGTCAGCCCGTTCAGGCACAGGTGGTGACGACACGGACCTATGCCGAGGACCACACCCTCAACGCCGGGACCGTGCTGTTCCGCGCCACGACTCCTGGCCTGGGTTACGCAGTGTATGACCTCTCCTCAGTGCCCGAGCCGCCAGCCGCCATGCTCGGTCCGCGCGTGAGCGCCTACCGTGCGGATGACGGCACGGTCATCCTGGATAGCGACCTCTATCACATCGTGCTGGATCCTGCCCGTGGGGGCGCCGTCACGAGCCTCTTGGTACGTGCACTGGGCCGGGATTTCTGCGACGGGACAGGAGAGCGGCTGTTCAACGAATACACCGGCTACTTCATTGCGGATGGCGCCTGGTACCGCAGCTCCCAAGCGCCGGCCCAGGTGACTATCCTGGAGGCCGGGCCGGTACGCGCGACGGTGGCGCTGGAAGGCACGGTCGGGCCACACCCTTTCCGGACGCTGCTCAGTGTGGTGCAGGGACAAGCGCGCATCGACTGCACTGTCCGTTTTTCGTTCGCCGCGGAGACGTGGGTGGGCGACCCGTGGGACATTGCTCCCCAGGATCGCCGCCTCGAACGCCGCCGCTCCCAGCACGATGATCGCTGGAAGCTGCACGTGGTCTTTCCGACGACGTGGCGCCAGCAGGTGCTGGACAAGGGCGCGGCCTACGATGTCTGCCGGAGCAGCGAGGAGGATACCTTCTTCCAGCGCTGGGACGAGATCAAACACAACATCATCCTCGACTGGGTTGACGTGCTGGATGAGGAGACCGGGTGTGGTTTGGCCCTGCTCTCGGATCACACCACCAGCTATCTGCACGGTCCGGACTATCCCCTCGGCCTGGTCTTGGGCTGGGGCTGGGAAGGTGGCTACTGGTGGGGGAAGTGCCCGTTACTGGGAAGCCAGATGGTCAACTATGCGCTCCTGCCGCACGCCGGCACGTGGGAAGAAGCCAACCTCCCGGCGGAGTACGCACGCTGGCGTGAACCGCTACTCAGCCAATTAGGGATGGGCGACGCTGACGGCGAGCGAGGTCGGCGCAGCTTCCTCCAGATAGACGAGCCCAGTATTCAGGCGCCGGCCCTCTATGTGCAGGGCAGCGATGTTCTCGTGCGCCTGTACAACGCCGCGCCCCACGCGACAGAATGCACGGTGACGCTCGGCGCGACGCCGACGCGGGTCGAGCTCGTCGAACTGGATGGTCGGCTGATTAACGTCGTCCACACCGCCCCGCAGCCTGACGGCCGCTGCCTCGTCCGCCTTACCCTGCGGCCGTTCGGACTCCAAACTCTCCGCCTTTCGGGTCCAGGGGGCATGGTAGATCACGCGGCAAGGGCTGGAGCCGAATAACGCCGGAGTGGCGTACTCATGGACCGCTCGGCCAGGATCTCCGGCGAAAGATCGGGCGACGCGAGCCTTCCCTACATCCGACAGGCAGGTGACTCGGCGGAGCAAATCCTCGTTCCCCTCTGGCCAGTGCTGTTGTCAAACTCGGTCGCCGGGAGTATCCTGCGGCAAGGAGAAAGCCTGTGCCAGCAACGTGATCGAGACAACCATCCAATGGCGTGCCGCCGGTCCCTACCAGTCGGTCAACGCTTCGAAGGCCGGGCTGGTCGCCGAAACGCGTCTTGCCCTGCTGACCTATCAGCGCCTCGGCGATCTCGACGCGACGAAACGGGAGTTGCTCCAGGACGCCCTTCCGCAGCGCTCGCGTTCGTCGCGGGAAGGCGTGGTAGAGCGTATCGTCTCGCGGCTGGTGCGTTGGCAGCCGCCCGAATGGGTCTGTCAGGACCTCGTCGTCGCAGCCACCTCGGAAGATGGCGTTGACCTCCGTGCCTTGCTGCTCTTGCATGCGTCACGGCAGGACAGGTTGCTCTACGATGTGCTGCAATGCCTGGTCGCGCCGCGTTGGCTCCAAGGGGAACTACAGATCATCCGCGCTGACGTGCAGGGCTTCCTTGATGAAGGGGAGACCGATCATCCTGAGGTAGCGCGTTGGAGCCGCCAGACGCAGCAGAAATTGGCGAGCAATATCCTGGCGATCCTGCACGACTACGGGCTGCTGACCGGTAAGGTCACGCGGCACATTGTCGAGCCGGTGGTGCGTTCGAACGTGGCTGAGCATCTGGAGCGGCTGCTGCTGGAGGAGGGTGTCGCACCCGCTGTCGTCCCGGTACACCCCGACTGGCAGCTGTGGCTGTGGGATGAGCAACGGGTCACAGGCTGGCGACTGCGGCGCGATCGCGAGCGGTCGGCGTGATGGAGGAATTGGGCGCCCGGCTGGATTCGCTGCTGGTGCGCTTGCGGACCGCCTATGACGGCATCGGGCATAGCAGTGGCCGGCCCTACGTCTACTTCGTCTACCCACCGACGGAGGAACGGGCGTTGCGCAAGCTGGCGAATGAGACGCTGCGCAGCGACCAGGGGTTGTGCTTCCATCACCTCGATCTGCTGCCTTTGACCATCGCCAGCATCGCCGGCCAGGAGGAGAAGCGCCAGGACCTACTGGCTGGACCGCGCGGCGGCACGGTGGCAGGGCAAATCCTGGGGCATTGGGTGCGGACGCTGGGGCGGGAGATCGACCGGCAACTTGCCGCCGAACCTGATACGGTCGCCCTGCGAGCGGCGGCGCGGCCGGTGGTGGTGCTGCGCGGCCTGGCCGCCCTCCACCCGCTCAGTCATCCCACGGCCATGATGGAAGCGCTGGCCGAGCAGGAGCCGCGCGATGCCGACACCGGGCGGACGGTACCGGTGGTCGCGCTGGTGCCGGGTATCCGGCCGCCGCAGACCAGCCGCGAATATCTGTTTTTGGGGCAGGAGCGCCTGCGCTTCACGTTCTACCGGGGAGAGGAATGGTAATGGCGATCCGCGATCTCTTCGCCACGCGCATCCAGGAGCGCATCGAGCCGGTCGTCAAGATCGCCGATCGCCGCCCGGCCGTGCTGGCGGCGGAAGTCTCGGCGCTGGTGGTGACGCCGCAGTGGGAGCAGTATCTGCGCCGCATCCTCGACGCCTATGTCGACGCCGCCGACCGCGACGACGAGCAGGCCATCGGCATCTGGATCAGCGGCTTCTTCGGCTCCGGCAAGTCGCTGCTGCTCAAGGTGCTGGGCGCGCTGCTGGAAGGGGAAGAATTGGATGGGCGATCCGTCCACGAGCTGTTCCTGGCGCGCCTACCGGCCAACAGTCCCGACCGTACCGAGTTGCAACGCCTGCTCACCGCCGGCAGTCGGCGCGTCTCCGCCACCGCCGTCGGCGGCAACCTGCACGCGCTGATCGGTGATAGCAGTGACGCGCTGGCCCTGATCACCTTCAAACTGTTCGCCCAGGCGCGCGGCTACAGTACGAACTGGGCGTTGGCCTGGGCGGTGGAGTACCAGCTCGATCGCCGTGGCAGCACGGCAGCCTTCCGGCAACGCGCCGCCGGCCTCTGCGGCTACCCCTGGGAAGACATCGCCGCCGATGCCGAATTCTACGCCGACCAGCTCTACCAGGCTGCTGCTGAGACGCTGCCGGAACACTTTGTCGGCGGCGCGGCTGCCGTGGAACGCGCGGTCTCCGGCACGACGCGCAACGGCATCGACGCGCGGATGCTGGTCGACCGGCTGAAGACCTGGTGTGAGGCGCTCGACGCCAACGGGCGACGACATAAGGTGCTACTGCAACTGGACGAGTTGGGCCAGTGGATCGGCGGTGATCCACACAACCGCACCATGCAGGTCGCCGCCCTGGCAGAGGAAGCGGCGGCGCATGGCGGCGGCCGGGTCTGGCTCGGCGTCACCGCTCACGGCGACGTGCAGGAGTTGAGCCAGAACGTCCAGCAGGAGTACTACGCCAAGATCGTCCAGCGTTTCGGCGCCCGCTGCAAGCTCAGCAACGAGGAGATGGGCCAGGTCGTCGAGCAGCGCGTGCTCCAGAAGACCCAGCCAGGGCGCCGGGAATTGGAGGAGCGTTTCGACGTGCGTAGCGGAGAGTTGGCCGACCTCGGCACGCTGGAACGGCCCAAGCGCGTCTACGCGCCGCCCAACCGGCAGAACGTAGCGCTGTTCTACCCCTACCTGCCCTGGACCGTTGCTGTGGTGCCCGACATCGTCAAGAACATTGCCCTGGCGGCGGGCCGTGGCGAGGCGCTGAGCGGCGCCACACGCACCATGATCGGCGTCGTGCAGGGCGGCATCATCGAGACGCCCGGTCTGCTCGACGCTGCCGTTGGCCGCCTGCTCTGCCTGGCCGACGTCTACGATCAGGTCTCCAGCGACGTGCCGATCGAGACCAAGACCGACCTCAACAGCGTGTTGCAGTCGGTGCCGGAAGCAACGGCGTTCACGGTGCGCGTCGCGCGGGGACTGTACCTGCTGGGCAAGGCGGAATACATCCCGCCGACGCTGGAGAACGTGGCGCGTGCCCTCGCCGATCGCCTGGACACCGACCTGGGAGCGCTCCGTCGTCAGGTGCAGGCCGAGCTACTCCGGCTCATCGACGCCGGCTACGCCAAGCAGGTTGGCGAGGAGTACGTCTTCCTCAGCACGCAGCAACGGGGCTTCCAGGCCCGGGTGCGCGAGCGGCAGGGTGAACTGGAGAGTCGCAGCTACGAGCTGATCCAGGCGCTCAAGGAGTTCGAGGGCGACGAGGCCTTCCGCTTCGACCGACCGGCCATCGCCGGCGGGCGGGAGATCCTGCTGCGGCTGGAGATCGACGAGCGCACAGTACGCAACCCGAACGCCAGCATGACTCTGCACGTCTACAGCCCCTTGCAGCGGGCGCTTGATCCGGCCATTGCCGACGACGCCACGCTCAACCAGCGCTCCAATGGGGAACCGAACAGCATCATCGTGCGCCTGGGCGAAGCGCCGGACCTGCGCAAGCGGCTGGCGCTCAGCCTGGCGACGGCCCAGGTTGCCGAGGAAACGCTCAACGCCACGCCCAACGGCGCGGAAGCGGAGGTCGCCCGGCAGGCGCGGCAGAACGACCTGCCCAGCTTCCGCGCCGACGTGCGCCGGCTGCTGGCCCAGTCGGTGCGCAGCGCCACCCTCTTCTTCCG
>DHIZ01000352.1 GCA_002404055.1 Chloroflexi bacterium UBA4733
CAGCCTGCCCGGCAGCTTCACGGCAACGCTGACCGTCACCGACGCGACCGCCTCGCCGGCGGTGAGCAACAGCGTCGGCATCACGGCGCAGCAGCCGGCGCCGACGGTCGGCGGCATCTCGCCCAATGCGGGTCCCGAGACAGGCGGGACGGCCGTGACGATAACCGGCACCTACCTGATGAACGCCACCGCCGTCAAGTTCGGTAGCACCTTCGTCGCCACCGCCGATATCGGAACGCCCTCCTGCGACGCGTTCGGCGACTGCACGCTGACCGTCGTTTCCCCGGCCCGCCCGGCCGGGGCGGTCGACGTGCGGGTGATCACGAATGGCGGCACGTCGCCGATCGGCAACGACCAGTTCACCTACTTCCTCGCCTGGAACCTGGTGGCGACCACCAGCCCGTCAGCCCGGGAGGGCGCGGCGATGATCAACGACGGCAGCGGCGTGCTGATGTTCGGCGGCGTCAGCGGCACCACGCTGCTGAACGAGACCTGGTACTGGAGCGGCGGCAACTGGTCCCAGGTGACCACGCCTACCGGCCTTCTCGCGCGCTCGAACGCGGCGATCGCCTACAACGGGACCAAGGTCGTTCTCTTCGGTGGCGCCTGCGGGGTTCCCGTGGCGACCACCACCTGCTACCTGGGCGACACCTGGAACTGGGACCCCAAGACGCAGACCTGGGCCGCGGTGACCGGTCCCAACCAGCCGTCGGCTCGGGCGGGCGCGATGCTGGCCAAGGACGCCAACGGGAAGCTGTTCCTCTTCGGCGGGCGCGACGCAACCGGCTACCTGAACGACGCTTACACGTACACCGGGACGGGCACGATCTGGAGCGCGAAGAGCCAGGGCACCCCGCCGGCGGCTCGCGCCTTCGGGGCGATGGCCACCGACGCATCGGGGCAGGTCATCCTGTTCGGCGGCTACAACGCCACCGGCGGCTACCTGAACGACACCTGGAAGTGGACCGGGTCGGCGTGGACTCCGATCAACACGCTGGCGCAGCCGACGCCGCGCAAGATGGCGGTGCTCGCCTACTTCAACAAGCCGAACGGAGGCACGGCCGCCGGCCTGGCGATCTTCGGCGGCCAGGATGGCAGCGGCGACCTGGGCGACACCTGGACCTGGAACGGCACCACCTGGAACCCGCTCTACGCGGCCGGGCCAGGCCAGCCCCCGATCCGGAGCGACGCGATGGCGGCCACCGACACCAACGGCTCGATCATCCTCTTCGGCGGCACCTCTTCAGGGACGCAGCTGAACGACCTCTGGCGCCTCTCCTAAAAGAGGCCGGTGAGCCAGACTCGGAGCGGCTTTCGCCCGGGCGGCTCCTGGTAGGGAGGCAACAGCTCGGCCACCGCCTCCTCGCCGAGCTGGAGCAGCTCGTCCACCGTCCTGCCCTGGGCCGGTATCGGCGAACCGATTCGAAGGCCGATCGTCTTACCCAGCCAGAGCTCCTTGGTCCCCGTCAGCGCGATCGGCACCAACGGCACGCCGGCGTCGAAGGCGAAGTGGGCGAAGCCCTTCTTGAAGGGGAGCAGCTCGCCCTCCCGCGGACCGAAGTCGGCCTCGGGAAAGAGCGCGACCGCGCCACCGATCTCGAGGCAGTGGTCGACATACCTGAACAGCCGCCGGTCGCCATGCCGCGCCCGGTCGACCGGAACGAGGCCGCCGGTCGCGCGGACCAGCGCCCAGAGCAGCGGCTGGCGCATCATCCCGGTGGGGTCGGCCAGGAAGTGGAGACGGGGCTCGATCGGAAAGAAGATCGAGAGAGTCACCGCGTCCATCCAGCCCAGGTGGTTCCCGATCACGACATAGGTGCCCGCGCGCGGGATCCGCTCCCTGCCGCTGACCTGGAAGCGGAAGAGAAGGCGGAAGAGGGGCACCGCCACCAGCCGCAGGGCTCGGTAGACGAGGGTCGCCCGAGGTCCGACCGGAAGGAGGTCGGCGGCAGGGACCGCCTGCGCGCGGCCGGTTGCCTCGGCCTGCGTCGCGGGGGCGAAGCGGTGCGCCAGCCAGCTCCGGTCGATCTCGATCTGCGAGACGGCCACCAGGCCGGCGCTGTGCAGCACCCCCCAGCCGTGGTCCCGGGTCAGGTCCGAGCCCCGCAGCGCCGCCGGGTTCGGATACGACAGCCAGAGCGCGCCGCCGTCCTTGAGCGCCTTCCGGGCGTCATCGGCGTGCCGCTCAAGCGTTGTCCGATCCTCGGCGAAAAGCTGCACCACGTGGTAGCTGCCATCCGGCTGATCGGCGACCGAAGCGTCCGCCGGCAGCGGCTGGAGACTCTCCAGGTAGCCGGCCGGCGGGTTGATCACGAGGACCCGCTTGCCGGCCTCGATCAGCAGCCGCTGGCTGAGCTGGGAGGCCGCCATGGTGGAGATTATCGGGCCACTCGCGAGGCGTCAGACGTGGCGGCCCGCACGAGCGCCGGCGTGGTCGGGTCGGTCAGACCGCGTCCACGAAATGCTGCTCGGTGGCGGCGAGAAGACGCGCGGGATCCGGCTGAAATGCCCCCCGCTCAGCAGAAGCGTAGTAGCGGCGATCGGCCGCCTCGAAGTCGTCGTGTGCCAGGATCCAGGCAAAGCGATCCTGTCCGGCGATCGTCCAGGCACCGCTGGGCCGACCCGCCGCACGATCCGCCGCCAACGATCGGGTCGCCGCCGGCGTAGCTGTGCACCGCCCCCAGCGAGATGCCCTGCGGGTCGGCGTTTGCGTCGGTGGCAGCGCAGGCTATCCGCTCCGCCATAAATGCGCCCTCGGACCAGCCCACCTGAGCAGGGTCAGGCACAAGGCCGGCCACTACCAGGAGCAGTCAGCAGGATCGCACTCACGGCATCGGCCCGGTGACGCGGGTGCTTTCAGTGTTGGATTGCTCGCCAACGGCGGTCGGCCAACTCGCGGATCTCGCCGGTACGCCGATCCGGCTCCGCCCGGCGGTTAAGATTGAGGCGGCGCTCGAGCGCCACCTCAATCGAGTGGCGCCGACGGTCGTGTCCCAGCCGGCGATCCTGTGCTCTGCGATCGTCGCGCGAGCGGCGGCCTCCGGCGATCCGGCGCTCGGCATTAGGGTCGGTTGCCTGGAACAGGCGTCCCACCCTCGCACCAAAGGTCTCGAACTCGTCGAGCAACTCGGGGCCAAGCTCCGGGGCGAGGATGATGACCGCCTCGAGGAACCCACCGGCGCGATTCATCGCCTTCGCCGCGGCCACCATCAAGCTCGAAGGCTGCAGGACCCCGGGTCGGTCTTGGGCCGCCCACTGGGCGGCCTGTTCCGCGCTCTCCAACATGCTCTTGAACCGTAGTCTTGTCCGCTCGATTTGCTCTTCCACTTGCGACCTCCTTGGTCCGGCACTGAAAGATGAAGCCCTCGCCAGCGGAAACGACAAGCGGGAAGCGAACTTGCGCTCGCCAGGTCAAAGTATTTCTTCAAATAGCGCCGAACCGGCTCGACGAACTCGAGGTTGGGCACCTTCTACCGAAGCACCCGGAGATCGCCGAGCTTCACATCGCAGGCCTGGCAGCGGATGACGACCCCAGCCAGTGGAAGGCTTCCAGGGCAACTATCGGCGTCTGGAGCATCAAGTGACCTGAATTATTTTGCGATGAGTTGCGAATTTCCGTTACAAGGGGCCCGCTGATCGTTTACAGAGATGGGGCTGCCAGCCTATCCGGGATGGGGGAAGGATTGCGGTGGGTCGCCTCATTTGTCAAGACATGCGTGAGGGCCACCCTCGCGCCCGATTGGTTCGACCCGACCCGGCCGTGCAGCATCTCGGCTCCTGGATCAAGGCGCATTTAGGGAGTGAAACCGATGGTCCCCATCAGATCTCCGTGGGCAAGTGGCATCAAGCGTCTGCGAGCAAAGGTCAAGCAGGGGACGCTTCGCATCGTCTCGTACCTGCTCGATAGCTTCATGGCTGGTCAACCGCCTATCACCAGCGAGTTAGACGAGTCCGAGTAACCCTCGCCGACCCGACTCCGAAGAGGATCTTCAGAAGACCGGTGGTTCCTGGCCGTCGTCCGACAAGGTGGCACGGTTGG
>DHIZ01000431.1:0-18176 GCA_002404055.1 Chloroflexi bacterium UBA4733
GAACCGGCGAACAGTTCGCGCACATGCAGTCTGACTGGCAAGGTGGGCGACAACAATTCTGCTGCCGGTCCGGCCAGGTGTACCTGGGCATAATCGCCAAGTTCGGCGTCGGGTTGGGAACAGACCAACACGTCTTCACTCTGGGGCCGGACGACCCAATACTCGGGAACCCCTGCCCGCGCGTAGGCGCCACGTTTGGTCTTGGTGTCGACCGCGGGATGGCCCGGTGACTGCACTTCGATGAGCAGGGCCGGAACAGCGTAGATCTTGCCGTCCCGGAAAATCTCCGGCTTGATGGACGACTGGAGCAAGACCAGTACGTCCGGTTGGACAGGGTCGCAGCCGGGCATGAAGAGGCCGATCGGCGACCACATGGTAAGTCCTACTCCCCTCAGGTCAATCTGCTGAAAAACAGCGAGAAAGAGCTTACGGATAATCCATTGATGAAAGAAACTGGGCGCGGTTGACATGTATAACACCCCGTCGATGACTTCATAGCGGTTGCCGTCGGCGGGCAGTCGCTCCCAGCGGGCGCGGTTCCAGGTGGCATCGGGGGAGCGCAGGATGAGTCCTGGAAAGGATTCGGCGATGGCCATGGCATCCTCCTGATTGCGAGGTTCCGCTACAGCATTGCTGATCATCAGTATAGTGCTGTGCGCGGGCCCGGGCATAATGGCTACTGGGCAAATGAAGCAGCTACCGAGGTGCTGACACCGCATGGCCCGTAGGGCACAGTCCACCAACACGCGAGTCACGGGAGGGGAAGCTGTGCCGATCTGTCCGTTATCTGCCGAAGTTACCGCGCAGATTGCCGCCGGCGAAGTGGTGGAGCGGCCCGCGTCGGTCGTCAAGGAGTTGGTGGAGAACGCCCTGGATGCCGGGGCGAGGCGCATCGACGTTGACGTGACCGAAGGCGGTCGCCAGTTGATCCGGGTGAGCGACGTCGGCCGCGGTATCTCGGCCGACGAAATGGCGCTGGCATTTGCCCGCCACGCCACCAGCAAGCTGCGCGATCTGAAGGACCTGGACGCCTTGCAAACGCTCGGCTTCCGTGGTGAGGCACTGGCGAGCATCGCGGCCGTCAGCCACACGGAGCTGTGTTCGCGGACGCCGGATGCGGCCAGCGCCGCCGAGTTGGTCGTGGATGCCGGCGCGGAGGTACGCCATGGCCCGGCGGCGCGCGCCGCCGGCACGACCGTGCTGGGGACGCCAGGCGGTTGACACCGTAGCCCACCAGGACGAGGCAATCGGCAAGGCCATCGCCGGCCACCCACCGATGCCGGCCACCGCGTCGCCGACCGGTCCTGGGTAGTTGCTATGGATATACGAGGAGCGACCGAGATGTTCCCAGCCAAAACACTGACCTCCGGCGTTGAAGGGCGCCCGCAAGCGAAGCGCGCGGGTGAGGTTCACCGCACGGCGAGCGCCTTCAGTTCCACCGCCAGCCCCGCCACCACCAGGTACACCGCGTCCGCATCCGATGCTGCTACCTGGCTAAGGCGGCCGAGGATGTCGCGGAAGGCGCGGCCCAGCCGGCTGGCCGGCACCACGCCGAAGCCGGTCTCGTTGGTCACCAGGACCAGATCCCAGTCGGACCGCCTGGCGAGTACACACACGATGCGCAACTCGGACGTCAGTGCTGCTTCCAGTGTCGCCACGGCCTGCCACCAGTTGGGGGCCTCGTCGTCGCCCAGCGCCAGCAGGCGGTTGGAGGTCCAGAGCGAGAGGCAGTCCACCAGCACGGCGTCTGTTGACCCGATGCCGGAAAGGGCGGACGTCAGGTCGCGTGGCGCTTCCACCGTCGTCCAGGTCGCCGGGCGGCGGGCGCGATGCTGGGCGATACGCCGAGCCATCTCCTCATCGAGTGCTTCTGCTGTCGCCACGTAGCACACCCGCTGGCGTCGGGCCGCCCGCGTCTCGGCGAAGCGGCTCTTGCCGCTGCGCGCGCCACCCGTGACCAGTGTGATCTCACCCATCGCGCTATACTCCTACTCCAGCCAGGCGGGCAATGACGGCCATATCCAGGCTACCGCGCACCGTCGCTGCCAGCCGGTCGTATTCAGCTTCCCGCGACGGGAGCGCGCTGCCGTCCGGCAGTTGAAGCCCCCGCCGCGACGCCAGCCACGCAATCAGCGCGTGGCGCGCGGCCGGCGCCTCGAACAGGCCATGCAGATAGCAGCCGGCGATGCTGCCGGTAGCATTGCGGCAGCCATCAGCGTGTGCCGCCTCGCCGTCTGCCGTCACCGCGAAGAGGGATGGTCCGCTGGTCTCGGTCGTCCCCATGTGGATCTCGTAGCCTGCCACGACCGTGTCCGTGAGGCGACCGAAGCAGCCGGCGGTACTCGCCGCCCGCGCCTGGACGCGCCGGGTGTACTTCTCCGGGAGAAAGGTAGTGATCGCCGGTAAGAGACCAAGCCCAACCATCTCCACGGCCGCCGACTCGACGCCCCAGGGGTCCAGGATGCGTTCGCCGAGCATCTGGTAGCCGGCGCAGATGCCGAGCACCGGCGTACCGGACTGAGCCAGCGCCGTGATGCGGTCGGCCAGCCCGGAGGCGCGCAACGCCTGGAGGTCGGTGACCGTCGATTTGCTGCCCGGAATGATGATGAGATCGGGAGAACGCACCTGCTCCGCTGCGTCGACGTAGCGCAGACTGACCGCCGGCTCGGCGGCCAGCAGGTCGAAGTCGTCGAAGTTGGCGATATGGGGCAGGCGCGCGACGACCACCTCCAGCGGACCACCGCCGCCAGGAGCAGTGACGCCTTCCAGCGCCACAGAGTCCTCTTCCGCGATGCGCAGCCGGGGGATGTAGGGGACGACGCCGAGCACCGGTAGGCCGCTGCGCTGCACCAGGAAGTCGACCCCTGATTGAAAAAGACTCGCGTCGCCCCGGAACTTATTGACGATCAAGCCCTGCACCAGCGATCGGTCCGGCGGTTCCAGCAGGTCCAGCGTGCCGAGCAATGAGGCGAATATGCCGCCACGGTCGATATCGCCGACGAGCAGCACGGGAGCATTCGCCTGGTGCGCCACCCGCATGTTGACGATGTCGGTGGCGCGCAGGTTGACTTCGGCGGGGCTGCCGGCCCCTTCCAGAATGACCAGGTCGTAGGAGGCGCGGAGGCGCTCCAATGCGCCGGCGACCACGTTCCAGAGCGCCAGCTTGCGCGCGTAATAGTCGCGGGCAGCCATGCTGCGGTCCGGCCTGCCCAGCAGCACGAGTTGCGACCGTGCCTCGCCTTCCGGCTTGAGCAGGATCGGGTTCATGTCCACCGATGGCTCGATCCCCGCCGCGGCTGCCTGCACGGCAGTGGAGCGACCGATCTCCAGGCCGTCCGGCGTCACGGCCGAGTTCAGCGCCATGTTCTGCGCTTTGAACGGCGCCACGCGGTAGCCGTCTTGATGGAAGATGCGGCACAAGGCAGCGACCAACAAGCTCTTGCCGACCGACGAGGCCGTCCCTTGCACCATGATCGCCTTCGCGTTCACGACCGTCCTCCAGCCGCCGGCGCGGTCCGTATTGCCGCGACGGCGGTAACGAGCCGCTGGCACTCCGGCAGCGTCCGCACACCGATCCGCACGTAGGCCGGCAGCCCGAAGGAGGCGCAATCGCGCACGACGCAGCCGTGCCGCAACAACTGTTGGCGGAAACGCGCGCCATCGCCGACCTCTACCAGCAGGAAGTTGGCCATCGAAGGCACGACACGCCAGCCCAGCCGGGGCAACTCGGCCAGCAGATAGGCTTTGGCCTCGCGCACCACCGCTAGGGAGCGTTCCAGATGCACCGCGTCCCCGAGGGCGGCCATTCCCGCCGCCTGCGCCGCCGCGTTGACGCTCCAGGGCGGGCGCACCTGGCGAAGCGCCTCGATCACCGGCGGCGCGGCCGCAGCGTAGCCCAGGCGCAACCCGGTCAGGGCACAGTCCTTGGTAAGGGAGCGAAGTACCACTAGCCGGCTGCCGACGATGAGATCAAGGGTAGCCGGCGGCTCTGCGACGAAGCCGATATACGCTTCGTCCAACACTAGAAGCCCCGGCGTAGCGGCCAGAACGCGCTCAATCTCCGACCGGCGGAGCAGCACGCCGGTCGGGTTGTTGGGGTTGCAGAGGAAGACGATCTTCGGACCCAGCCGGCGGATCGCCGCACACAACGCCGGCACGTCCGGTCGAAAGTCGGCGGCGGCGTCCGCGCGCCACTCGGTCACCGCCGCGCCCATGATGCGCGCTGCCCGCGCATACTCGCCGAAGGTTGGTCCCACCACCAGGACGTGGTCGCCGGGATCCAGGTACGCCAGCGCCAGGAGCCAGATCAACTCGCTGGAACCGTTCCCGGCGAGCAAGCAAGAGCTGTCCAGCCCGGTGTGTGCCGCCAGCGTCCGGTGCAGCGCGATGGCGTCGTCGTCCGGGTAGCGTCCGATTTCCACCGCCGCCAGCGCCTGGCGCACGGCTGGGGAAGGCCCAAGCGGGTTGGTGCTGGCGCTAAAGTCGATGACCAGTGAGCGATCTAGTCCCAGCGCCTGCAGTTCGCCGTCCGTGATGCTACCGTGGGGGCACGGCGCGAGGTTACGGAGGCGCGGGGAGGGAGGCAGCGGAGCACGGCAGTCGGCAGTCAACTCGGTAACTCCTTTAGCTGGCCTGCGACAGGGGGACGCCTGCGGGTGGGGTGCGCCCGCAGGCGCATCCAGTTAGATGCTTGCACCAGGTTGACCAACACCAGAGTCAGCACCGCCACCGGTCGCACCAGACCAACCGCCGTGCCAATATCGGAAGCCTGAGGCAGCCGTGCCGGCGCGCCAAGCCGGTAGTGCCCCACCTTTTCCAGCTCTACGCCGAGCGCTCCGGCCATCCCGGCCATGGGCCAGCCGGCGTTGAGGCTGGCCGTGCGACCGTGGTCACGCCACGCTATCTGCCAGGCCGCGCATCCCCGGCTGGGACCCACCGCCAGCGCCAACAAACCGGCGCTGACGCGAGACGGGATCAGGTTGGCGGCATCGTCCAGCCGCGCGGCGGGCTTGCCCAGCCACTCGTAGGCGCCGCGGTAGCCGATCATCGCGTCCAGCGTGTTGATGCCGCGGTACACGGCGGCGCCGGGCAGGCCGAAGGCGGCGTAAGCCAGCATCGGCGCTACCAGCGCATCGCTGGCGTTTTCCGCCACGGACTCGATGGCGGCGGCTGCCACGAGCGGCGCGGCCAGAGCGGAGGCATCCCGGCTGACCAGACTGCGCAGTCCGGTACGCGCCGCGGCCAGGTCTTCGCCGACCAGGGACTGCTGCACCGCGGCCGCCGCCTCGGCCAACGCGCGCAGCGAGAGCATCGTCTTGAGCAGCCAGGCTTCTGCCAGCAGCGCCGTTGCTCCGGCAAGGCAGGCCGCGGACCGTACACCCAGGCGTGGTGTAGCCACCAGCGTCAACCGGCGGCTGCCAAAGGCCAGCAGCGCCTCGGCGGCGCGAGCGGCCAGCCAGGCCGTGACCAGGGCCGTGAGCGTCAGCGCAGTGCCGGCTGCCAGTTCGCGCGTCGGGCTTCCCCGTCCCGCGCGCCGCTCCAGCAACGTTGCCAACCGGCCAAACCAGACCACCGGGTGGATAAATGCCGGTGGCTCACCGAAGGCCAGATCGAGCACGAGCGCCGCGGCCAGGACAGCGCTGCGTCTCATTGGAAACGCCGCTGGATGATCGCCAGCGCCAGCAGCGTCACCAGCACCACGACCTCGTTGATGGCGCCGTAGATGTCGCCGGTCAGCCCAGGCAGCTTGCGGAGCGTCGCGCAGGCCACCAGCCAGGCGGTCAGCCAGGCGACAGCCAGGAGCAGTAGCCCACGCCAGCCCAGCGCCACGCTGACAATGACCAGCGCCAGCAGCGTAGCGATGAGCAACTCGCGCCGGCCGGCGCCCTGGGTGAAAGCGGCCCCCAGACCTTCCGCGCGTGCGTAGGGGAAAGAGACGGTGGCGTAGACCATCGCCCAGCGGCCGAGGGTCGTCATAGCGATGATGCCGCCGGTGCGCAGCAGACCCGTCAGGCTGCTGAGGCAGGCGAACTGCAACAGCAGCACCAGCACGCCACCGCTGACGCCGTAGCTGCCGACACGGCTGTCGCGCATGATCGCCAGGCGCTCCAGCGGCGTCCGCCAGACGAACAGCCCGTCGCAACTATCCATCAAGCCGTCCAGGTGCAGCCCGCCGGTGAGCAAGGCCAGGGCGGACAGCACCAGCGCGGCGCTCACGGTCGGCGGCAGCACGAACTGCGCCGCCAGGTCCAGCATCGCCGCCACAGCGCCGAGGCAGGCGCCGACCAGCGGGAAGTACGCCCGCGAACGCTGGAGATCGTCCGGTGAAGCCATCCGGTCCGTGTCGACCGGCAGCACCGTCAGGAACTGAAACGCCTCACGCAGCGCCACGGGTTCTTCTCAGTCGCGAACTCATGGAACTGGACGCCGCCGGTTCCCGGCGACCGTGCCTTCGCCGCTGACCCGCATCAGAACTCGATCCCCTTCTGCGCTTTCACGCCGCTCTTGTACGGATGTTTGACCATGCGCATCTCCGTGACGAGATCGGCAAACTCGATCAACTCGTCCGGCGCGTCGCGGCCGGTGATGACCACGTGGAGATTGGCTGGTCGCTTGGCCAACACGTCCAGCACTTCGGTCAGGTCCAGCCAACCGAACTTGAAGCAGTAGGTCATCTCATCCATGATGACAACATCGTAGTTGCCGCTCTCGATAAGGTCGCGGCAACGTTGCCAGCACTGTTGCGCCAGGGTGCGGTCGTGTTCGATGTCCTTGCTCATCCAGGTGAAGCCGTCGCCCAGCGGGATGATCTCGACGCCCATTTTACGCGCCGCCTTGACTTCGCCCCAGTTGCCCGTTTGCGCTTTGAGGAACTGGAGCATCACCACGCGCATGTTCTGGCCCCAGGCGCGCAAGAGCAGGCCGAGCGCCGCTGTCGTCTTCCCCTTGCCTTTGCCGGTGTTGACGATCACCAGACTCTGACTATGACGATCCGGCCGGCGGCGGTGTTGCTCCTGGTCTGCCCGCTGGGCCGCCCGCCCTTCCTCGCTCAGGTCGTAGATTGACGGCTCGTCCACAGTTTCAGCCATGCTCATCCGTCCCTTCTGCCTTGCTCTGGATGGAGCAGCGACGCCAGTAACTCTAACCCGTCGGCCAGGCGCGGTCCTGGCCGGGCGAAGTAGGCCTCCGGCACCACATGGACGCGACCGGACTGCACCGCCGGCGCCGACTCCCAACCCGGCCTGCCCGCGACACGCTCCGCTGTTGGGGGCGTGCGTGCCCCGCACCAGCAGGCCAGGATCACCTCGGGCCGGCGCGCCAGCACCTCTTCCACCTGCACTTTGGCGCTCTCTTCCGCGCGATCAGCGAAGACGTTTTCGCCGCCGGCCATTGTGATGATGCGGGTCATCCAACTCTTGCCGGCGGCGGCCACCAGCGGCTGAGGGTACCACTCCCAGTACACCCGCGGTCGCCCCGCCAGCGCCGCGACACGCTGCTGCACCGCCGCCAACTTTGCGTGCATCTGCTCGACCAGTTCCTCGGCGCGTTGTCCCCGGCCTGTCGCTGCACCGAGGCGGCGGATGTTCTCGAAGATACTCTCCAGGCCGACCGGCTCGACGGCCACGTAGGGCAGGCCGGCGACCTCCAGACGCGGGATGTTGCGCTCCATGCCGGGGATGGAAAGGCAGGCAACGACGAGATCAGGGCGCAGCGCCGTCACCGCCGCAAAGTCGATAGCCAGTTCACGTCCGACTTTGGGCAGCGTCTTGACGGCGGGCGGGTAGTCGGACCAGGTATCCACGCCGACGAGTTGCTCCGTCAGTCCCAGCTCGCAGAGTATCTCCGTGTTGCTGGCGGAGAGCGAGACGATGCGCTGCGGGCTGCTCACTGGAACAACTCCGGATGGATCAGCTTGGCCATCGCCAGGAGACCTTCGGCCAGACGCGGCCCCGGTCGGCTGACAAGGTTGTCGTCGATCGGGTAGACCTTCTGGTCCTTGACGGCGCTCAACGTGGACCAGCCCGGCCGCTTTGCCACGCCGGCGGCCGTCGCGCCGTAGGCGGTGTCGTTCAGGATGATGATTTGCGGGTCGGCGGCCACCAGCGCCTCCAGGCCGAGCTGCGGGTACTGGCTCTTGGCGTCGTGCGCGATGTTGCTGCCGCCGGCCATCGTCACGATGGCGTCGATGAAGGAGCCGGGACCAACTGAAAAGATCTTGGTCGGGTCGGAGGCGTCCAGTTCGATGAAGACGCGCGGCTTGCCGGTGGTAGCGGCAGTCTTCGTCGTCACCTTGCTCACTTGCTGCTGCATGCCGGCGACCGTCTTCTGGGCCGCCGGAACCGCATCGACGATCAGACCAACGAGGTCGATGTCGTGGTAGACGCCGGAGAAGTCGTGGGCATCGAGATAGACTACGGGTATGTGCAGCGTCCGCAGTTGCTGGATGAGATCAGCGGCATTGGACGGCGTCGCCAGCACCAGGTCCGGGTGGTAAGCTGTGACGACCTCCAGGCTGGGTTTGAGGCCCTTGATCAGCGCCTTGCTCTTCGCCTCCGGCGGGTAGTCGTCGTACTGCGTACCGGCGACCAGATCATCGCCAGCGCCGATGGCGTAGAGGATTTCCGTACTGCTCGGCACCAGAGAAACGATGTGCGTCGGCTTGCTGGCGAACGTGACGCTGGTGCCTTGATCGTCCTTCACTGTCAGCGGGTAGCTGGTCACGGCTGCCAGAGTACCGCTACTCGTTGTGGCGGCAATGGACGCGCTGGATGTCGCCGCCGACGTCGTGGCGGACGACGAGGCTGAGGTCGTGACGACCGCAGTGCTGGAGACTGACGAGGTGGATGTTGTTGCGACCCTCGAGATTGCAGGTGACGTGGCAGCGGCGGTGCTTAAGGCAGCCGACACCGATGCCGTCGCCGCGGCGGCTGGGCTCTGGACGCTGGTAGCGACAGCACCGCCGCAGCCGGAGAGTAGGAAGACGCTAAGGAATATAAGACGGGTCAACACAGAACGCACGAGAAAAGGTCCCTTCACATCCGAACACGCGAGCACCGCACGGTAGGCAGTGACACCAGCGGGGAGGTACGGGGACATCAGGGGGAGTCGAACACAGCAAGGCACCCTTTCACTCGAAGGCGCGACAGGTACGCAAGGGACGGCATTCTGACTGACGGCGAATTGCTCCGCCGCTCACAGTTGCGGGACAGCTCCAGACTCGCACCGGATTTCCCGTTTATAGCTCCGCGTTAGCCGCGAAGCCCCTTGCGATCTCTCTTCAATTCCAGCACAGTGTAACGGGCGATTGGGTGGGACGCCAATAGCAGTTCGCGTCGGACGCTGGGCAGGGTCGGGGACCGTCAATACTGTCTGAATTCTTACCGTGACTCGCGTGGCCCACGAAAACGCGGCATGGCCCGCCTAGCTAGCAGGGGTTCCTTCTATAGCGTTTCCCTGAACGGGCATTGCCGGCCTCGTGGGCTGCTCGCTCCACGGCCGCGCTACGCGCGCCGGCGGACTGCCGCAAACCCTACCCGCCCCAGTAGCCGGGACGCCTTCGCTCGACAGGCCATGCCGCTGTCTTCGTACTGGAGTGTACCGTAGAGCCGCGTTAAGTCAACAAACGGGGGATGCCATGGCAACGGGGTGAGGCGGCGATCAGCAGAACACATAACACAGTGAGCCATCAAACAGGCAGACACGACGGCCCGAACTGACAGGCAACGGCGCAGGTCTTATCTGCCGATCATGTGGACCAACGCCACTTGGGGGCCGGTCACCGGTTGCACGAAGGTCAGCCCTGGCTGCGATCACTGTTACGCAGAACGGCTGGCGCATCGCCTGAAGGCCATGGGCGGTTGATTTGGCGAGGCTGGTTGACAAGCCCGAGGATACGCTGATCCGTTCCAGACTCGAGGGGACAAGGATTGGTGAACTCTCTGCCGTCGTACCCTTCGGCATGGGCCTGACGGTCACCCATTGTCCGGCTTTTGAAAACTGGGCCCCTACCGAAATCCGAGGAGCCCGCACACAAGCGGAGTGAGAGCGGAACCATTGCTGGGTCCGTTGGATGGACTGAATCTGCCTCGTTGATGTCGTGTTGACTTGACACGAGCACCAGAACATACGAAAAATGCGTATGATGGCAGGCGACGATTGGACACTGGAGTTCTACACCGTCCCTTCTGGGGAGAGTCCGGTCGCGGCGTTTCTGGATCAAGTGGATGAGAAGACCCGAACGCGCTTTCGCTGGTCAATGGAACAGTTGCGCGTGCGCAATATTCAGGCACCGGAACGCGCAGAATCCGAAAGAACGGATGGCGCGCGAGCCTATGACGAGTATTGGGAAAAGCAGATGGCCGTTCCTCAGTTTCAGGCGGTCTACGAAGAAGAGGCGGCCAAAAAGGAGTTATGGCTGCAACTGGCGGAAGCGCGGCAACAGGCCGGGCTGACACAACAGCAGGTGGCCGACCGCCTGGAGGTTTCCCAGGCGCAGGTGGCGCGCATCGAGAAGCGCGGCTACGATGCCTACACGCTCAACACGCTACGCCGCTATGTGCAGGCGTTGGGCGAAGGCTATACGCTGCGCGTCAGTGTCCAGTCGCCCGCGCCGACGAGCGAGCGGCGTGAGGCCGTCCATGCCTGATGTCGGGAGCACCACCCCAGGGAGAAGCTATTTCAATTTTCTTATCAGCGCCTGAAAGCGACGATGATCGCCTGGGACGCTACTGGACTCGCCAGCCACACGGGTATCCACTGGCTCATCAGCGGCGGCGAAGGCGGCCCCGGCTTTCGTGCCTGCAACGAAGCCTGGGTGCGGGACCTCCGCGATCGTTGCATTGCAGGCGGAGTCGCCGAAGCGGTGCGTTCTCTCTCGCCTCCAAGGCGTCAACGGCACAATCCCATGGGATAATCCTCTCCTGACCATGCAAAGGGATCTATAGTGGCTGTCGATCAGATACCGGATTGGCGGCAGGTTGCGCTGTTGGCCGAGTCGGTTCAGGAGTGGCTACAGTCGATGCCGGAACTCACACCTGCACTTTGCCGATTGGATGAACTTGCGAAGATCGATCGAGACAACTATCCCTATGGGGGAGAGCACACGTCTGAGCGAGCCGTTATGGCGGCGAAGACCTTCCTGATGCTTGCCAATGTGCGTTACCGCGAGTCAGTCGGTGCCGGAATCGTCCCGTACTTCATTGGCCCAGTTCCGGACGGCGGGGTGCAACTGAAATGGCGGACCACGCCGGCTCAACTCTGGCTGGTGTTTCACCCACTTGGTGGTTACGGTTACCTGTTCGAGGACAGGACGCAGCCGGGCGCCTTTGAGGAGAGCGACGATATTCCGCTTCAGGAAGCGCTCAGTCTCATCGGTAAGGCACTTTTGCCCCGCGTGCGAGCGGCTGGCGGTGTTTGAACAAGCGCAAGAGGTGGTCACGCCGAGTGACTCATTGTATCGCCTCGTCTCTCCCGACTACATCGAACCCGATGGGCATGTGAACCTCTTTGCCTACTGCTACAGGAAGAGTAGAAAACCCGATCCGGCGGTCTCGGTTGATTTGGCGAGGCTGGTTGACAAGCCCGAGGATACGCTGATCCGTTCCAGACTCGAGGGGACAAGGATTGGTGAACTCTCTGCCGTCGTACCCTTCGGCATGGGCCTGACGGTCACCCACTGTCCGGCTTTTGACAACTGGGCCCACACCGAAATCCGAGGAGCCCGCACACAAGCGGAGTGCGAACAGATGGCGAGAGCAACGAACATACGGCACGAGCGTCGGACCAACGACGGCATCAGCTACGATTAGCGCTCGTTCCGTCGACATTGAACTGATCAAGCGTCAGACAGGAGATCCCGAGCTGGTACGCATCGGCGAAGGCGCCGACGGCAGCCCGCGGCGTTTTAGCGGCCAACGGGGCGAAGCATGGCCACGCGAATGAGCGCAGGCCGGTCGGGATCCTCACCAAAACCGCCGCTGTCCCAGGTGGCAATGAAGGTCTCGCCGCTCATGCCGACAAAGCGCCGCGCTGCCTCATCGAAGCTGGACCACGCTTCTGCCGGCGTCAGGAAGTAAGTGCGCCACAAAGTTTCGCAGTGCCCGCTTGCCTTCCTCAGAGGAATGGGGCGAACGCACGGTGTCGCACTGGATCTCCCCCCTGGAGAGCGACCGAGGGGCGCGAAAACTTGTGGCGCACCTTCAGGAAGTGTGCGGCTGCTTCTTTACCGACACCGAAGTCGTCCTCAACCTTGCTATGCCGGGATGCGCTCATCACCAATCTGTCCCTCTTGGTCAACAATTCTACCCGCCTGCAGGCAAACGAACTCAGCACGTCTCGAAGCCGCCGGGAAATCGCGCCGCGAGCTCGTCGTAATAGCGGGCGAGCAAGCCCCTCGCCACTTTGCCGTCCAGGTCGGCCTCAATGATCTCAAGTTCGCTTGGGACTGGCGTCGCTCTCCTGGCGCTGTTCTCGCTCTGACCATACCTCACCGGACGGGGTTCAGATAACTGGGAAGGCGATTCGATCCATCCCGCCCAACCCAGATCGGGTCTTTGAAGTGACACGCGTGACAGCTACTTTTCCTGCTGTCTCCATCTCCTTGAAGCAGGTACGATAGTCTTTCTCCAGGCACGTCCCGGTATCTTCGAGCGTATGCGCGACCACTTGATCGAACGTCAAAGTCCGGCCAGCAAACAGTCCGAGGAGGTACGCCGGAAGCGTCTCAACATCCAGGCGGAACAGCTCAGGCCGCGTGCTGAGGTGTTCATGAAGCCGCTAACCGGCATAGCCAAGCCTCCCCCGAGTTGAGACCTTGACCATCACGTCCTTCATTATCTTGGCTCCCAGCGGATGGCCGGTCGCGTGAATGAGGTAGTACAACGTTCGAGCACGGTCGTCGTCAGACATTGGGAAGGGCACGGCGAACTCGGCTCCGCGTGCCTTGATCTGTTGCCGATATAGCTTGACAAACTCCCGTTCGCGATCCGCGCCCGTGAGGTCTGCCAGCGCTTCCCATGCGGGCGCGCCAAAGCTAGCATCGAGTGTGGCAGCCAACGTCGCGCTATCCTGCACGCCAATAGCTCGCGATATGAAGTCGTACATAACATTAACCAGGATTTCGGCGCGAGGCAGACGCAACAGATCGCCAATCCCATCCATCGTCGGGTCATCATAGCCAAACGGGTCCAGGAAAAAGAAAGATGGGAAACTCTTTGCCGTTATATTATGCACAATACGATCGCTTACTGCAGAGAACCTAGCTTGGTAGGGATAAATTCTGAACCGTCTGTCCCGGCTGGTGGGATGTTGATTCAGCTCGGCCAGAAGGTCCGCATAGTTCTTCGGATCAGCTTCCACAAAGTGGCACTCGACGCTGGAAAGGCGGCTCGCCGTTCGATTCATCTCGTCCTGGATCAGACTCAGAACCAAGAGGGGCGATCCCGGCTGACCGCCGTCGTAGCGTCCCCTGCCTGCAAACGCATCTACATAGACGACCGAGCCACCGACTCCGGCGAGGATCTTGAGCCAGGGCGAAAGGTAGTCCATCAGAATCGAGTGCTTGATCCGCGTGTGAAGGTCGTACTTCCACTTGTTAGGATCATTGTCTGGCAACGCCGGCACTCCACCACCTCCACGTCCACACCGCCATCTGTCGTTGTTCGAGGACTGTTATGTTCGCGACCCAGACAACGCCGCCTGACGATCAGTCCCGAATTGCGGAAACTCATCCCAGGTCCGTCCCTCAAGCGTCCGACCACCTGCCTTCGGTGTTCGCCCGCCGACCTGCTTGAAGAAAAAGGCCACGCCATCTACCTGGCACCGGTCGCGCAACTCCCGAATCCACGACAGATCCACAGGTCTAAAGTTGGGGCCGCTCTCGCCGCCGGCAATGAGCCAGTGAATGCCGTACAGATCGAGCGACGGAAGCGGACCTAACAACGGCTCCGCGCTGATAAAGCGCACGAACCCTGGTGTCTGCCTTAGCAGATCGGCCCGCTCGCACCAGCGATCCTCCTCGATACTCACGCCCAGCCAGATATGCGCCGGAACCCGCCCATCCGGCCAGCGGTCGCCAAATGCCGCGCTCCTGCTCAGCACGTACTCCCGTATCCGCTCCGGCCGCTTCGTTAACACCTGATATGTGTGCCTGTCGGCGGCAAGCATGACTTCGAAAACCTGATCAATGAACCCGAAAGGCACCTGCTCATGAAAGAGGTCACTCATCGAATTGGCGAACACCCGACGCGGTCGCGCCCAATTGAGCGGCTGTTTCAGCCGATCAGGATGCAGGACGACGTTCACTTTGGCGTTCGGCTTCGTCCACGCCAGCGCGCTCCAGCCGAAGCGCAAACTCAACGCCTCCGCGTAGCAATGTTCGCAGCCCGCCGAGACATGTGAGCAGCCCGTGACCGGATTCCAAGTGGCCTGCGTCCATTCTATTCGTGTTTTTTCGCTCATAAGGAGAATATAGAACAGAAGTTCGTTCTTGTCAAGACCGCCAGACGAACCGAGCGATGCTGCGGCGTCCGTCCAGCGTAAACCGCCCGAGCGTTACCGCCCGCCCTACTGGACCGCTTCATCCTCGACCTCCCGCCCCATCCGGTACTTGATGTCGTAGTTGATGATGAAGTCCAACTCCTCCTCGCTGAACCCGTAGTGCCGGGCCAGCACGCGGTCAATCTCGTCGATGATCGGCTTGCTGACGCGTGGTTGGAACGTTTGAATCGTCAGCATGCCAAACTTGCCGTAATTATTCGTAAGTAGGCTTGAGTTCTGTTTGAAGTCGTTCATCAGATTGCTACAGAGTTGGCGTAGAATTATCTCGTCAGTTCTAGAAAACGTGTCGATTGAGCAACGAAACGCCTCCATTTCTCTTCGATTGACGTTTCTCACGTCCGAATAAACATTGAAGAACCAGAAGAATAAGCCAGAGTTCAGTAAGGCAAGAGTTTCGTCGCGCGCACTCTCGGAATCCAGAAACATTTCCTTGAGCTCAGACGGATCCAGGACCCCTCCCTTACTGTCGTACATCTGCGGTATGAAGTCAAAGAATTGCACGAAATAGCGCACCTTTCGGGTGTAGAGGACGCGAAAGGGAGACTTATTCCTAAGGTACGAATCCAGGCGGTGCTCCTCGGCCACGCGCGAGAGCAGCCGAAGCTCAATCGTAGTAGATATCTTTGGGATCGCTGAAGAGACCATGTCTGGCTGCGTGGTAACGGGCACGAATCGGGTGCTATTGAATAAGTATTCCCGTTCTTCGGCGTACCATCGCCTGTAGCCTGAAACGTACGTTTCATTGTGAGCTCGTCGACGAACCAGCCAGATTGTGAGCCGCTTCTCAACACCGGTGAATAGCTTTGACGGCCTTTCGGCAAAGCCTAGACACCAACGAGTCCAGGCAGCCGCCGCAAAGTAGCTTCGCAGGGTGGCGAATCCGTCTGCGCTTACGATTGAGACGGGCACAATCATGCCCATGACGCCGTCAGCCTTCAGCAGATGACCGGACCTTTCCAGGATCAGGGCGTATAGGTCACCGCAGCGCTCTGTACTGTAGGCACGGACCGTGTACTGGCTCCTAACGGTTCTGTACTCAACGTACGGTGGGTTCCCGATCACCACGTCGAACCCGCCCTTGTCCATAACGCCGAAGTACTCCACCAGCCAGTGAAACGGTTGGTGACTGGCGCGCCATTTGGCGAATCGTAAGGCATAATCCTTCTGATCGGCGGTGATGCCGTATTCGGCGGCCAGATAGCCGTCCAGCTCAGCGCTCAGCGCACTGAGTCTGTCGCGCAGCACCGCCTTTGCCCCCGCTAGCAACCGGGGTTGGCCCAGGTCGGTCTGGAGTATCCGGAAGTCAGCGAATAGGCGCTGGGTCTCGGCCAGTCGGGCGTTGATGCGCGGCATCGTGTCGTCGAAGTCCATCCTGAGCTGCTGACCGCCGCCGATGGCCTGGCGGACCTCCTCCGCCGTGGCGTAGCCGACCAGCGTATTCCCTGCCCGTATGTTGAAGTCTATGTCCGGCAGCGGCTCAATGTCGTTGTAACGCTCTACCTGCGCCACCAGCTTCAAGAACAGGCGTAGCTTGCAGATCTCCACCGCCTCATCCATGATGTCAACGCCGAAGAGGTTGTTCAGGATGATCGACTTCAAGATGTAGTAGCGGGCGCTCGGGTGCTCGGCCACCCCTTTTAGGACCAGGCGAAAGTCGGCATATCTGCCCATCGTTGCCTTTGTCCGGTCGGCGTCTCCGACGAAGCCGCGCATGCGTTCCAGGCAGGCTTCGTAGAGTGGCTCCAGGATGTTCAGGGCCGCGAAGAGAAAGGCTCCGCTGCCGCAGGTGGGGTCCAGCACCGTCACCGTGCGGATGGCCTCGAAGAAAGCGCGCAGCAAGTCCGACCCTTCGCAAAAGGTGATGGCGTCCTGGGCGAATTGGCGCATGTTCAGGTTGAGCGTGATCAGGTCGTCGATCTGGTGGACCTCGCCTGCCGCCAGCCTGGCGCGCACGTCCAGACAGCGCGTGCGCCGGGCGACGTGCTCCCGCCAGGTCTCCGTCGGCAACGCGTAGCCTTCTGCTGCCGGGCGGTTCCAGCCGCTGCGCTGTGCCACGTCTGCCACGCCGGCTGCAATGTCGGCCGGCAACGGGAAGTCCACGCCGCGTTTTACCGCGTCGTAGATGTAGCGATCCGGCTGCTCGCGCAGCAGCCCCCACAACGCGCCTTCGGAACGGAAGGCGATCTCGCAGTGTTCCTCTGTGGTCGTACACAGGTGTGGAATGATCGTGTTCTTGCTGATGTACTCGGTGATGTCCTCCTTGGTGTAGTAGGCGCCCATCTGCTTCTGGTTGATGTACTTCTCGAAGATGTAGCCAAGCACGTCCGGGTTGATCTCGTTGTCGGCGTGCAGCGGGCGGTCGTCCAGGTGCCACTCGTAGGCGTCGAAAAAGGCGAAGACGCGCGCGAAGGCACTGTCGGGGATGGCGATGTCGGCGTGCTCCCGTTCCAACTGGTGGACGTCGAACAGGCCGCCGTTCAAGTAGGGAACCTTGCCGAGCAGCCCGTCCAGCTCCGGGGAGCGCTCCGCCTGGCCCAGCCCTTCGTGGAACAGACGCAACAGGAAGCGGCGGTAGAACGTCAAGAACTGGTCCGTGCCTGACTCCGCCTGCATCTGCTGCAGCTTCACCCGCAGGTAGTCGGGATTGCCGTCCAGGAAGCCCTTCTTCTGGATGAAGTAGATGAACATGAGGCGGTTGAGCATGAGCGCGGCGTACCAGTCGCGCGCGGCTCCTTCCAGTCCGGTGATGAAGCCGACAAAGGCCTTGCGTTCGCCGTCGAACTTCTCGTAGAAGCGCTTCGTCACCCGGTCGACGTCGAAGGCCTGGGCCGCCTTGCCGCCCACTACGACGATGCCGATGCCGCGCTCTTCCTCCGCCAGGCTGACTTTCAGCGCCTCGAGCCGCTGGAGCAGCCGTTCCCCACTTTGCCCGCGCTCGTAGCGCTGCGTGCGCACGGCGTCCGGCTTCCCCGGCTCTCGCCGCACCCATTGCCAGAGCTGCGTTTGCTGCCCGCGGTCGGTGAAGATGAGGATGTGCTCCCGCACCTGCCGCGTCAGCGCCTTCTCGATCCTGGCGCGCACCGTCGAATCGGGGATGCCCTTCGCGCCAGGCAGGCAGTGGTACACCGCCATGCCCGCCTTCTGCGCCACGGGTTGCAACCGATAGACCGTCTCCTCCACCAGGATTGGCAACGGGGCGCCTGGCAAGCGGTTCCAGCCCAGCTCCTCGATGAACAGGCGCGCGAAATCAAACGCCTGGAGCGTCTGACGGGCGTCACTCGTCCCGACAACCATCACTCATCCTCTCCTCGTCGTGTTCGGTAGGCCTGCTCGGGGTGATGGCGCGATGCCGGAAACCGCTGCTCAAGCAACTCACGGGCAAGCATCGGGTTCAAATAGTATGTGCTGATCACCACGACACTTCGATTGAGCGCCGCCGCGAGCTCTTTTGGCCGGACAAATCGTTCGGTGCAACAGGCCAAAATGGCACGTTCAACAGCTTCTCGCGGCAGGTGCTTGGAGCCAGCGACTCGATCGATTAAACCTACGGTGTCCGGTGACGGCCCAGGCTTGCTCCCCGACGCAGAGCGGCTGGTCCCGGAGTGAGTGAGTTCCGGCGT
>DHIZ01000431.1:18331-23574 GCA_002404055.1 Chloroflexi bacterium UBA4733
CCCCGGAGTGAGTGAGTTCCGGCGGGGCCTGTGACAGGTCGGCGTCTTCGTGACCATCGGCGGCTTCCAAAGCGGTGATCAGTCGCAGGCGAGGAATGCCGGTTGCCGCCGGCCCCAACTCGTACCGGGCACGTCGCCCCCATCCCATAAGATTGAGATGGCCCCGTGAGCGCAGGCGGCTCAACACTTTCGTACAATCCGCAGGATGGAGGCCGGTCATCGCGCACAAGGTGTCCTTGTCAACCGCCCCCTCGTGCCTCGCCACCACGAGAGCGAGTTGCTCAGACTCCGACCAGTCGTCGCCGATCGACGTGAGCCACTGACGGTCGTCGTCGGCAAGCAGATGCGCGTGGCGGAGCAATAAGCGAAATTCGTACTTCTCCGTGCCAACGTCGATTGCCGCCATGCGCAAGCCAAGGTTGCGCCAAGCCTGTATGATCTTGGGGATACCCGTACCAGCTTCTTCGGCAATTCCAATGTAACGGAACATCCGCGTGAGGATGGGGTTACGCGGGTCCGAGTGGTTGCCAATTTGCAACTCCGCCTCAGGTACCCGAGAGTTACCCGGGTTCTTGAACTCATAACCATCGGGCGACCGCACGATCAATGAGGCACGGGTCTCCGTATAGTCGGCATGGATTAGTAAATTGACCAACGCCTCCCGAAGCGCGATGTGCGCTGGGCCCTGGTCCATTCTCATTCCATCACGAAGCTGGAACGGGATGGGTTGATCCTGAATGAGACGCGGGTAGATCTGATCGAAGGCGCCGAGGAGATTACCGTCCCACGCGATGCGGTCATCCCAACGCTTATCAAGGTCCGCCTCTGTGGCGATCCTCCGGTAGTCGATGAGGTGGCGCTTTCGCCACCAGAGGATGGACTCGCTTTTGCCAAGGGCGAGGAGACCCGCCACGGTCAGACCCTCGAGATCGCGCTCCCGGTCCTTCGCATAGGCGCTGATCGACGTAAGGAATGCCAGATCGTCGTGGCTGTTTCGCACTTCGGTAGGGTGGAGCGTCTGGTAACGCCGACGGTAGCTCCGCACACTGTCGCGATCCAGGTCATCCATGCCCAGATGTGGCAGGACGGTAGAATCAGCGGCGCTGACAGAGGCTTCCCGCATCAGACGAAGGACCTCGTCCCTGCTGCAGGCATAGTCCCCTTCACCTCTGCGCACGTACGTGCCACCGAAGGGATGGTTGTTGATAAACACCGGCTTGGACGACCGTGCAGCGGCAGGTATCCGGATGACGACGATGGGCTTGTCACCAACGTACTCGCAGGTTGCATCGTTTGGCCCACATACCGGGGAACTGATCTTTTGCTCGTTGTACAGGAGGTCGTAGAACTCTTTGATGCGCGCGTGTGGCTTCGCGACACCCTCGACTTGCGGCGGATCGCCGTCAGCCAATCCGAGCAAGATCCAGCCACCGCTTGTGTTGGCGAAGGCGCTGACCGTCGGCCACACTTCTTTTGGTAGGCCACCCTTCGCCAGCTTAAACTCCACCTCGAGGTCCTCTCGGGTGAGAATGCGCTCGATAAGTTGCTGAAAGAGCGGCGCTGAATTTCCCTCGCTCACCGGCTCCCCTTCCCTGTGAATAGTCCGAGCGACGTGATGATCTGCGGCTCGCGGCGCTCCGTGTTCTCCTGCACGATGCTCAGGCGGTCGTCGTCGCGCAGGCGCATGACCAGCTCGGCCAGGTCGGCATCCCCGATGCCGGAGCGCAACTGGCGGTTGAGCGTGTCGATAGCGCCGGACGTGAGCGGGAAGCGGTAGATGTCGTCTACCGCGCGTTGCAGCTCGGGCAGGTCGAACAGCATCCCCTGCACCCGCTGCGCGTAAGCCTTGAGTCGCTCGTAGGTGCGGTAGCGCGCTCCTGTCGGTCGGCCCAGTTGCCCGCCGATCATCGGGTTCTCCTCCGCGAGGCGCTGGACGCCTGCCTCTACCAGTGCGTGATGCCGCTCATCCCGGGCGATGGCGGGAGTCGTCGGTGTACACTCGGCGGCCCGCAGCACGCGCAGCGGTGACTCCGTCACCGGCTCACCGTTTTGGTCAAGCCAACCCAAGGCATCGTTGCCGTCCGCCGTGCGCATGTAGAGCAGCACCCCTTCCGGCTCCTCTGGCGTCCCGCTGTGCCGCCGGGTGGAAAAGACGACGTTCGGTAACCCTTCGATCTGCTTGCGCAACGCCGGATTATCTTTGGTGGCGTTGTGCCAGATCTGGTAGGCGTAGGAGGCGAGGTCGACTTCCCCCTCCGCATCACCATCCATGATGCCGGCCTGCTCGTGGTAGAGCGCCAGCGCCTGCTCCAGGTTCATGTCGTCCTCGAAGAATGACTCATCGGCGCCAACAACCTCAGCATTTTCGTGCAACCGCTGGCGCACGCGGCTGCGCAGGTTGATGATCCGCTCCACCCCCTTCGCTGGCAAGAAGCTGTAGCACAGTATCTCGCTCGCCTGCTGGCCGATGCGGTCGACTCGCCCGGCCCGCTGGATCAGGCGGATGATGGCCCACGGCAGGTCGTAGTTGACCACGATGGCGCAGTCTTGCAGGTTCTGTCCTTCGCTCAGCACGTCCGTGGCGACCAGCACGCGCAACTCGTCCTGCGCCTGTACCTGCCCACGTTTGCCGTTGCTGACCGGGCTGAAGCGCCAGGCCAGCGCTGTCGGGTTCACCGAGGCTCCCGTGACGCCAGACAGGGCTCGCACGCCCCGCTCGCCAAGTTGCTTGCTGAGGTAGGTCACGGTATCGGCGAACTGCGTGAAGATCAGCAGCTTCTGCTGGGGATGTGTCTGCTGGATGAGGCGCGTCAACGCCGTCAGTTTGGCGTCGCGCCCAGGGTCCCAGGCGCCGCAGGCGTTCAACACCGCCAGCAGGGCGTCGGCGTCCCCTTGCAAATTGCGCCGCAAGGCAGGCGTGAACAGGATGGACGGTAGCCACTTGAAGCGCCCGCGGTGCCAGCGCGTGTAGCCGGCATACACGGCGGCTGCCGCTCGCTGGAATTCGGCGGCGCTTCGCCCGGCCTGCTCCGCCTCGTCGGGCGCTGCCTCCTCATCTTCCGCCGGGTCTGCCGGGAGGACGCCTTCGGGGTCACGGTCGCTGCGCGGGTCCAACACGGCCGCCTCTTGCGTGCCCACCGGTAGATCCAACCCTTGCTCGATGGCGTGCAGGAAGACGTAGTTGCGCAGGATGTGTCGCTCGACCGACTGGATAAAGGCCGGCCCACCGCTCTCCAGCCGCTTGAACAGGTTGGTGCGGCAGAACCCCATCAGCCGCTTGCCGGCGCGCGACAGGTCGGCCAGCGCCGCCTGCTGGGCAGCGGTCGCCTGCTTGCGTCGGTCCTTTGCCACGTAGTTGCCGAGGCCATAGCGGGGCAACGTCAAGGCGTCGATGGCGTTGACCACCGTTGGGGAGTAGAGGCGGGCATATTGATCGTCAGCGCCGTCTTGCAGCGGGAAGGTGACGGTGCGCGGCTGCCGCAGCGGGAAGTAGGAGCGGCGGCCATCGGCGTAGGTGAGGTACTTGCGGCCGGTCGCCGGATCGGTCTGCGCGTAGTTGTCTTGAATGAAGCTCCGCGTGCGCCGCACCATATACAGGCGCATCAACTCCCGCCAGTCGTCAGGATAGGGACTCTTCTCAAACGCGGCCAGGGAACGCACCGGACACTGATGCTTGGCCGAAAATTCCAGCTCGCCCATCTCCCGCAGCAAGGTGTCGGGCCGGATGCCGAGGTCGAGGTCTTCCGGCACGAACAGGGCAAGTTGCGCGGAGAGGTCCAGATAGCTCTTGTTGTACGGCGTCGCCGAAAGCAGGATGCAGCGGCTCTCGTTCTTCTTGATGTAGTCGCGAATCGCCCGGTAGCGCCGTCCCTCAGTGTTGCGCAGGTTATGGCTTTCGTCGATCAGCACCACGCGGTGGCGCGTGACGTGTTCCGGCAGTTCCTGCAAGGCCTGACTCAGCGGCAACACGCGGGCGATCAGGCGGTAGCGGTCGACGTGGTCCTGCCACATGGGAGTCAGGTTCTTCGGGCAGATGATCAGCGTCTCAGTGTGCTGATCTTCCTGGAAGATGCGCGCCAGCGCCGTCGCCATGAGTGTTTTGCCGAGGCCCACCACATCACCGATCAGCACGCCGCCGCGCTTGTTCAGGTGATGCGCTGCAATCTTCACTGCGGCTACTTGAAACGGGAAGAGCTCGTTGCCGAACTCCCGCGGGATGCGAAACTCGCTCAGCCCCGCCCGCGCTTCCTGGGAGAGGTGGTAGGCCATCTTCAGGTAGATGTGGTAGGGGGGAATCGCCTCCTCCCGTGCCCAACTGCTGTCGATGATGTCGGCCAGCTCCTCCGAGATGTCCAGGCACCAGCGATCGGCCCAGCGATCGTCAAACCAGCGTTGCAGGCTGCGGCAGGCGTCGTGGTCCAGCACGTCCACGTTCAACTCGCCCTGCTCGGAGAGGCCGGCCAGCGTGAGGTTGCTGCTGCCGAGAAAGCCAACGGTCGGCGTGATCGGACCGGGCAGGTGCGCCAGGTAGAGCTTGGCGTGCAGCCGGTGCCGCAGGTACAGCTTCACCACCACCTTGCGTTCGCGCAGTTGCCGGCTCAGGCGGCGTAGCCCCGCCTCGTCGCCATTGTTCGGCGCTCCCAACGTGAGCTGCGTGCGGAACTCCTCCGCCATCTGGCGCTTCAAGCGCAGCACCGTCTGCTGGTCGATGCCGTCATCCGGCGCCAGGCTGAACGCAGCGCGCACTTCCTCCTCCGCCGGCCGCTGCATGCCCACCAGCAATCGGCAGCAAGCCCCCTCGCCACCCGGCCAGGCGTCGATCAACCGATCGATGAGCTTCCAACCGCGCAGGTTGAAATAGCCCACACAGAAATCGGCGCTATAGGAACGCTCCAGCGTCTCCCGCAGCGCCGGCAGCAGCGACACAGCAATGTTGTCGAAGATGCGCGGCACAGAGCTCCTCCCGCTGGAAAGGCACGACGCCCCGCTCGGCAGCAGACGGCACGTCCGTCCGGCGAGTGTAGCACGCGCGTAACGCTGCGCCTCGAAGACGGGGTAGAGACGAGTGCGCCGCAAGGTATTGCATAGGAAGCGAGCATAACGATGCGCCGCGAGTTACAGGGCCGCGATTGCGATCGGCGGCCAAGCGACGGGGGGCGACTGCGGTCGCGTTCCGAACCGTGGACGGCATGCTCAAGCGACCGCAGTCGCCCCCCGTCGCTTGGCCGCCGATCGCAATCGCG
>DHIZ01000431.1:23671-38529 GCA_002404055.1 Chloroflexi bacterium UBA4733
TTGGCCGCCGATCGCAATCGCGGCTCTGGATACACGCCTATAAATACGCTTCGCTTCCTATGCAAAGCGTTACGGTGCACTCTGGGGTGTGGCGGATAGGGGTTTACAGCAAGAAGACAGTGATCTGAACGGTATGTACAGTACCGGTCCTACCCCGCGAACAGGTCGGGGTACAACCGCCAACTGCTCGCGGCACTGGTGGCCTGCCCTTGCTCGCCGATAACGAAGATCTGCTTGGGCTCGGGCGTCCAGATCATCTGGCCGTGTTGATACGGCTGCCAGGCGCCGGCCGCGCCGCGCTCCGGCCCCAGCGCCCAGCCGAGCCGCTCCCGAACCCGCAGGCTGGTTTCCTCGCGCCAAACCTTGCCAAAGTCCCGCTGTGGCTCAACGAGCCCCGCTGGCGGCGTCAGGCCGGTGGTCACGGGGTCGCGTCCGGCCACCCACGTGTCGGCTACCTGAGCGACTGTCGCGTTGTCGCCAACTAGCACATAGATGGTTCGGCCGCCAGTCTGGCCGGCCACTGGCGCGCTGAGTTGCAGCATCCAGCCGTGTTCGAACTGTTCGGAGACGACGCCAACGGCGGCCTCATTGCCCGTTGGGCAGCCGACCAGTCCCGGAACCTCAGCATGCGCCTGCCACACCAGCCCAAAGCCGCGAATCGGCGCCGTGGCACACGTCGATGGCGACGCCGCGAATGTCGGCACGGGCGAACCCGGCGCCGGCGTGACGAGCGGGGCGACAGTGGGAGATGCCGGCGGAAGCGGCGTGATCGTGGCGGTCGGCACTGACGACGTCGGCGTCGACGTGGCGACCGGCGTCGGGGCAACGGTCGGGGTTGGCGGAGTGGTAGTTGACTCGGCGCTGTTCTGTGTAACTGTCGCGACGCTCGGCGTGCTGGCAGCCGTCAGTCCGGTCGCGCTCCCGACCGTCGCCGACGCCGATGGCGTACTCGTGCTACACGACGCGAGTACGCCAACTATCGCCACGAATCCGATGATCGTGGAGGCGAAAGAACGCCACCGGGACGTGAACGCTGTCTCCAAGCTCGCCCCCGTTCGCGCCATCAGTCTCCGCCTACGGTGCGCCGTACATAGTAGCCCAGTAATCCCACCCGGAAATGTCCGCCGTCGGCATTCCATGGGCGCCAAGGATGGTGCCGACGTGGGTGCGATGATCGTTGCCGTGGTGCAGGGCCTGCACCAGCAGCAGGTTGCGGGCATGCGGCGTCTCCGGCCAGTCGCCCTGCGCCGCAATCGTCACGTCCAGTTCGTCCACCCGGTCAAGGAGCTCCTCCCACTGCCGCGCCTGCGCCGCAAAGTGCTCACGCAGCGCATTGAGGGGCGGCGGCGCGCTCTCCTGCACGGCCGAAGTCGCCCCCGTAAAGCGCTGTAGGTAGCGTCCATCGGCAGCAACGAGGTGGGCCAGGGTGTGGTGGATCGTGCCGGCGGTGCCGGGGACCGTCACCTGCAGCGCGTCCGGCGGCAGCGTGGCGCAGTGGACGATCAGCGTATCCGTCGCCCAGGCATGGTGATGAAACAACTCCCGCAGTGGATCCATGGCGTTTTCCTCTCAAGCGATGACCGGCTGATTCTAACGAACAGACGGAGGAGACTTCTGGCACCGCTCTTGCTCCCCATCGGTCGATGCCCAATCATGCCATGACGTGCGTTCCAGGAGATGAGGCGCCCCGCATATGTTCAACACAGCCGTAGCACCCCGCCGCACCGCTGGCCGATTGCCGCTTCGGGCCACCGCCGTCGCGCTCCTCATGGCGCTGCTTTGGCTGCAGGGCGGCGCCCCCGCCCACGCCGCCAGCGATACCCTGCCGGACTTCGCCATCGTCAACGGGTACTACTTCAGCGAGGCGGCCGGTGGCGACCCCGCCAACGACTACACCATCACCAACGAGGGCGGCATCCCGTTCTGGGACGCCTTTCAGCGCCTGGGCGATGTGGACGCCATCGGCTACCCCGCCACCAGCCGCTTCCTCTGGCAAGGGTTCGTGGACCAGGCTACCCAGAAGCTCGTCCTCCAGTGGAACCCCGCAACGCTCACGGTCAATGTCGTGAACATCTTCGACGTCCTCGCCCAACTCGGCTTCGATCCCCAGTTGCAGGCCAAATACCAGACGCCGCCCGCCTTCGACAACAGCGCCGACGCCGGCAAGCCCTGGGACCAGGTCGTCGCGCGCCACCAGGCCGAGCTGGACTGGAACGCCGCCATCAAGACCCGCTACTTCGCCGATCCCGACCCGATCGCCCACTTCGGCCTGCCCCAGTCCTACGCCGACGAGGGCAGTGTCCTCGTCGTGCGCTGCCAGCGCGCCGTCTTCCAGCAATGGAAGGTCGCCGAGCCCTGGGCCAGCGCCGGCCAGGTGACCATTGCCAACGGCGGCGACGTCGCCAAAGCGCTCGGCGTCCTCCCCGCCAACGCCGCCACGCCTACCCCCGCCTCCAGCCTCATCGCCGGCCCCTTCGGCGACACGCTCAGCCTGACGCCGGCACAGCAACAGGCAGTGCGCGCCGCCGCCGCCGCCATCCGCCCATCGCTCGTCGCCATCGCTGTCGAAGGGCCCAACAACCAGGGCGACCTTGGCTCGGGGATGATCTTCGACGCCAACGGCGACATCTTGACCGATGCCCACGTCGTCGCCGCCTCGAGCCAGGCCCAGGTGCTGCTGCCGAACGGCCAGATCACCATCGGCCAGGTCATCGGTCGCGACTTCCTCGCCGACATCGCCATCGTCCACATCCCGATCAGCGGCCTCACCCCCGTCACCTTCGGCAGCTCGGCCCCCCTGCAACCCGGCGCTCCGTTGGTCTCCCTTGGCTATTCTCCCATCTTCCCCTCGCCGCCGGCCCTCCGCACCGGGCAGCTCGTCGACACCACCTCCGAGCTCCTCACCGGCGCCTCGATCACCCGCCTGGTCAGCAATGTCGCGGACGTCTTCGGCGACAGCGGCTCGCCGGTCGTCAACTTGCAGGGCCAGGTTGTCGGCATCGTCGATCAAATCTTCTTCAGCCCGATCGATGGTTCCCCGCAGTTCTCCATCGCCACCGCCTTCCAGAGCGTGCAACCCATCGCCCAGCGCATCATCGCCATCCAAAACGACGTCACCCACATTGTCGCCGGCTTCGACGCTGTCGCGCTCACTCCGACCATCGCCAAGCAGGCCGGCATTCCCTTCGTCGCCGGCGAGCTGGTCTTCTCCGTCCTCCCCGGCAGCAGCGCCGCCAAGGCCGGGCTGGCCTCCGGCGACGTTGTTACCTCCCTGGACAACACGCCCACCACCGTCGTCGGCAGCTACATCGCCGTCCTCAGCCGCCACAAGGCCGGCGACACCATCCCCGTCACCTTCGTGTCGCCCGACGGCAAATCGCACACCGCCTCCATCACCCTGCAGCAGATCTGAGCGAGGCGCTCACACCACTTCCAGCTTCGTCGTCAGGCCGACCTCTTGCTGGTAGTCCACCAGCCGCTTCAGGGTCGACGGCAGCAACGGAACGTTGCCCGCCGCCAGATTTTGCTGCCGCGCCCGCATCTCCAGTTCACCGGGCACCAGGATCTCCTGCGTCCCTTCGGCCTTGTCCGACGACTTCATGTCGTCAATCAAGCGGTCTACCCGCGCCCGGAACTCGTCTATCGGCATGAACAGCCCTGGATCCAGGGCCAGCATGAAGTGCCCGATATTGTGCTCGTGCTGGCCGCCGCGGAACGTCTCCCGATTGTGGTCCAGCGCGAAGCCGGCGGTCGTCAGCACCCCCGCCAGCGTCTCCATCACCATCGCCAGGCCGTAGCCCTTATGCCCGGCGATCGGCAAACCCGACCCCTCCATCGCCTCCTGCGGCTCGGTCGTCGGCTTCCCCGCTTTATCCAGCGCCCAGCCCAGGGGCAGGGGACGCCCTTCCATGAGCGCCAGTCCGATCTTACCGACGGCCACCACGCTCATGGCGATGTCCAGCACGATCGGCATTCGCCCCACCGCCGGGATGCCCACCCCCAACGGATCGTTCCCCAGCCGCGCCGAGGTCCCACCAAACGGCGCGATCACCAGGCCACCGTTGGTCGTCGATAGCCCGATCAAGCCGCTGTCCGCCGCCAGCCAGGCGTAGTGCCCGGCGGCGCCGAAGTGGTTGGAGTGATGCGTCCCCACCACGCCCACGCCGCTTGTGTGCGCTTTCTCAATCGCCTTACGCATCGCCACGACGCCCACCCACTGGCCGGGACCGTTGTCGGCGTCCAGCAAGGCGCTGATTCCCGTTTCCCGCGTCCAGCGGAACTGCGGGTTCGTCTTCATCTGTCCCGCCTTCAGCCGGCGGGCGTAGCCCGGCACGTCGCCCATGTGGTGCGTCGCCTGACCGCGCAGGTTGGACTCCAGTTGCACCTCAACGATTGTCGCCGCGCCCTCGTCGGAGAGACCGACCTGCTGAAAGGCTTCGATCCCGAATGCCCGCAAACTCTCAATCGTCACCCGGGCCGCCGGCGCGATGTCGCGCAATTCCGCCACCCTCAAGCTCCTTTAGAACTAGCTGCCTGGAACCACGGCAGCGCCCACTGCCCGCCAAGATCATAGCAAGCGACACGAAACTGCGCCCGGCCGGACGCAACCCGCGCCGACCGCCCAGCCCGGCGTTGATCACCGTCGCCCATCGCAGGAGACAACCCATCGGCTTCACACGCCTGTGAACCTCTGCCAGGCCCATCTGCGCGTAAGCAAGAGCACATTGCTACTCAGGCGATCAGTCAGTGCCCGGTTGCGCCTGCACAAGCGCTCGGTATCGTTGCTCACCAAACTGCGTGGGGTCTCGCTCCTGCAAGACGGCGCCAACCCGTTCAAGGTCGGCACAGACGCTGCGTAACGCCGGCTCAACGCGATCCGAATTGGGCGGCGGCCGCTGATAGATCGTCTTGAGCGTCCGCTCCGCTGCGACAAGCGCCTGAACGGCGTCACACGCGGCAGCCGAAATCGCCTCGCGCTCCGCAATCGCCTGAAGTCGGTACAAGCTCATGGCCGTGCCAAGGGCCGTTACCCCATAGTGCTGCGCCAGGGCGCCAATCGCCACTTCCAGGGCGCGATTCGCCGCGTCGCGTCTGGCGACGAGCCGACGCTCCTCCTGCGCCTCGTCAATGGCGTTCCACAGCCGGCGCGGATCGTCCGGTGGAATCGGTAGCTGCGTCCCATCGACGACCGTGCGCAGATAGTAGCGGGTGTGGCCGACCAGTAACGCCCGCAAGCCCGTCTCATTGAGCGTCGCCACCCGCGCCAGCGCTTCAAATTGGTCGGCGTGAATCGGCGAAGCACGCCGCAAGAGTACTGCCCCGCCAAGCGGCAAGAACCACTCCGATGGCGGCAACGGCGCCGCGTGCTGCGGCACAACGTTCTGCCCAAATTGCAGGCGCAGCGCGCTCTCCGGCCTGAAGACCTCAATAGCATAAAGCATTCGCATCTCGCCGCCGGACTTGAAGGCGAAGTCACACGTCGGCGTGAGCAGAACCGCCGGGCCAGCGACATGCGATAGCCTGCCATCCGCCAGCGGGACGAGAAGCGGCGCCTCGACCACAATGTCACCCTGATACCGCTGTCCCCTCGTGTCGAGACGCGGCGCGGTCACGTAGCCGGGGGGAATCATACCCCGCTACCGAAAAATGGCCGGGTCAAGACCCGTGAGTGCGACCAGCGTGACGTCATCGCCATCGACATAATAGCGACCGACATACACGGTATCGCTAGCCGCAGCGGCAGCCACAAACGGCGGATCGGCCGACGAACGGAACGACGCCGCCTGTAGCCGGTCGAACTCCAGCATCCAGGTTGGAACGCCCGACGCCTGAACCCCATCCTCGCCTCGTGTGCCCGCTGGCCCGCCTGGTTCCCCCACTCCGAGATCCTCGCTGAGGCTGCGCTCGATAGCTTCAACGTCTTCCTGCGTCCGCGCCGCCACGTAGGCGGCAAGCCGGCGCTCCAGCACCGCTATGGGAATGCGCTGGTATACCCGCCCCAGCCGGAGCACCTCCGCCGGCGATACCACGCGCTTGCTGTGGCCGAATCCGACCGATCGCGCCGTGATATTGCCGCGCCGCGCCTGGCGTGAGATCGTCGCCTTATGGAGACTCAGCATACCGGCCGCGTCACTGAGGCTCGGCCAACTGCCAGCATCCTCCCAAAATCGCTCCCGCATGGTCTCATTGCCTTCCCAATCGCTCGTCCGTCCGATATACCATGGGGCACGCAACATGTGCAACAACTGCACCCTCACGCTTCCAGTGGCCTGCGTCGAACGGAGCGCTTCGGCCTGCCACGACGGCGCTTTCCAGAACGGGAAGGTTGCGACCGCCATTGCGCCGCCAAGCGCAAGTACAAAGCACGGCTGCACGCGCTGGCTGCTCCGTGCCGTCAACCGACCAGATAGTATTTCCAGTGGGGAGTGCGCCGCAAAGTTCTGCATAGCAAGCGAACGATATGCTACCCGGACTCCAGGGCCGCGACTGCGGTCTGCGGCCAAGCACGGGGGGCGACTGCGGTCGCTTGGATCTGCCCTCGACGGTTTAGAACGCGACCGCAGTCGCCCCCGTCACTTGGCCGCAGACCGCAGTCGCGGCCCTGCATCTCGCGGCGCATCGCAATGCTCGCTTGCTGTGCAAAACTTTGCGGCGCACTCTCCAGTGGGTGCTGCCGTGGCGCCCAGACGGTGTTGTGTTACACCACAGGGAAGGAGTCAACGTATGACAATCTTTTTCCGTCAGCCAGCAAAGACTTATATCCGAAAGGGGAAGTACGTGTCCCCCAAGATCATCCGCAAGACGATGGTCACCACGACGAAGGTGCCAAAAATGCCCCGGAAGTAGCCCGGTGGCGCGATAGCCCTGACATGCCGCCAGAGGCGCCGGTGCAGGCATTGATTATCCCCAATGCTCACACCGGCGATTGACGGTATGCAACGCTGGCCAGACTGTCCCATCGACTGCCCTGCGGCGTCCCGTTTGCCCGACACCACACGCTGGCTCTCGTCCAAGGCCGGGGCTTACTCTGGAAAGATCGGTCGGTCCAGTGCAGATAAGCTGCTTCCAGTTCAGTGACCGGACACCGGAAGCAGCCCGGCTGAGCCTCTTGCTGGCATTGATACCAGGCCGCAGGCGCATGTAACATTGACACAGTACTCAGAAAAGTGCCACAACGCAGCGCCCTGGACACTCACCGCCACCGTGTCCCCTCGGTGGCCTTTCTTTTACGGGATCGGCGGTAGCCGGCGATTCGTAACTATCCAGGATACAAGGCCCTGGAAGGTCATTGAACTCAATAGGCCGCGCACGCGCCGGAAGCCTACGCCGTACACCGGGTCCGGGTCGCGTTCCAAGCAAGAACGGTGGTAGCGCGCTTCCGGGGTGTTACGGGTTGCATATAGCCGGTCCATGACGAGGTTGCAGAAGCCTTCCTCTTGCCAGTCAGGGAGGTTGTCGACGTGGTTGACAAACAGCCAGGCATGGGTGATTTCGTGTGCCATCACGCCCTCGAACAGGTCGCGGGGTAATCCCCAGAGGACACGGATGCCCGTGACACGCCGGCCGACTTCCTGCCCACCGACGGTCTGCCACTTCTTGACGGCGAGACCCAAGGCAGCCCCAGTTCCGTACCCCGCCTGTTCCTTCGCCATGCTGGGCACATCGAGCAACTGGACCTGAAGGGTAACACGATCAGCGACGAGCCCCTCGCTCCGCATCCAGGCGGCGATAGCGAGCGCCAGTGGCTCCGCACGCTCGTCAGTGAATACGCCATCGTGGACGCACCAATTGCAGACGACCCGTCCGTCCGGGTACCTCAGGCCGCCGTTCGTGAGGGCCTGGCAGACGAGACGCCGGCAGTATTCGCAGGAGGGGTGCTCTTGCGCATGGCGCGCACAGTACACGTTGCTCCAGGAATCGGCCACGTAGGCGCCGGTGATCGGCGCAGCACAGATACGACACTTTGGAAGGACATGGTCTCGGTAACAGCGCTCGTGGTAGGCGGCCTGGTCGTGTGCGACGAACGAGCCGGAGTCGATCACCTGGCCGCGTGCGCGGCATGTGAAGTGCTCGGGATGCCAGGTCTGCCCAAGTGCGGTGACATAGCCGGCAAAAATGACCCGATGGCAGCCGGCGCAGGTGGCTAGCATCGGAACGACGACGCACTCATTTGGCCAGGCTACCCTCACGACCCAGGTATGACGAGTCGTTGCCCAACCTGCAGCAAGTATGGCGGCGCCAGTCCGTTCGCCGCTGCGATGGCGGGCCAGCGATCAGAGGTGCCGTACAGGTTCGTCGCAATCAGTACCAGCGAGTCACCAGGTTGCACGACGTAGGTTGGCGCCAAGACCAAGCCTGCCAGATCAACCAGGTGTACACCTGGCACGGCCCGGATGAGGGTCTCGATCTGGTAGCGGACAGCCAGGGTGGCGACGCTTCCATGGACGACGACTGTTGATCCATCCTGCTGAATGGTCAGTATGGAAGGATGCACTTCAGGGTGAGAACTGAGCATCTGCAAGACCGGCGTCGTCAGATCAGGGACGGGTGTCAGTGTTGGGCTAGGCGCCGAGGCGGCGGACGCCGGCGTTCGCGCGGCCGCCGCCGTCGGAGTCGCTGATACGGTGACAACTCCGCTGTTGATCGGCGTGGCCCGCGCTAACGGAGTTGGAGCCAGTTCAGTTGTCGGCGTAGGACGGTCCGGCGTAGGTGAGAGCGCGGCAAGCACAAGCGGGGAGGTGTTCGCCGGCACGGCTGTGCTGGTGAGCTCCACCACAGGAGCAGTTGGTGGCGCAGCCAATTGGGCCGTCACATGGAGGAGAATGAAGAAAGCCAGGCAGCCTACTGCGAAAGCCGCAGCGAGCTGGAACGGCAGCCATCCAGCAAGAGCCGGACGATTCGGCAATGGCGCCACGACTGCCGGCGGCAGCTTGCCTTCGTGTTCGATCAGGGATGCAAGCGCGCGCCGCCCTGCCGCGACAGCTTCCTGCTGAGGATCGAGCGCGAGAGCGCGTTCCCACGCAGCCTGCGCGCGATCGAACCGGCCCTGTTGGGCGTACAGCTTGCCCAAGACGGTGTACGCAACAACGTTCGTATCGTCAGCATCGATCGCCTGTTCAAGCAGCACGATGGCGCGCGACACATTGCCGCTTTGCGCTTCCACCAAGGCCTCGTTGTAGAGGATGGGCGAGCGAAGGCGGAGGTAGAGCAATGGCGCCAGATCAGCGCCACAATCGGGACATCGAGTTGTGTCAGGAGTTGGGGGAATCCGGCAGACTGGGCACCGAACGGTCACCGGAGATGCCCGTACAGCGCCCGGCAGGGCACTCATATTCGCCGGTCTACGATACCGGCGATGCGTGGGCGCTCAATACCCTGCCTTCTTAGTTCGTCCGTTATGGCCAGCCACAGGTCATCGAGTGACGCTAATGCCTGCTCAATACCAGGCGAATTGTGGGAGTCATAGTTCTCGTCGAGCGTACGCAACACACCGAATACCTGCTGCGCCAGCGCCATCGACAGCTTCCCTTGTTGTGCATAGGTAGACGTGTCGACGATCAGGAGGATACGCTCACCCAGCTCCTCGTACAGGAGCCTTTTGATCCTGTCGGCAGCGTCCTCTGCTGCGATCCAGTCCGCCCGTGCCCGAATCTCTTCGATCTCAGCGGCCCACAGTGCGATTTTTGCCGAGGTTTCCTTGGTAAGGTACTTGCCGGCGGCGGGAGGAACCACGCTTAGAAGTGCGTGGATGCCACGCACTGCGGCAGCGACATCGACGGTACGCCCGGCTTCTTCCACCAGTTTATCCGCATCATTCGGTCTGCCGTTGAGGACAACGTCCATCTCTTTCAGCAGCCTATGGAAGTCTGCGAACTCCGCTAGCGAAAGTTCATTGACCCACAGGTCCATAAACATTGACGCTCTGTCGCGCGCAGCTTGGACAACACGCTGACGTTCGGGGGTAAGTTGGTCGCGTTGATAAATGACTTCTTGCGCCTCGATACTGCCACCTGGGGCGAGAACCTGCACAGACACGGTGATAATGCGGTCTGCGTCCAGACGAAATGCCACATTCACGGCGGTGTTGCGAGGGAGTCCTTCGGTGAACGCCATGGTAACGATGCCGCAGAGATCATTCTGCTTTGCCACCGACTGCGATCCTTCGAAGACCTCCACATCGAGCCGCCTTTGATCGGGACCAGCAGTATAGAATTGCCTGCTTTCGGGAGACGGCGTTGGATAAGGCGTACCTTTGTAAATCAAAGTGAACATTCGGCCGTCGTTGAGCGCAACGCCCAAGTCTTTAGCAGTTATGTCGAGGAGGTTGGTAATGGGCAGATCGGCACCACAGGACATGCATACGGTCGCACCAGTGGCATTCAAGCGGCCGCACTTGCGACACTTCAGTCCTCCCTGGTCGTCTGCTACCGGGTCACAAATGGAGCAGCGCGTACTGCCCGCCGCGAATGGCTTGCCGCACGTGGGGCAAATTGACGACACGCTTGACGGATATGGCGGTGGGACGGTTCGGCCAGCAGTTGGCGTAACTACAGTGCCGGATGCTACGAGCGTTCCGCCGCATTTCCAGCAGGCAGTGACTCCCACGTCGGACAGCATGTAGCAGGTCGGACAACTGACCTTCTCCGCGCCACCGAGAAAGGCCCCGCACTGTGCGCAGGTGTCATTGTCGACCGGGTTGGTCGAACTGCAAGATGAGCACTCCAACTCCGAGATCAGTGCTGACTGGATCGCAGCGCCGAGGGCCACGCACTGCATGGGGTTGACGTCCTTGCGCAGCTTGCCCTCGCCAAAAATCCGCTTCAGGCGTGCCTCCACCAGCGGGATGGCGGTCGAACCGCCGACGAGCAGGATACGGTCGATCAGATCGGGCGTGAGAGACGAACCGCTGATAGCTCGCTGCGTCAGATCTATCGTCTCATCAATTTTGGTCGCAATCATCGCTTCGAAGTCAGTGCGAGAAATCTCCGTCTCGAAGTCTCCTTCTCCCAGGGCTGGAAAGCCCACATCGACCTGGTGCTGGCTGGACAGGCTGATTTTCGTTGCTTCCGCGGCATCGCGGAGAATCTGACGCGCACCTGAATTCGTGCGGACATCGGAGCCGACTTGCTCCATTGCCTCTGCCAGGCACCGATCCAGGATGAGTTGGTCGAAGTCGTCGCCCCCCAGAAGGTTATTTCCTTCTACACCGAGTACCGAGAGGGTGCCTCCCACCAACATGACGATGGAAATATCGAAAGTACCGCCGCCGAGATCGTAGACAAGTACAGTCGTGTCATCATCCTTCTCCCGGTTCAGACCGTAGGCCAGCGCAGCGGCCGTCGGTTCGTTGATGACGCGCAGGACGTGGAAGCCGGCAAGGCGTCCGGCTTCTCGGGTCGCAGCCACCTGGCGCTCCCCGAAGTAGGCAGGGACGGTGATCACGGCGCGGGTGAAGCGCTCCTTCAGCCGATCTTCGGCGTCCTCCTTCAGGCGACGCAGGATGAGTGACGAGATTTCCGTGGGCGTGTACCACCGACCTGCGAAGCCGATGCGCACGCCGCCATCCGCGCCTTCGACCACTTGATAGCTCACGCGCACTAGCTCACCGTCGCGCTCAAGAACAGCCTTTACCGCAGGATCAGCGAACCGGCGCCCCATGAAGCGCTTCACCGAGGCGATCGTGTTCTGAGAATCGGACACAGCCCTGGCTTTGGCTTGCTGGCCGACTTGCAGTTCCCCTCGTCGCGTTCGTCCGACGACTGAGGGCGTCAGGTCGCCATTGTCTCGGTTGAGGATGACTTTCGGTTCGCCACGGTGCATATATGCCATTACCGAGTTGGTGGTGCCGAGGTCAATGCCAAGAGTACGCTGCACTTGTCTTCCTTCTCCGCCTTTGTCTCTCCGTTATGCGCTCGTGTCGGTGCGGTGCGACACGATAACCTTGCCGCGCCGCAATGTCTCATCATGCCAGGAGTAGGCAGCGGTGAGTTCATCAACTATGGTCTCATCAGGCAGATCATCGCGATCATGCACGTCTTCGATGTCGGCAAGGGCTGGGTCCGCCGGCAATCCCATGAATGAATACCGCGCGACGCCGAATGGCGCCAGCTTCTTGGCGAGCAGTCGTTGGGTGGCCTCAATGCTTCGTCGTTGGCGACCATAAGCGGTCTCAAAGTCGCTTGTTGGTACAGGACGGGCCAGAAGACGTTCCAGCGCATCAGCGATTTCCAGCATCGCGAGCAGGATATCGCGCTTCGCGTCGTGCGCATCGCTCGTCGCCCGTTCAATCTTTACCTCGAGCGCACTCCGGTTTACGTACATCCCCACAAAAGCGGTCATCAAGTTGACTTCGGCAGCACCCGGCGGGACGGGAATCGGCGTCTCTGTAACGGTAAACGCATCATCCATCGGAAACCTTCCAGCCCGGTGTCAGGCATTACATGCGGCGAGGAATTGGACGTGACTCATGATAGCCGGATAGCGCTGCGTGCGCTTGATGCCGTTGCCTGCGGGGGTACGCGCTGAACGCATCACGAGATCAACATCGCCTTTTGCGCATTGCTAGGTCGGTTTGGGCAGGGGATCACGTTAGGTCGGAAACGTCAAGGGCGGCAACACATCGGCGTAGGATGTGAAGCGTCGTGTGTAGGCAAATCGCAAAGGGCAGGGCGGGGGCGACGTCAGTTCCAATTCCTCCATTCCGTCTAGGAACCGAGCGGGAGATACATCGATCGGCAGCGGGTCAACGTCGCGCGGCACGACATCCAATGGAGGAAGGTTCTCTAATATCTGCCGCACCTCGGAGACGTCCGAGGGAAGGAATAGCTCAAACAGGTCGTATTCGATCCTCTTTCGCGTGTCCCGCAGCGCGTGGAAGGCCTGGGTTACTTCCTGGGCAGGGTACGCCCGCGCCCGGAGCGCTTGTTGATATGCCTTCAGGACCTCGGGAAGGGTGGCCGATGTTGTGATGCCGAGAACGGTATAAGGTGACGCCGCGCCATCGTGCATGGTCTTCCCTACGCAAAAACGCAAAACTCAGAGACTGGCGAGGAACTGGCGGGCATTGCGGTTGTTCGGATCGAATCGCACTGCCTCTTCCGCGTCTTTTCGCCCCCCTAACCTGTCTCCCCGCTGTACTTTAGTCACTGCCCGGTTGAGCAAGGCGATAGCCAAATTCTGGGCAGTGTTGGCATTGTACAAGATAGCAAGCGCAGCGCGCAAATCGTTGACCGACTGATCCCACATGCTCTTGTTGCCGTAGGCAACGCCGCGGTTATGCAGGATGCGCCAGACGGCCTCCTTGACGTCGGTACTCTGCGGATAGCGCTGCATCCCACCGCGGAGCACCGTGACGGCTTCATCAATTCGGTCGAGACTCTCGAACATCGCCGCGATCAGCATACACGTCGGTTCATCATCCTCGTAGTACTTGGCTTCGAGCGCCAGCGCAAGCGCCTCCTGCCATCGGCGCTCCTTGCCAAGGTCAAGCGCGGAATTGAACAAGATGATACTCAGGCGATGTTTGGCGCGCGCAGCAGTCGGCGCCTCCTTCAGGTCCGGGTCATACCGGTCAGAGTCGACCATCAATAGCACGGCGCGTTCACGGTTGCCGGCTCGTGCTGCTGCGACGGAGTCCTGGTAGAGCAGCTCGGTCAGGAGCCGTCCCATGTCGGCATCGTACTCATACGTCGTTGCTTCTTGGAGTATGGCAATCACTCGGCCAGTGTCGCCTTTGGCTTCCTGCACAGCCAGCGCTTGATTCCCGAGTATGACGCGGGCGCTGCGTTTGATGTCCGCATCGTTCGGAGCATAGCGCAGCGCAAGCCGGATGCTTTGCATGGCCTCATCAAAGCGTTCGGCGTAATTGTCGCGGCCCGCCTTGCGCTGATAAGTGGCGGCGAGGTTGGCGTCGACGTTCGAATGGTTGCCAAATAGCGTGCGCGCCCTTTGCAGAATGGAAAGCGCGCTGTCAAGGGCATCGCCATCGTTCGCCAGGATCGCCTTCGCCCCTTCGACGCCGCAGTCCGCCACGATGTCCCTATGTTCCTGAATGCTGCTACCGCTCGCCGCGGCACGCTCGATAGCTGTGAGCGCCTGCGCCCAGCGGCGAGCCTCAGCGAAGTCACGGCCTTGTCCAATGTAGGCATCGCCAAGGAGTCCCGCCGCTTCCGGCCAGTTGCCGGCTGACTCGAGCTCAGCTATTACCTGATCGTATCGTCGCTCATCGAGCAGGTAGTGATACCTGCCGGTTGCGGATACGTACCGTTGGAGGCGTTGACCGGTAGGGTCGTGGAATGACCGAACATTGGCAAGGAATCTCACAGCGAGTGACTTACCTGTCCGAGAGGCAAGCAAACACCCAATCATAAGCTGACCGGCGGCGAACCCGGTGGGCCAGCCCTCAATACGGAACTCTTGTGCGTAGTCGCTCATTAAGCCGGCAGTCGCCAGTTCAAACCGCCAGGCGAATGCCAGGTCCGTCAGGCGTTTTGCGTCGTCTGTCTGTCCCTGTGCCTCATTGTCGGACGCTGCATCGCGAAAGCGGTCAAACAGTCGATTCTCCACCGACTCGCGTGCCCGGCCAATGTCCTCATCCGTGAGTTGGAGGTTTGCGGTCCGGGAACGCTCCTGCCGGAAATCTTCCCAGAACGCGCGGCTCCGGAGAACGCTGGCCCAGTACGCGATGGCCAGATGCCATGCTTTCACGATCTCCTCTTGGTCGATGAGGTGTCCGGCCAGTAGCTCGGATTCAAGGCGGGTCGCACGTCTATAGTAGGCGATCGTTTCCTCATCCTCCCCCCAGAGGGAAACGAGAAATTCAGATTCAAGGCGGGTCGCACGTCTATAGTAGGCGATCG
>DHIZ01000136.1 GCA_002404055.1 Chloroflexi bacterium UBA4733
CAAATACCTACCCCAGAAAGGAGGGGACAGGGGAGGGGTTACCCCCGCCGCCTCGCCTGCTTGGCGCGGCGGGGCGTGGCCGACGTTTTGCTGCTGGCCTGGGTAGCCGCGTGCGCGCCTGGCACACCATTCGTATGGGTCGGAGCGCCAAGTAGGCCATTCTGTAGGGCGCCGTCGGTTGTGGCCCCGTGACAGAACTTGTATTTCTTGCCACTGCCGCAGGGACAGAGGTCGTTGCGGCCAATCTTGCCGTTACCGGCCGGCGCCTGGCCGATCGCAGGGGCGGTGCGGCGTGCGGGCCCCGGAAGCGCCGGAGTTGCATGGACATCTTCAAGGTTGGTATGTAGCTCAGTTTGCGTTTGGGGAGAGGGCGGCACCAGCTCGATGCGCAGGCCCAGCCGAAAGATGTTCTGGACGATCTGCGCGTTGATCGCAGCGACAAAGCGCTCCCACGTCTCGTGCGCTTCGCGCTTGTACTCCACCAGCGGGTCACGCTGACCGAAGGCGCGCAGGCCGATCCCTTCCCGGAGGTCGTCCATACCGGTCAGGTGCTCGACCCAGAGGGTGTCGACCGAACCGAGGACCACCTGCCGCTCAAACTCGCGCATGAGGACGGAATGGAATAGACCTGGATCACCCTCGAACTCGGCGACGCAGCGCTCGAGCAGCACCCTGGTCAGTTCGGCCGGATCAAGGCCGGCCAGAGATTGGGCGGTGATGTCCTCCGGCAGCGGCAGTGACTGGGCGAGGTCCTCCAGCACCAGGGCCAGCTCGTCGTCGGTGAGCATGGGTCCCACCAGCCGCTGCTCCAGGACGGCGCCGATGCGGCGCTGGATCAGGGTCATGATGTAGCCGCCCAGTTCGGCGTGCGCCTGGCTGAGCACATCGCGCAACTGCCCCTCACGGCGGTCGTACTCACTGTGGACGAGGTCCAGCAGGAGGGTTAGCGCCTCGTCTCGGCTCAAGAGGCCCAGCCGCTGGGCAGTCAGGTCCTCAGGCAACGGCAACACCTGGCCGAGGTCCTGCAAGAGGCCGTCCAGGTCCCACTCTTCAGAGTAGGTGCCGCGCATATGGCGGTCAACAAGGCTCGTCAGGTGGCGATCGACCAGCGTCAGGATGTAGTCGCGCATGTTCTCGCCGCGCAGGACCTTGTTGCGGTCGGCGTAGACAAAGGCGCGCTGCTCGTTCATCACGTTGTCGTACTCGACGACGTGCTTGCGGATGTCGAAGTTGTAGCCCTCAACCTTGGTCTGCGCGCTCTCGATCGCTTTGGTGACGGTGCTGTGCTCGATCGGCTCGTCGTCAGGCATCTTCAGCCAGTTCATGATGCCGGCGATGCGCTCCGAGCCGAAGCGCCGCATGAGGTCGTCTTCCAGCGAGACGTAGAAACGCGAAGAGCCGGGGTCGCCCTGGCGACCGGCGCGACCGCGCAACTGGTTGTCGATACGGCGCGACTCGTGGCGTTCGGTGCCGATGATGTGCAGCCCGCCCAGCGCCTGCACGCCATCCCCCAGCACGATGTCCGTCCCGCGCCCGGCCATGTTGGTGGCGATCGTCACCGTGCCGGGCTGCCCGGCCTCCGCCACGATCGCCGCTTCCTGCTCGTGGAACTTGGCGTTGAGGACATTATGCACAATCCCCTTCTCCTGCAGCAGACGCGACAACAATTCCGACTTCTCGATGGAGACCGTACCCACGAGCACGGGCCGCCCCTCGGCGTGCAACTCTGCGACCTCCCGGCCGACGGCGTCGTACTTGGCATTTTCAGTCTTGAACACATAATCCGTGTGGTCCTGGCGGACCATCGGGCGGTGCGTGGGGATCGTCACGACATCCAGGGCATAGATTTTGGCGAATTCCTCCGCCTCCGTAGCCGCCGTGCCGGTCATGCCGGCCAGCTTGCCGTACATTCGGAAGTAGTTCTGGTAGGTGATGGTGGCCATTGTGCGGTTTTCCCGCTGCACCGGCACGCCCTCTTTGGCCTCGACGGCCTGGTGCAGACCCTCGCTCCAGCGCCGCCCTGCCAGCATGCGTCCGGTGAACTCGTCGACGATTACTACCTCGTTGTTGCGCACGACGTAGTCGCGGTCGCGCTTCTTGAGTACCTGCGCCTTCAAGGCGGCATCAGCCGTGCGCGCCAGCCAGAAGTTGGCTTCAGCGTAAAGGTTGTCAATGCCCAGCAGGCTCTCCACCTTCTCCACGCCCTCGTCGGTGAAGGTGACGCCCTGCGTGCGCTCGTCGATGGCGTAGTCAAGATCGGGCTGCACCTGGCTCATGATCTGGGCGAAGCGATAGTAGAGGTCGGCTGCTTCCTCCGCTGGCGCCGAAATGATCAACGGCGTGCGGGCCTCGTCGATCAGGATGTTGTCCACTTCGTCTACGATGGCAAAGTGCAGGGGCCGCTGCACGCGCTGATCGAGGGAGACTGCCAGGTTGTCGCGCAGGTAGTCGAAGCCGAACTCGCTGTTGGTGCCGTAGGTCACATCGGCGCGATAGGCGTCGCGGCGCGCCACCGGCCGCCAGTGCATGAGGCGGTCGTCGCCGTGCGGTACAGCATCAAGGAACTCAGGATCATAAATGCCGGCAAACATCGGGCAGATCACCGCAACGGATATGCCGAGACGCTGGTAGACGGGTCCCATCCAGCCGCCGCCAAAGCGAGCCAGGTAGTCGTTGGGGGTGACCAGGTGGCAGCCCTGCCCGGCCAGCGCATTGAGGTAGAGCGCCATTACTGCCACCTGCGTCTTGCCTTCGCCGGTCTTCATCTCGGCGATCTTGCCCTGATGGAGCACGGCGCCGGCCAGCAACTGCACGTCGTAGTGGCGCTTGTTGAGGACGCGGCGCGTGGCCTCGCGCACGACGGCAAAAGCTTCCGGCAACAGTTCGTCCGTGGCCGTGCCGCCGGCCAGACGCTGGCGGAACTCGCTCGTCTTCGCCACCAGCGCCTCGTCGCTCAAAGCCTGGAACTCCGGTTCCAGCTGGTTGCTCTGCTCGACCTGCGGCTGCAAACGCCGCCATTCGCGTTGGTTTGGATCGCCGAACAGACGACCCAGGAAGGTCGGCATAGACGCTGTTCCTTCGTGGCGGCCTCCGCCACCCGCGTACCGGCGGCGGAACGCCTGTAGAATAGACAGACGGTACACGGCACACGCACGTGCCTGATCCATAATACCAGGCGAGGAGATCACCTCTGGTGACGGTGCTGCTCTACAGTCCGCGCTTCCTCGAGCACGACACGCGTGGCATGGCCGAAACGCCCGACCGCCTGAGCCACACCTGGTCGCTGCTGAACCGGGAGGGTTTGCCGCCGGGCTGTCGCATGGAAACACCGCAGCCGGCCACGCGCCAGCAGGTCGCACGTGTCCACGACCCGTTGATGGTCGACCGTCTGCAAGCGGTTTGCCGGCGTGGCGGCGGCCTGATCGACCCGGCGCCGACCATCGTCTCGCCGGAGAGTTATGAGGTCGCCCTGCTGGCGGCGGGGGCCGCCATTCAGGCAGCGGAAACTGCCCTAAGCGGTGAGCCGGCCTTCGCGCTCCTGCGTCCGCCAGGGCATCACGCGACACCCGAACGCTCGATGGGCTTTTGCCTCTTCAACAACGTCGCCGTGGCGGCGCGCGAGGTACTGGCGACGGGGGCCGCGCAGCGCGTGTTGATCGTGGACTTCGACCTCCACCACGGCAACGGCACCCAGGACGCCTTCTACGCCGACCCGGCGGTCATGTTCATCTCGCTGCATCAGTACCCGATCTACCCAGGTACCGGTCGCGCAGAGGACACCGGCACGGGAGCAGGCAGCGGCTACAACGTGAACGTCCCGCTCCCCGGCGGGGCAGGCGACACAGCCTTCCAGCGCATCCTTGACGAGATCATCACGCCGCTGGCCCGCCGCTACCAGCCCGACCTCCTGCTCTGCTCCTGCGGCTACGACGCCCATTGGGCCGAAAACGCCGCCGCCGGCGCCGGCCTGCAGCTATCGGTGGCCGGCTATTACCGCTTCATCCGCGGCCTGTACCAACTGGCCCAGGAACTCTGTCAGGGCCGCATCGCTGGCGTTCTCGAAGGCGGCTACCACCTCGACGCCCTCGCCTGGGGAGTGCTCAACACGCTGGCGGCGCTGAGCGGCCAGCCAGCGCGGGCGGACCCGTTGGGAGTGGCGACGGGGGATGAGGTGGACGCGAGCGGCATCATTGAGCGGGTGCGGCGGGTACACGGGCTGGGCTAGTAGCAGGGCCGCGACTTTGGACCTAATTCCGCGGCCACCAGTGCCGTCCCCGCCGCTCGGTGCGCGCCCGGTAGAGCGAACCTCCTATATTGGTGACATACAAGGTCTGCATGTCGGCGTCGCCGAAGGTGCAGTTCGTGGGACGGTCCTCCGGGAACGGATGCCGCTCCAACACGCGGCCATCAGGGGCAAAGACGATGATGGCGGGACCCGGCCCGCCGCGCTGGTAGCCGGTCGCGGCGACGATGTTGCCTTCGCGATCCAGGCACATGCCGTCGATGCCGCGGTGCGCGCCGAAGTCGTGCAGCGCACGGTAGGGGCCCAGGCTGCCGTCGGGCTGGATCGGGTAGGCGCGCAGTTCGCGCAGGGCGGTCTCCCCATGGTCGCTCTGCGCTACGTAGAGGGTGCGCTCGTCAGCAGAGATTAGTAGGCCATTGGGCTTGGTTGTGTCGAACGTCATGCGTTCGATGGACCATTCGCCTGTTCCAGCGGCTGGCGCCGTGAGGCGGTAGACGGAGTCGTGGTCCAGCTCACGGTCTTCGACCTTCAGACCGTAGCCGGGGTCCGTGAACCAGACGCGCCCTTGAGCGTCGATGGCCAGATCGTTGGGACTGTTCAGCCGCTTGCCCTCGAAGTGGTCGGCCAACACCGTGACGCCACCGTCCGATTCGTAGCGCACAACCCGGCGGCCGGCGCGTTTGCCCTCGCAGGCATAGAGGCGCCCCTCACCATCCAGCATCAGGCCGTTGGCGCCGTTTGTCCCGCCGCGAAAAATGGTGCAGGCACCGGTTTGCGGATCGTAGCGCATGATCTGGTCGTGACTGATGTTGGTAAAGAGCAAACCGCTGCCGTCCCAGGCCGGCCCCTCGGTGATGTCGCCGATCGGCCCTGCCAACCGCTCAAATGTCCAGGCCAAGATGCTCTCCTCGTCTCTGCGCCGCGCAGCGCACACACGGCGCTTCCGGCGCTGCCGTATGCTAGCGAACGGCGCCTCATCTTGCAACGACGCGCCCGGCGACGAGTGCGCCGCAGAGTTTTGCGTAACAAGCGTACTGTATTAATAGACGTGTCTACAGGGCCGCGATTGCGATCGG
>DHIZ01000380.1 GCA_002404055.1 Chloroflexi bacterium UBA4733
CACGCTGTTGGTCAGCCGCACGCCAAAGGCGCTGCCGTGCAGCAGGTGATCCAGGACGGAACGCGCCATACGCGCCCGTTCCTCCGACAGCTCGATGCCGAAGGTCTCGCCGCCCAGCGCCTGGCCGAGCTGGGCTAACGCCGCGCCCTGGCCGGCGCAAGGGTCCAGCAAGCGGATGCTCTGCCGGCCGCTGGCGGCGGGGGCGCGCAGGTGTTGGGCCAGCAACGCCACGATCTCCGGTGGGGTTGGGTAGTACCCCAGGCGGATGACCCCATCTAAACGCATGGCACATCTCCTTCCTCGCTGGCCGTGAGCACCCCGGCGCGCACGGCGTCGCCGACGTCGGCAGTGAGCCGGGCGAGGTCGGTCCGGCAGCGGTAGGCGCACATGCCGTGGCAGCCAAGCGGCTGCGCCTCGCCCAGCCGCAATGCTCGCTGCCAGAGCCAGTCCGCCCAACCGGGGGCCAGCGGCAGGTCGGTCGCCCGGTTCAGCCGCCGCCAGTAGCTGTGGGGGGCGTCCTCCAGCCGTCGGGGCAGCAGCAGGAAACTGGCATCGTCGCTGGTCGCCAGGGCCTGATCCGGCGCCAGCACCAGTTGGTAAGCGGCGGCGCTCGGTAAGGCCAGCATGGAACGATGCCAGCCGTCTTTGCCCAGCGGCGCTAAACGCGCCATGCGGGTCAGGTGCGCCTCGTCCCAGGCGATCGTCATGAGCTGTCCCTTGATCAGCTGCGCCCACAAGGACTTGACGCTCTGCTGGGGACCGAGCAGGGAGAGGAACCAGAACTCCAACTGGCCGGCCCAGGTCTCGTGCTCGGCCAGGGCGAAGGCGTTGCTGTAGGCGGAGACGCCGCCACCGGCAACACGGGGCATCTCTGCCGGCAGGATCAGCACACTTCCCACGGCGGCTACTTCCGGTGGAGAGGCATGATGACGTGCTGCGTGTCTTCCGCACCCTCCGGTTGCACCAGCAGCGGCAGGGTCCGTCCCGACGCCGCCCCGATTGTCAGGCGCGTACTGCGGATGGCGCCGAGCACATCGGCGAGATAGCTGTTGTCCAGGGCCAGATTCGTCGCCGGGCCGGTAATACACGCCGCCACCTCCGTCGTGTTCTCGCCGACCTGGGCGGCGGCGGCTTGGAAGACCAGCGTGCCCTCCGCCAAGGATTCACCCGGCGGCGGCGTGTTCGCTGGGCCGGGCGTCACGGCGATGCGCAGGGCGTTGCTGTCGTCCCGCGCCACGATGGCGCTGAAACGGGCGGCGCGCAGCAGGTCGGCGGTGGCGGTGCTGATGCGCACGTCGTGCTGGGCGGTCTGACCGAGCACCCGCTCGAAGTCGACGTAGGCGCCGTCGATCACCCGCGTCGTCAGCTGGAGCGCGGAGGCGGCGAAGACGACCTGACCGCGCGTCGGGGTGGCGGCGATGCGCACCGGCTCTTCCAGACTGCCGAAGCCGCGGGCGACCTCCAGCATGCTGGTGCGGGGGATGATCAGGTCGGGGCAGTTGCCGCAGGCGGGGGCGGTCAGGGCCACCCGCCGGACGGAGAGCCGGAAGCTGTCGCAGCCGACGACGGTCAGGACCGTGCCCTCCGCCCGCAGCAAGAGGCCGCTCAGTTGGGGCCGGGTCTGGTCTTTGGCGGCGGCGAAGACGACGTCGTCGATGGCCTGGCGCAGCGCCGCTGCCGGTACACGGTAGAGGACGACGGCGTCGGGAGCTTCGATAGCTGGGAACTCGCTTGAGTCCAGGCCCTTGACGCTGGCCGCCGCTCGCGTGGCAGTGACGGACAGTTCCGGCGTCTTCTTTGGGCGACGGAGTTCCACTTGACCATCGGGCAGCGAACCCACCAGGTCGGCGAAAAGACGGGCGGGGACGGACATGCCACCCGCTTCCTTGACCTCCGCGTCGATCAAAGTGACGATGGCGAGGTCCAGGTTGGTGGCAGCCAGCTTGAGCTTGCCGGCCTTGGTCGCGAGCAGGACGTGGCCGGTGATGGGCAGGGTGCTGCGCGGGGCCACGGCGCGGCTCACGATGCCAAGGGCCTTGGCGAGCTGGGATTGGGAGACGGTCACGAACATGGTGCGTTTCCTTTCGACTGGGTGATGCTGACGTTCGTCAGGGCACCGTTCAGAATGGGACGTCGGGCAGCACCCGAGCGGGACGGGCGACGCCACGCTGGTCGTGCGGGAAGGACTGGCCTGCGTGCGTTAGCGGGGTTCGCCCGGTGCCAGCGGCGACCCGCCGCCTCAGGAGGCTTCCTGTTGCGCAGCACCGCGCTGGGCTGCCGTGAGCGCCGCCAGCAGGTCTTCGCCCGGCTGCTCGTCCAGCGGCGCCTGGGCGATGGCCTGGATCAGCGCCTCACGCTCCAGCGTGCGGTGGACCAGCGCCGCCTGCGCTGTGCGCACCGCCTCCTGCCCGAAGACCTGGGCCAGTGTGGCATCCCGAGGGCTGTCGCCCTGTTCCTGGTAGCGCGCCTGCCCGTCGTGGCGATCGACCAGCGTGTTGGTGTGCAGGCCGCTGATCCTGGCCACCAGCCGGGGGTCCGCCGGTAGGGTGTGCAGCACGCCGTCAGTCAGGTTGATGGCAGCTTGCAACCAGGTACAGGTCCCGGTCAACAACTGCTGGACGAAGACCGCGCCCAGCATCGCCATCGCCTGGTTGATGACGGGACTCTGCGCGCCACTGTCGACCGCCTCGGCACAGTCCGCCGCCGGTTGCTTGGGAGCGGGTGGCGCGGCCAGGAGCGCCGGCGCCTGCACGCTGGGCGCCGGCAGGACCGTGACCGTGCCGGCAGCGAGTTGGAACGTGCCGCGCAGGCTGCGTGTGTGAGCGGCGTTGCCGAGGAAGGCCTGGCCCTCCTGCTCGCCGTTGCCCAGATCGAGCCACCAGGG
>DHIZ01000325.1 GCA_002404055.1 Chloroflexi bacterium UBA4733
TTCAACTCAGACAGCCTCCTAGCAGCCCCCAACCCGAACCCCATCCTCTGCCGCCACCTGATCTTCGGCAGCAGACGTTACCGCTGCTGGAACAAACCCAAGTTTGGCTTCGCCTGCATGAGCGGGTACACAACGCGCTCTACTGGGGACGCAATCCTGGGCGGAAGTACCCTGCCCGCTTTGACGATCCTGAACAGCGGTATGGCGTACTCTACGCCGGAAGCGATGAACATTGCGCCTTCATTGAAACCTTCGGGCACATCACCGGGCTGCGCACGGTGGGCTGGGGCGACGTGCAACGCTATGCCCTGTGCCGAATCGTGATCGACCGTCCGTTGCAACTGGTCGACTTGACAGGTTCGGGTCTCGCCCAATTGGGCGCGGATGCCCGGCTGTTTGCTGGTGAGTACGCGACCGCCCAACAATGGTCCCGCGCTTTCTACAAACATCCAGCGCAACCTGATGGCGTCTACTATCCGTCGCGACATGACCCCAGTCGACAATGCCTCGCTCTCTTCGACCGCGCCGAGCCACACGTTTCCGCACTATCGACCGGGAACCTTACAGCGCTGACGCACCGCCTATTGCTCTGCCGAATTCTCAACACGTATAGGTTCGGTGTCCATCGCCAGTAATGCGGCTAACAGCATGTGCCAGGTCAAAACTTGGAGCGCCATGTCGGCTCTCGGCGGACGCGCTCCAAAAAGGAAAGGGCCGGAGCGTTGCCGCTCCGGCCCCCGGTGCAGGGCGCCTCGCTGTGGGGGCGAGGTGGAGGAGGGTAGGGTCTAAATCGTACCTTCACCGAACTTGAGTCTACCCCTAGTGTCTAAATTTGCTGTGAACTTCAAGGTAAAGACTTTGCAGCCAACAGGTGTGACCTGCCGCGCGCGCCTCGACGTGCTATGCTGCCGCCGCGGCCGTCGGGACCGCTGAAACAGGGTCAGGAGGTGGTGACGACGCGCATTGTTGTGACCGGTGGCGCCGGGCGTATCGGCGCCTGGGTGGTGAAAGAGCTGCAGGATGACTACGAGGTCGTCATCTTTGACCGCACGCGACCCCAGGAGCGACTCAAGGCCCGTATCGTCCTGGGGGATCACGCCGACCTCGGGCAACTTTGTGAGGCTTGTGCCGGCGCTGCGGCGATCCTACACCTCTCCGCCATCCCCGGACTGGGGCCGCAGACCGATGCCGTGGTCTTCCAGACCAATGTGCTCGGTACCTATGCCATTCATCAGGCCGCCGCCCTGTTGGGCATCGACACGGTTGTCTCCACCAGTTCCCAGTCGGCCTACGGCTGGGCCTGGGGGAAGCGAGACTTCCTGCCAAAGTATCTGCCCGTTGATGAAGATCATCCCGACGAACCCGATGAGGCCTACGGCCTTTCCAAGGTGGTGGGTGAACAGATTGCCTGGTCCTTCCACCGCAAGACGGGTATGCGCACCCTTGTGCTGCGTCCGCCGCTGGTGTTGCTGCCGGGCGACTACGCGAGGGTCCTGCAGTCGTCCGCCGCGCGGCGCTGGCGCGACACGCTGTTCAGTTATGTCGATGTGCGCGACCTGGCACGAGCGTTCCGGCTGGCGCTGGAGCGGCGCGAGGTGGTCTGCGACGCCTTCAACGTGGCCGCCGACGATGCGCTGGCGGAGGAACCGCTGAGCGAACTGTTGCCGCGCCTCGAGCCGCGCCTGGCGCCACTGGCCAGCAAGTTGAGCGGCAACCAGCCGATGGTGAGCAACGCCAAGATCAAGCGACTGCTGGGCTGGACGCCGCAACATTCCTGGCAAGACGAGGAGCCGCGCGGCGTCTAGCATCGGTGCCAGAGGAGGACGCATGGCTGGGCAGATCCCGAATCTGAGCGTCGAGCGTCGGCGCCTTTTCGCCCTGCTCTTCGGCATCAACACGTTGAACTATGCCGACCGCTATACCTTGCCGGCGGTGGTACCGCTGCTGGCGGTGAGCGTCGGTCTCAGCGATACGCAGCTCGGCCTGCTGGGCACTGCCTTTCTGCTCATTTACGCCATCGCTGCCTTACCGTTGGGGTCCCTGGCCGATCGCCGTTCGCGCACCCGGATCGTCGGCGGCGGTGTCGCTCTGTGGAGTGTCGCCACGGCGCTGACCGCGCTCTGCCGCAGCTTCCCGCAACTCTTCGCGGTACGGGCACTGCTCGGCATCGGCGAGGCGTCCTACTTCCCCGCCTCCAACAGCATGCTGGCCGACGCCTTCCCCCAGGCCCGCCGCGCGCGCGTCATGGCCTGGTGGGGTGCGGCGCTGCCCCTGGGCGTCTTTCTCGGCTACGCCGCCGGTGGCCTGATTGGTCAACGTTTCGGCTGGCAGGCGGCCTTTTTAGTGGTCGGCATCCCCGGGCTGATCCTGGCCGCCCTCGTCTGGCGCACCAGGGAGCCTCGGCGCGGGGAGAGCGAGGGCCTGCTGGCCGCCACGGTCCGGTCCGAGGGAGACCCCTTTGCCTTTCGCCTGTTGCGTATTCCGACGGTGTCCTTTGCCATCGCCTCGCAAGTATTCGCCTATTTCGTCCTGAGCGGCCTCGGCTTCTGGCTCACCACCTACCTCGTGCGCCATTACCACCTCGGCACCGGCAGCGCCGGCGTCATTGCCGGGGCACTCTTCGTGGTAGGAGGAGGCATCGGCACGGTGGCGGGCGGCTATCTGGCCGACCACCTGTTGCCACGCCAACCGGCGGCACGCCTGCTGGTGCCGGGGGTAGGCCTGATCGCCAGCGGTGTCGCTATCGCCGCCGGACTCCTGGCGCCGACACTGCTGCTCTTTCTGGTGATCTACACCCTGGCCGGTGCGCTGGTCTCCCTGCCCAGCGCACCGCTCTCCGCACTTTTCCAGGACGTGGTGGCGCCGGCTGTGCGGGCTAGAGTCGTCGCGCTATCGCTCCTGCTTGCCCACCTCTTCGGCGATGCCTTCTCTCCGTCTCTGATCGGCGCTGTCTCGGACCGTCTGGGCGGTGCGAACGGTGGCGGACTGGACAAGGCGCTCTGGCTGATGCCGGTAGCAGCGATCATCTCCGGGATTATCGCCCTGGCCGGGTGCCGCTACGTGGCCGCGGACCGCGCGAGGATGCTGGGAGCTCTAAGCCTCATTCCCCTTATGTAAAGGGGAGTGGTCTGAGCCAGGATGGAGGCTATTCGGATGCACGCAAGCGATTCCGTCACGGGCAGACAGAAGCCGGCTGCGGAAGCGACCAGCGGCGGAAAGGGCTGGCTGGGTGCGGCCGGTTGGTACAGCGTGGCCAGCCTGGGGGCCGGCTTCTTCTACGCCTTCAACAACTTCACGCTGCCCTTGGTGCTCGGCGCAATGACCTCGAACGCCACGCTGATCGGCCTGTTGAGCAGCACGCGCTCGATCGAAGGCGTCGTCATCCAGCCGACCATCGGCGCCTGGAGCGACCGCGTCTGGACGCCGCTCGGTCGGCGGCGGATTTTTATGGCGGTCGGCCTGCCGATCTCTGCGTTCTTCTTTGTCGTGGCGGCGCAGGTCCACACGCTGCCGCTGCTGGTCGCGGCGATCGTCCTCTTTTCGCTGCTGTTCAATGCGGCGATCGACCCGTATAACGCGCTGCTGGCCGACCTCTTTTCGCCGGAGCGGCGCAGCGTGGTCAACGGCCTGGCGACCGTCGTCCAGTTCGTTGGCCAGGTGGCGATGCTGCTCCTGGCGGCGCAACTCTCCGGCAACACCGTGCCGCCGGTCGTCTTCTATGTCGTCGCGGGCGGCATGCTCGTCACGGCGGCAATCACGATCAGCCGCATCCGCGAACCGCGCCACCTGACCGCGCATGCCGCCTTACCGGACGAGCGAACTGCCGTCACCTTTCGGGAGTACGTCGGCCACCTGACCGCCAATCGCATGGCGTTGCGCTATCTCGTCTGCTTGTTCTTCTTCAACTTCGGCGTCAACGCCATCCTCCCCTTCCTGACGCTGTTCGCCGAGCGGGTGATCCACACTGACGCGCGGGTGGCCCAGCTGCTTTCCGTCCCCTTGCTGGTGTCGGCCGGCCTCTTTGTCCTGCCGGCCGGACTGCTGGCGGCACGCATCGGGCGGAAGCCGGTCCTGGCTGGGGGCATCCTGCTGCTGGCCGTGACCGCCCTCGGCGGGCTGGTGATCCAGACGGCCCCTCAGACTGTGCTGATCGTTATCCTCGCCGGCGTGGCCAATGCCGCCATCAGCGCCACCAACTGGCCCCTCCTCACCGAACTGATCCCGGCCGATGAGGTCGGCGTCTTTGCCGGCATCAAGACCGCCTTCGAATCGGTAGCGATCCCGGTCTCCGCCATCGTCGCCGGGGCGCTGATCGGCCACTGGGGCTACCGCGCCATCTTCGGCGTGCTGACGTTCGGGGCAGTTATTGCCGTGCTCGTGCTGTCGACCGTCGTCCTACCCGGCGACACAGCCGACGGTGAATGACTTGATTGACGAACTGTTGCCAACGTCTGGTGCAGGGAGGCCCCCACTCTGCCTTCGGCATCTCGCCCCCA
>DHIZ01000171.1 GCA_002404055.1 Chloroflexi bacterium UBA4733
GTTATTTCGTGACGGGTCCTTAGTGACGAACTTTTGTTAGTCAAACACTCTCTAAGATGTCGGATTCCCGCCGGAGATCCTTGATTGTTGCTTGTGTCTTAGCCATGCTGTTCTCCTTGGATGACCCGCACTGCACGTATGTTTGCTGTCGTCGTAATCATAACGCCGCCGCTGTTGTGGATCGGCCCGATGGGGTCGCGGTGGACGGGTGGACGATGTCTCTTCAACTGCTTGCTTCGTGATGATATACTGGCACCGAATGAACAATACAGAACGTCGCATGACCATACTGGAGCCGCCGATACCGCGGCTCACATGCCTGGATGACGCGACCCGGATTGCTCAGCAAACGGCTGCTGATTTTGTAGGGAGCCATTCGGAGTCGGCGTTGCTTGTGGACGCGGCGCTCCGTGACTTTCTGGCTGCCATTTTTACGCGTCCGGAACCACAAGCTGTCGCCTTTGTTGATCGCCGGGAGAGTTCCACCCCGCCTATCTTAGAGATTTTTCTGCTTTGGAAGAAACCCATCAATCTCGCGGCAGACGGCGTCGTACTTCGCCAGTTTAGTGCTGAGCACGGCAAGTTGGCAATGAGGCTCATACCGACGTTTAACAGCTTCTTCCACATCGTTGATCCGCGACAGTACCCTTCTGTTCAGCAGCTTGAAGCATATCTCAACGCTGTGGGAGCAACTGGCGCAGCTTTCAAGGTGCTTCGCTGCGTGAGCTTCAGGCAGTAAGCTCGCAGCGTTCGCATGCCCGTTTCGCCTCAAGACGCCCGCAGGTGGGCTGATCGGCTTGAGTTGGCCCGATCGCTGGGCAATCGGTGGCCCTTGGCGGAGTTCGGCTCCCGCGACTCCCTCATCTATCTGGTCGCGGATGGAGCCTACAGCACCTCAATTGGTCCCCACCATTGGGGTAATCAACTACAGGACAAGCTGGCGGACGGCGCTTGTCCCGGCATGGTTCGGGCATTCAGCTACTTCAGCTTACGGAGTACCAGATTTGCACGGACCGGAAACTGGCGCACCCGATGCATGCCCCGAGAGAGCATCTTCATCTGCGTGACGATCCAGAGATTACCGACCAGTTGACCACAATCCTGCGTGATTGGTCATCGCCTACGTGCTGATCACTGCCCCCCGGTGTACATTTCCAATGCGAGAAAATCTCTCAGTCCGAAATCCTGTGCCCAAGCCGTGATGGCTGCCATATTCCTGCGGTCTTGCCTATTCGCCGCAGCAACTACCAGCCTCATCGAAAATCCCGCGACCTCACCCCCCGTGTCAAGCGCTCCTGCGACAGTGGCCAGGCGCGGCGGGTCCAGACGTTGACCACGTCGTGCTCGCGTTCGATGATGCCTTCTACTACCAGCATGGGCGAGGTGCGGATGATGGCGCGGTAGCGCTCGTAGACCCAGGGAGCGATCACGACGTTGATGAGGCCGGTTTCGTCTTCCAGGGTGCAGAAGACGAAACCCTTCGCCGTCTGCGGCCGCTGGCGGATCACCACCAGGCCGGCCACCTTCACCGAGCGGCCCTGCGGCTGCTTCGCTAGCTTACTGGCGGCCACCGTGCCCAGCCGGTTGAGCTCGCGGCGGAAGAAGCTGATCGGCTGATAGCTGGTGGAGAGGCCGACGTGCCAGTAGTCGGCGGCGGCCGTCTCCGGCGGGGCCAGCGCCGGAAAGGCGACGTTTTCCTCGCTGTCGAGCAGGCCTGGCAGCATCCCCTGCTCCGTCATCTTGCCATAATCTTCTACCTGCCAGAGGGCGTCGCGGCGGGCCAGCCCCAGCCCGGCGAAGGCGCCGGCAGCGGCCAGGTGCTCCAGCGCTTCTTTGCCCAGGCCGGTGCGACGGGCGAAGTCCTCAACGGAGGTGTACTGCCCTTGTTCGGCGGCGGCGTCCAGCGCCGGCCAGCAGTCTTCGCCGACGCTGCGCACGTAGCGCAGACCCAGGCGGACCGAGCCGCCCTCCAGGGTGCAGTTGGCGCGGCTGCAGGTTACGTCCGCCGGCAGCACCGGCACGCCGTGGCGACGGGCGTCGTTGACGATCACCGCCGGCTGGTAGAAACCCATCGGCTGGGCGTTGAGCAGGGCGCATGTGAACTCCGCCGGGTGGTGCCGCTTGAGGTAGGCCGAGATGTAGACCAGCGCCGCGAAGGCGCAGGCGTGGCTCTCCGGGAAGCCGTAGTTGGCGAAAGCCGCCAACTGCTTGCAGACGCGCTCACCCAACTCCAGAGGAATGCCATTTGCCTCCATGCCGCTGAGCAGGTCGGCGTAGAGCTCCTGCATGCGCCGGTGCGAACGCTTGCTCCCCATTGCCTCACGCAACGCGTCGGCTTTGGCCGGACTGAAGTTGGCGGCGACGATCGCCAGGCGCATGCCCTGCTCCTGGAACAAAGGCACGCCAAGCGTCCGCTTCAGCACCGGCTCCAGCAAGGTATGCGGGTAGGTCACCTCCTCTTCGCCGTTGCGCCGCCGGATGTAGGGGTGGACCATCTGGCCCTGGATCGGACCGGGCCGGATCAGCGCCACCTGGATCGCCAGCTCGTAGAGGGTGCGCGGGCGCACGCGCGGCAGCGTCGCCATCTGGGCCCGCGACTCCACCTGGAACACGCCGATAGTGTCCGCCGCGCCGAGCATGTCGTAGACCGCCGCGTTGCGGTAGTCCAACCGGGCCAGATCCAGCGGTTGCTCCTGGCGCGCATTGACCAGCTTGATCGCCCGGTCGATCAGCGTCAGCATGCCCAGGCCCAGCAGGTCGAACTTGACGAAGCCGAGCGTCTCCACGTCGTCCTTGTCCCACTGCACCACCGTGCGGTCAGCCATCGTCGCCGGCTCGACCGGCGCTAATTCCACCAGCGGCTCGCCGGTGATCACGAAGCCGCCGACGTGGATGCTGAGGTGGTGCGGGAAGCCGTCGATGGCGGCGCAGAGCTCGTACAACTGGCGGCCGACCGAACCATGCGGCGCCAGCGCGGTGGCGCGTTGCTCGGGCGTGGCCGTGAAGACGGCGTGGGCATCGAGGGACTTGGCGATGGTATCCACCTGGGCCAGAGAAAGGCCGAGCGCCTTGCCGACATCGCGCACGGCGGAACGGGCGCGATAGGTGATCACCTCGCAGACCATCGCCGCGTGCTCGCGGCCGTACTTGTTGTAGACGTACTGGATGACCTGCTCCCGGTCCTGGTGAGCGATGTCCAGGTCGATGTCGGGGAAGCCTTCCCGCTCTTCGGACAAAAAACGTTCGAAGAGGAGGTCCTGGCTGATCGGATCGACGTTGGTGATGCCCAGAGCGTAGCAGACGGCGGAGTTGGCGGCCGAGCCGCGGCCTTGCGCCATGATGCCGCGTTCGGCGCAGCAGCGAGCGACGTCCCAAACAATCAGAAAGTAGCCGGCCAGCCCCAACTTCTCGATCACTTCCAGCTCGTGGGTGATCTGGCGCATCACCGCCGGCGTGATAGGGTGGTAGCGTCGGCGGGCGCCTTCGTGGCAGAGGCGGAAGAGGTAGCTGAACGGCGTCTCCCCCGCCGGCAGGTCGAAGTTCGGCAGCGATGGCCGCAGGCGGGTGAGGTCCAGCGTGCATTGGTCGGCGATGGCCAGCGTGGCCGTCAGGGCCTCGGGCAACTCCTGAAACAGCGCCGCCATCTCGGCGGCCGACTTGAGCCGCCACTCGGCGTTGGGGCGCAGCAGCACACCGGCCTGATCAAGCGAGGTGTGCGCCTTGATGCAGGCCAGCACGTCCTGCAGCTTGCGCTCTTCGGACCGACAATAGTGGACATCGTTGGTTGCCACCAGCGGTAGCCCCTGCCGTCCGCCCAGGTGGACCAGCGCCGTGGTGAGCCGTTGCTCTTCGATCAGCAGGTGGTTCTGCACTTCCAGCCAGTAGCTCTCAGCGCCAAAAGCGTCGCGGTAGCGACCGGCGATGCTCTCGGCGGCCGCGCCGTCCCCTTCCAGCAAGGCGCGACCCAGTTCGCCGCGCGGGCAGCCGGAGAGGCAGATCAAGCCGCCGGCATGCTGTGCCAACAGGTCAAAGGAGGCGGATGCCTGACCCTTCTCGTGGCCCAGTTGGGCGGCGCTGAGCAGGCGGCAGAGGTTGCCGTAGCCCCGGCGGTCGCGTGCCAGCAGCGTCACGTGAGCGCCGCCATCGAGCGTGATCTCGCTGCCGAACAGCGCCTTGATCTGCTGCTCGCGGGCGGCAACGGCGAACCGCACCGCGCCGTACAGGCCGTCGTGATCAGTGATCGCCACAGCGGCGAGGCCGAGCGCCGCCGCCCCCGCTGCCAACTCATCCGGCGCCGATGCGCCGTCCAGGAAGCTGAAGTTGGTATGCAGGTGCAGTTCGGCGTAGGGCGGGTCGCTCATGGCTTTACGTCCTACCCGCTTATAAAATGAACAAAAGTTCTAATATCGTATCCTAGGGTCAGGAAGGGCCGCTGGTCAACACCGCCGGCTCGGTATGTCAACCCGGCACAGGAAATGACATGGCCGTCAGCGTGCGGAAGGTGTTCGCTACCCCGAGGTTCGGCGGCGCACGGAACGCACGACGTGGGCAAGCAATTGCCGGAGCACTGCATCAGCCCGCCAACGCCGGGAGGCCGGGTGATGACCTCGGGACCCGAGGCGCCGTTGCGGCTCTGCTCAGTCGGGCGCCGGGGAGAGCAGGGGCACGACGTTGCGCGGCACGATATGCAACGGCACCTTCTCTTCGGCGCGCCGGCGCGCCTCTTCCAGCAGCCACTGTTGCACGTCTAATGGGGCTTCGTCGTCGTCGGGCCGTATCCGCCGATAGGTGCCGTTGCCCTGGAGTAGCCGTGCCTTGCTGGTGTCCAGGAAGTACTTCTCCAGCACCTCCTCCTTCAGGTACGTCCGCATCGCAGTGTCTTCAATGGGAAAGACGATCTCCACGCGCCGGTCAAGGTTACGCGGCATGAGGTCGGCGCTGCCCAGATACAGCTCCTCGTCGCCCCCGTTGAGGAAATAGAAGGCCCGGCTATGCTCCAGGAAGCGACCGACGATGCTGACGATCCGCAGCCGCCCTTCCAACTCCGGCAGGTTGGGGCGGACGATGCAGATGCCGCGTATCGCCAGGTCCACCAGCACGCCGGCCGCGGCCGCCCGGTAGAGCAGATCGGCCACATGGTAGTCCTGCAAGGTGTTTGCTTTGAAGAGCAGCCGCGCCGGCCGCCCCTCCTGCGCGTGGACGATCTCCCGTTCCACCCGGCGCTCCAGTTCCTGGCGCAGGCTCACCGGGGCAACGAGCAGGCTGCGGTAGCTACGCTGCCGGGAGTAGCCGGTGAGATAGTTAAACAACTCGGAGGCGTCGCTGCCGAACTCGGGTCGGCAGGTGAGCATGCCGAGATCAGTATAAACGCGGGCGGTACTCGGGTTGTAGTTACCGGTTCCGACGTGGACATACCGGCGAATGCCGTCCGGCTCGCGGCGGACAATCAACGCGACTTTGCAATGTGTCTTCAGGCCGAGCAAGCCATACACGACGTGGACCCCGGCCTGCTCCAGCGCCCTTGCCCACTCAATGTTGTTCTCTTCGTCGAAGCGCGCCTTCAGTTCCACCAGCACGGCCACTTGCTTGCCGTTCTCCCGCGCGCGGATCAGCGCGTCGACCAGCGGTGAGTTGTGCCCAATACGGTAGAGCGTCTGCTTGATCGCCAGCACGCCGGGGTCGATCGCCGCTTGCTCAATCAGTTGGACGACCGGAGCGAAAGAGTCATAGGGATGGTGCAGCAACACGTCCCCGCGCCGAATGGTGGCAAAGAGGTCGCTGCCGGTGCGCACCTCCGGTGGTACGGCAGGTTGCAGCGGCGGGTCCTTTAGCTCGGGACGTTCCAGCCCGGCCAGGCTGAGCAGGTCACTGCGCGCCAGCGGTCCGTCGCAGCGATAGACATCCTCCGGGCCGAGCTTGAGGTGCGAGACCAGTAAGGTGCTCAGCGTTTCCGGCATGTCCGGTTCCAGCTCTAACCGCACCGCCGAGCCGAAATGGCGCTGCCGCAAGCTCTGTTCGACGGTCCAGAGCAGGTCCTGCGCTTCGTCTTCCAGGATCTCCATATCGGCGTCACGCGTCACACGAAAGACGTAGCAACTCTGCACTGTCAGGCCGCTGAACAGCGTGTCCAGGTGGGCAGCGATGATCTGCTCCAGCCAGACGAAGTAGCTGGAGCCTGCCTTGGCGCCGGCTGGTGTCGGGATCGCCACCAGTCGCGGCAGAATGTCCGGCACCTTCAGGCGAGCAAACAGTTCACCGCGCACCGGGTCTTGCACGACCACCGCCAGGTTCAGGCTGAGGTTGGAGATATGCGGGAAAGGATGGCCGGGATCGAACGCCAGGGGCGTGAGCACCGGGAAGACCTCGCGCGCAAAGAAGCTCTGGGCAGCCGCGCGTTGCGCCTCGTCGAGTTGGGCATAGTCATAGAGATGGATGCCCTGCTCCGCCAACTCTGGTTTCAGTTCAGTGCGCCAGAGCGTGCTCTGCGCTTCCAATAGGGCGTCGACGTTCATGCGCAACGCCGCCAGTTGGTCCGTATTGCTGAGGTGCTCCGCTGTCACGCCGGAGAGTCCGGCCCGCACCTGTTCCAGCAGACCGGCCACCCGAATCATGAAGAACTCGTCAAGGTTGGAGTGAAAGATCGCCAGAAACTTCACCCGCTCCAGGAGGGGATGCGCCGCCACATCGCTCGCTTCTTCCAGTACCCGCCGGTCGAATTCCAGCCAGGCCAGTTCCGGGTTGAAGTACCGCGAATCCGGCGCCGCGTCTGGGCGGACGAGGGGGGTGGGGATGAGGAGATGACGAGAGGGGGGGATGAGCGGCTGAACTGATGGCATCGCCGTATTGGCGCCGTTCGGTGTGGCGTCTTGTCCAGGTTCCACTCGTACCTTTTCCACTGCCGAGTCCCCCTCGCTGCCCGTCTCGCCTTCCAGTATGCTCCTCATCCCCTCATCCCCGCGCCAGCAGCGCTGCGCCGAGCATGCCGGCGTCGTCGCCCAGCGCGGCGGCGACGATCGGCGTATCGCGTGCGGCAACGCAGATGCAGTTCGGGCGGGCCACTTTGCTCGCCCAGTTGATGAACGTGTCACCCAGCGCTTCCACCACGCCGCCGCCCAGGATGATCATGTCGGGATCGAAGAGATTGATGGCGGAAGCGATGCCGTAGCCAAGGTACTCGGCGGCGCGCTTCAGCACACGCTTGGCAACCTTGTCGTCCTGCGCCAGTGCGTCGGCCAGATCGCTGCTCTTCATGTTGGCAAGGTTGCCGGCGACGATGTGGGTCAGCGCGCTCTTCTTGCCCTGTTGTACGGCAGCGATAATGTCACGCTGAATGGCGGTTCGGCTGGCCATCGCTTCCAGGCAGCCGCTGTGTCCGGCGCCACAACGTGGGCCGCCGGGCGCCACGAAGGTGTGACCTATCTCGCCGGCAGCGTTATGCGCCCCTCCGTAGAGCTTGCCGTCCAGCACCAGGCCGCCGCCGATCCCGGTGCCGACGAAGAAGGTCACGACGCGGCTCTTGCCGCGACCGGCGCCCAACTGGTGCTCGCCGAGCGTCGCCACCCGCACGTCGTTGCCCACGGCCACCGTCACGCCCAGTTCACGCTCCAGGATCGCCCGCACCGGGACATCCTGCCAGCCAAGGTTGGGCGCCGTGCCCACCACTCCCGTCTCCGGGTCGACCGGCCCGGGTACGCCGATGCCAACGGCGCGGACGGAGGAAAAGGGGATGCCGGCATTCTCCACAGCACTGCGTGCGCAGGCGGCCACGTCGGCCAGTAGCGCTTCAGCGTCCCGCTTCTTGCGCGTGGAGATCTTGGCGCGACCGGTGATGCTGTTGTCGGCAGTCACCACGCCGGCCAGCGCTTTGGTGCCGCCCAGATCGATGCCCACGACCACGTCACCCTGCTGCTCAGAGGCCATCTGTTCTCCCTTACGCTCGCGTCGCCGCGTCAGCACGGTCAACACGGCGACCCATGCTACGGACGCCGACGATGCCGTGATTATGCACTATAGCGAGTCGGAAACCTAACGGGACCGTGCTTTGGGACGACAAGGTGTAAGGCTGCGGGAGCGTCATTCGGTGGCGATAACCGCCAAAGTCAAGACGAAGTCACGGCCGAGTACCGGACGCGCCGCGCCGGCTGTCCCCCATAGTTTTGCGCCGGATGCTTGGGACCTCCCGGCGACTGAAGTCGCGGGCTATTCGAAGCGAAGTCCGCCTACGCGGACTACCGTAGCCGCCGAAGGCGGGTACCCACCGCAGTGGGTGTTTGCCGGGTACCCACGCGTAGCGTGCGTGTTAGCCCGCGACTTCAGTCGCCGGGCGCGGCGGAGACGCCGTTAGCAAGCGGACCGCGCAACACTTTGAGGTACGTCCCGCCGCGCCTGCCGCCTGGGCGGTTACGCGCCGACAGCGTTGAGCGGCGGGCCACGGAACCAGGAGATTTATCCGGACCGTTCACGGTCTGGTCCCCGCTGCGCCGGGAGCGGCATTCGCATCCCTCCTGATGTTCGCCCACAGTAACGACCTGGCGCGGCGCCAGCGTTACGGCGCGACCGCCCGAATAAGGTCTGATAAAGGCATGGCCTTCGGCAATTTGGGCGACATTGGATCCAGTGATTGAATAACTCCGCCACGATTGAGGAATACACCCCCTACTGGTCCATACTCCCCGGAATCCTTGCCCGGAGCTATCGTAAAATGTACGAGGAAGAGTACATAGGACTGCCCAGACTGGAGTAACGGCCCGGCATCCTCGATCACGACGCGGGGATCGAGACTACCTAACTGGCGAATCTTGATGATATTTCCACTGACCACACCGCGAATCACCCGATCAACTCGAACGTCGGTAGTGACGGTAGGCTCACCCCCAGGGTTCGTTTTCCGAGTGGAGGTGGCAGTTACCTGGACTACGGCAATGGCTTGAGCGTTCACCTGCTGAATCGACGTATACGATATGCCAGTGCCACTATAATGGGTAATCCCGCCGGCCGGTCCTGTGGAGCAACCGATCAACATCGTGAGCAACAGGAGCACGACGGAGCACCAGACGATCACACGGTTCATGACACACCCTCCAAAGGTATGACGCTACGGATGGCTGTACAGGAAATTGATGCCGTCAATTTCCGGTTGCTGCGGCGTGGTCTCGTGGCAGGCGTAGTAGAACCTATTAATACCTGCGTCCATTATCGGGACAAAGCAGACGCCGTTATCGGCGGCATGGTCTAAGCCGAGGGCATGGCCCATTTCGTGTACTATGGCGGCTATCCGTGCGTTCTGATCGACATAATAGCCCTCTGGATTCGTCTGATCTGTGGGCGGTAGGTAATACTCATTGTAATGCACCTCCACCTGGCCCCCCACATAACCACCGAAGGGACACGCGATCCAGGTGGTCAATGCCCATGCGCCGGTCTTACCGTCATTACTGTTTGTGGAATGGATGTCCCAGTTCGAGGAGTCGCCTGCGCCGATGGAAACGAGACTGCCGACGACAGCATTCCAGTTGCCATAGGCGGTGTTCGTCGCGGCATCGTAGGGAGCGGTATTCTGGTTGTACACCAGCAGCGAAGTATGCCCCCATTTGCAGCCGTTCAGGGTATAGGCGCCATCGGACGTGGGGAACGGCGACCAGTTGATCGAGGATCCCCCGGTGGTATGCAGCCAATAGCCAAAGAACAGCTTGAAGTCGCTGAGATTATTGAACGGCTTCATGTTTTGGGCAGTGAAGTAACTGAGGGCTCCGCCTTGCGAGGCGTCGAAGCCGAGGACGATGTCAAAGTTGTTGGCGATCTGCCAGAGACTGTCGGGGACCTTGCCGTTTGCCGGCCCTCCCCAGCCAATCAAGTTCCACCCATTGGTCAACTGGATCGTGGAGGTCGCGGTAGGGACCTGACCGTAAATGCTCAGCGTCCCCGACGACTTCATATGGAGCCAGTAGCCGGTCAAGGGATACAGATCGGTCAGGGTGTTGAAGTAATACATGTTGGGGTCGGTGAAGTAGCTCAATGCACCTCCCTGGCTGGCGTCAAAGGCGAGGACAATGTCGTAGGAACCGCTGACGGAATAGAGGATGCTGTTCATGCTGGTGGATGTTGGAATCACGGGATAGCTCATCAGGTTCCAGCCTGCGGTCAGCAGTATCGACTCATTGGTGTACTGACCGCTCCCCGTGAGGTTCTGGACGGGGGCGGCTTGGAGCGGTTTCACCGGTGTGCTTGACCCCTGTGGCACGCCGCGTACCGGCCCGTTGCCACCCACCGCCGTCAACGTTCCGGGGATGCCGGCCTTGTCGTTCCAGGCGCAGCCGGAAGGACCGATGCCGCCATAGCAGCCGGTGAAACTCGCCGTGTAGCCGGCAACCGTGAAGCTGATGGTGTCACCAGTCTGGGCGTAGTTGGCCGTAGCAGGATTCGTGCTATCCGGCCCGTACACGGCCACCCGCACTTTGCCGCTGATCCCGTTATTGCCGACCGTGCCCTGGCCGCACAGCGTGCTGCTGCCCGTCGGGTGGGGACAATAGGCATCGACGACGGTGCCGTTCGGCGCGGCGGAACCATTGAGGAGCACCGTCCCGCCATAGATGGCCGACCCGGTCGTCGGGATGACGGTGTCGGCGCTCGCTATCGGCGTGCTGATGAACAGGGAGGAGCAGAGCCAGAGCAGCAGGCACGTCCCGCGCTACTGCCTGCTGCTGCACACGTTGCCAAACCGGCGCATGGCCACCGTCCATTCCTAGCGCACGACAAATTGACGCCAAATGCCGCCTGCTTAATCGCATGTAGCATAACCAGATCAACTGGGTGGTAGTTGGCGTGTAGGACCTTTATGCTATGCACCGCCAGGTCGTGTTTCAGGTGGTCGCGGGGGCACTCCTACCTCGTCAACGTTCTGGCCGACTACGGCGGGCAACCAGGCCTGCGGATTCGCCGTCCAGGCCCGAATCATCCCTTCGCGGATGCCGGCGACGCTCACGCGCCAGGCATCGTAGTCGGACCACAGCACCAGGCTTCGCACGATCAGGCAACCCGCACCAAGGATGCGAGCACGCTCCACCGGCAGGTTGAAACGCCGGGCGATGGCCTGGCTGGATTGTTGGGTCAGCAGCGCTTCGGCCTGCGCCAGGCAAGTGGTGCTGAGGGTGCCGGGCGGGCAGCCGTCCAGCGCCAGCGACTGCAAGGTGACAGCGGAACCGCCGGTGATGACGGGCTGCAGACCATCGCGGGACGGCGGCGAGGGGAGTGTCGTCAGCGCCGCTCGCACCGCTTCGTCGGCCGCTTCGCGCTCGTCTACCGAAGGCGGGTCGCCCGCCAGGTGCGCCCCTGTCAAGCTGCTTGCCCCGATGGGCAAGGAACGCTGCCAGAGCAGTGCGCGACCCGCCAC
>DHIZ01000104.1 GCA_002404055.1 Chloroflexi bacterium UBA4733
CAAAACGCATCGCGGCGGTCGCCACGCCTGATGTTTTGAGACGCGTCCAGAACTGCTCACAACCCAGCGTTTGAGGGATCCTACTTTGCTGGGCAAAGCAGGCACATGCTGCAGCCTCCCGCTGGCAGACACGATGGCATCATAGCGTGTGGGCGCTTGGTCGATAGGGCTATGTTCGGACCCGACGTGCAGCCGGGAAACCGGCCTTTAGGCCCGCGGTAACGCAACAACCAGAGGGAACAGACGGCGGGCGCAGGCAGCCGTGTCGGCGCAGTTCGTATGTCATCCTATCCCGCCGTGGTGGCGTGCAGAGTGCCGATATAGTAGCATGACCGCTACCTGGCCTCCGAGGGCTTCCTGCCCGGCTACAACTTCCCCCGCCTGCCGGTCCGGGCGTTTGCGCGACCGCGAAGGTCGATGAGAGTGGCCGCGAAGAGATGTCGAGCGCCGCCTGAGCGCCGGTGCCCGCGACCAGATCTACCTCGCCATCCGCTTCGCCCTGGCCGCCTACTTCTCGCCCCCCGTCCGATCCGCTTCCACTCGTGCAGCGGAACAAGCGGCGGGAGCGCCGAAACACCAAGCTAGCCCACTTTCGTGCCCGTTCAGCGGCGCTAACAGAGTCTCCGACTCTCAACATTCAGGGATTGACAGCAGGTGTAGAATGCGTGGCATCAGTGAGACACCAGTGCTAAGAGAGCGATGGTCCCAGCTAAGGTGCGCCAGCGGCGCACGTGCCGTCGCGGTAACGGCTCGCTCGCACAGTACAGGAGATGACAGCAATGGCGCTCTATCTTTTGCAGGTGACGTATACCCCGGAAGCCTGGGCCGCGCAACTGAAGAGTCCTCAGGACCGCACCAAAGTCGTCGCACCGCTGCTGGAGCAGCTCGGCGGACGCTTCGTCAACACCTACTTCGCCTTCGGCGACTACGATATCGTGGCCGTGCTGGAGTTGCCGGACAACGTGAGTGCGGCCGCGGCGTCGCTCGCCATCTCGGCCGGGGGGGCGGTCAAGGCGATTAAAACGACCCCGCTCATGGCCATCGAGGAGGGGCTGCAGGCGATGCGCAAGGCTGCCGCAGCGGGCGCGGCGTACCGTCCGCCGACCGCGGGCGCCGCATCCGGGTAGACACGCCCGCGCCTACTGGCCGGCTGGTGCGGCGCCGCGAAGCACTGGGGCACACCGTGACGCTGCAGCCAACCACAGCCTAGTCAAGCTGCGGGGCTCTATTTTCAGAGCCGGCTGGACCATTTGCAAGACAGATTACGCTGCGAAATCCGAACTCAGTGCGACGGCGGCGAGGGGGTGAGTGCCGCACCGACCATCGGCAGTGCGTCAGTGAGGTACCACCCCTCGACCAGTTTGCCGTCGAGCACCCGCCACATGTGGATCACCGGCGTTTACACTGGTGTCACTCGCCCTGCTGGCCAGCGTCGGCAGCTGGTCGAGACGCCGCTCGTTCGTTCCGCAAGCACTCCACTCGAAGCAAGGGACCGTTTAGCCCACGGGTACGAACGCCTCTAGTCCGAGAGTGAAAAGGGAATGTCCAGCCATACGGACACTGGTGACCAGAGTCTGCCCTTCGGGCGGGCGTGGGCGACGCGACTCGGCTCTGTCGCATCTGCTTACCCACCTTACCCATAACTTATGGGCAGACATGGGCAGACATGGGCAGACCGTCAGCTCCTGTGACGTAGACCTGCTCCAGAATGCCCTGGGCCACGGTCGACGCGTCCTTCTTACCAGGTAACAGAGTGATTGGGTACAACTTGCTGGGCACGGTAGGCGCAATCAACTGCGGGGGTGGACCACACTGCGGTTCGCACTGGCTCGACTGGATGGCGACCGGCTCGTCGGTGTCGTTCCGCACACCGACGCCAAAAGGCAAGCAAGCCGTTGAAAGCACGACTGTCATGACAAGGAATGTGGTCTTGCGGCCCAAGTGCCGCTTCCGCAGTTCAGTCATCGAACTCGTTTCCATGGTTACACTGGGGCAGAGGAAGGCCCTTACAATGGCGACTCGCTGAGGGAGGAGAATGGCCATGCCGTTCTACGCAAGAGGGCCCGTCAGCATCCACTACGAAGAGGTCGGTTCCGGCTTCCCCCTGTTGCTCATCCCTGGCGGCGGGCTCAATTCCGCCCTTTCTTCCTGGCAGACAGCCTCGCCCTTCAACCCGATGGAAAGGTACAAGGACGACTTCCGCTGTATCTGCGCTGACCTGCGCAACGCCAACCCCGGCCAGTCCAGCGGCCCGTTGGAGATCGACCGCCCCTGGGACGCCTACGCCGACGACCAGCTCGGTCTGATGGACCACCTCGGCATCCGGGAGTTTATGGTCATGGGCTTCTGCATCGGCGGGCCGATGATCCACAACCTTATTAGGCGGGCTCCGGAGCGCGTCGTCGCGGCCGCGATGATGCAGCCCAGCGGTTTCAGGCCTGAGATCCCGGACCTTTTCTACCAGAACAACATTAAGGGCTGGGGGCCGCCGCTTTGCGAGAAGCGCCCCGACGTCACGATGGACGTGGTCCATGACTTCCTCACCAGCATGTACACCAACCGCGCCGACTTCGTCTTCACGGTGTCGCGCGATTTCGTGCGCTCCATCCAGACGCCGTTGCTGGTAGCGCCTGACGACGTGCCCGCGCACCCGTACAAGGTCGCGATGGACGTGGCCAGCCTCGCCCCGAGCGCCGAGGTGACCATCTATCCCTGGAAAGATTCGCAGGAGCACATCGATGAGGTCGTGGAGCACGCGCGGCGCTTCCTCAAGGCGCACGAACCCCTGAGAGCCTAGGACTTCCAACCTGGGGTGACGTTAAGGAGCGGGGCACCAACCGACAAGTGCCGCGAGCACCGAGCGTGAGGTGTTTCTCTCGTGCCCGCCCACGCACCATCGAACCGTAGTGTGCGATCCGTCCGTGGCCTGAACGCACCGCTGCTCGCCCTGCTGAAACAGGCCCCTCCCGCGACCGCCGGGACAGCGCCGGCGGGAGCAGTTCTCGGCTCTGGCTCCCCGCTGCAGCGCCTGAATACCGCTCCCGCTACTGGAGCAAGTTGGATCTGTGGGATACGCTGAGGGTCAAGTAACTGCGTCCACCACAGGGCCACACGGCCAGAGGAAAGAAGCGTACTGATGCTCAGCGACCGGTTGCAACAGGACTTGAACCAGCGCATGACCAGGGAGTTCGAAGCGGCCCAGCTCTACTTAGCGATGTCCGGCTACTTCTCCGAGCGCAGCCTCGAAGGGTTTGCGCGGTGGATGCGAGTCCAGAGCGAGGAGGAGCAGACGCACGGTCTGCGCCTGTTCGATCTGATTCTTGCTCGCGGCGGGCATATCGCCCTGGGTGCGCTAGCCGTCCCGGAGGCGAACTATACCTCGGCGCTCGACGTGGCGAAACGCGGGCTGACCCGTGAGCGCGAGGTCACCGCCGACTTCCACAGGATCTACGAGCTCGCCGCGGAGGAGCGGGACTTCACCACCCAGATCCAGTTGCAATGGTTCCTCACCGAACAGGTGGAAGAGGAGCAACAGTTCTCGCAGCTCGTGGGCGAGCTGACGTTGGCGGGCGACCATGCCGCGGCTCTGCTGCTGCTCGACCGCGAGCTGGGCGGTCGGCGAGCGAGCAGCACAGACCAGCAGATCATGCAGGGTGGCGGCACGGAATCCGGCGCCGAAGCATAGGATCCGCACCGCCGCCGCCGGACCACCGGTGCACAGTTCACTCAATGTTGTGCGACATGTTCGCCAACCCGTC
>DHIZ01000208.1 GCA_002404055.1 Chloroflexi bacterium UBA4733
TATTACTAGGCTTTACACGGCGCACCGCGCTCGCCGCTGCCGCCGAACCAGCTCTTGCCCCTCGACACCTATATCGCTCAAGACAAGACGTCGAATTTCGCGGACTATATGCCGGGTGTCCTCGACACCGGCAAGTACCAGGGCAAGACGCTGGTGCTCATGGGCAAGCTCGGCCCTCAGGTGCTCATCTACAACGCTCGGTGCCATGTTCATCAGTTGACCTTGGCAGATGGCCCGCATTTTCGGCAAACTCACGGACGAGTGGGATATCGCGCCGCCTCCCATCCAGCCGAATGGCAAGCCGACGATGCAAACGGGCGGCGAGGCGGTGCTTACCGCTTCGAAGCGTCCCGAGGAGGCCTTCCGCTGGGTGGCGTTCATGGAGGGGCAGGCAGGGCAGACCATCTGGTCACACCTGGGCACCGACCTTCCGGCGCGGCGCAGTGTGCTTACCGACTTCGCCGCCGGCAAGTTGTTCCAGGACCCGAAGATGGCGCCGCCGCACAACCGGCTCTGGATGGACATCATCCCGCAGTGCACCACGCTGGACTCGGGCTGGCTGACGAACGACGCCAACAAGGTCTATGACGATGCGTGGTCCAGCGTCAGCGCCAATAAGGCCACGGCCAAAGATGCCTTCACCCAGGCACACCAACTTGCGGCCCAGTACTTGAAGCTGGGCTGATCCCAGTCGGGCAGACATACGGCGCCATCCTACCTGTCCCAGACCGGCATGGCTACAATAGGTGTTGCTGTGGCGTGATAGCGTGCCCGATCTTTCCGCGCTGAGGGGAATGCCATGCGTGGCGTCGTCTTTCTGGGCCAGCGCCGGCTGGCGATCCGGGACTTTGCTGATCCGACGCCGGGACCCGGTGAAGCGGTCATCAGGATGGGCGCCTCGGGGATATGCGGCAGCGACCTCGGTCCATAACCTGGATTGTGGACCGTCATGTCCCCCTTGAGCGGCTCATCACGCACCGTTTCCGCCTGGACGATGCGCTGGATGCCTTCCGCACGTTTGAAGGCGGGGCGACCGGCAAATGTGTCTTCGTGCTGGAGGAGTGAAGGGCGCCGCGTCTGCCCGTCTGCTATGCTCCACCCCACAGTGTGCCGTTAGACGGAGCAACGAGGAAAGGGAGCAGCACCATGCCGTGGCAGTGGGAGACGCTGGCAGGACCGGACGTGATTACGGAAGGGCCGGCCTGGGACGGCGCCGGCCTGTTCTATACCAGCATCACCAACGACGAGATCCGCCGCTATGACCCGACAACAGGGACCATCACGACGGTCTATCACGACAGCGGTCGCACCAACGGCCTCATCTTCGACGCGCAAGGACGGCTCTATGCCTGCGAACAGGCACGACGGGCGATCGCCCGCTACGACACGGCTGGCCGCCGGACCACGCTCGTTGACCGCTTTGAAGGGAAGCGCCTGAACAGTCCGAACGATCTTGCCCTTGACGCCCAGGGCGGCATCTGGTTCACCGACCCGCGTTACGGCGCCGACCACAGCGATCGCGAACTTACGCACGACTCCGTCTACCACATCACGCCACCCGCTTCCGGGGAAAGGCAGTGGGACATCCAGCGCGTCACGTTCGACACCACCCGTCCGAACGGCATCCTGCTTGCAGCGGATGAGCGCACCCTCTACGTCGCCCAGAGTGACTACGATGCGGGATCGGTGCGGCAATTGCGCGCCTACCCGATCCACGCCGACGGCACGCTCGGCCAGTGTCGGGTCCTGCACGACTTTGGCGAGGCGCGCGGCATTGACGGCATGTGCTGGGATAGCGCCAGCAACATCGTCGCCACCTGCGGCTGGGAACTGAGCGGGCCGGGGCCGCGCATTGCCGTCTTTGCGCCGGATGGCGCGGTGCTGGAAGAGCATCCCATCCCCGCCGGCCGTCCGACCAACTGTACCTTCGGCGGTAGCGAACTGCAGCACTTGTACGCGACCACGATCAGCGGTCATCTGTACCGCGTCCAGAACACCGGTCGTCGCGGCGCCTTACAGCCGCCCCACGTGCGCCCGTACATTGGCAACGATTGAGGGCAGCGTCGGATTGGGCAATGGGCGCGACGGCAGCAACGGCTGGCTCGGCCCGACGCACCCCACGCCCGACCATGCAGTACACGATGCCTCCGGCTGGCCGCACGATCCGAGCGATGAGGACGTTCTGAGCCGTTTGCCTTTCTTCAGCGATACAGGAAGAGGGCGGCGGCGATGATGCCGTAGGCGATCAACAGTTGCGCGCCTTCAAACCAGTTGCTCTCCCCGTCCAGCGTGATCAAGCCGGCGATGGCGACCGCCACGACGATAGCCAGCAGCTCAATCGGGCGGAAGAGCAGGTCCATGGGATGGCCCAGCGGGATGCTGGCAAACACGATCAGCGGAGCCACCAGCAAAGCGACCTGTTGGCTACTTCCCAGAGCGATGCCAAGACTCAGGTCCATCTTGCCCTTAGCCGCCACTACCACCGCCGTCATTTGCTCGGCGGCATTGCCGATGAGCGGGATGAAGATCACCCCGATGAACAACTGACTCCAGCCCAGTTCCTGCGTGACCCCGTTGACGCTGTTGACCAGTACTTCGCTCATCAGGGCGATGGCCGTCGTCACCGAGACGAGCACGGCCAGTGCTCGCCGTGGCGACCAACTCGCCCCGGTTTCCGCCGCCGCTTCCACGGCGAACAGGTGCGCGTGGGTGACCAGCGTGAAGAGGAGACCCAGCACATACCCGATCATCAAGAACCCCGCCACCACCAGACTTAACCGTTCCTCGGCCGCCGGGTTGGCTGGATGCAAGGTGAGACTGAACGCGGCCGGCAGCAGCAGGCCGATGACGGCAAGCGTCATCGCCGATCCTGCCGCGCTTGCCGCCGTCCGGTTGAAGCTGGGATGCTTGACGCGAACGCCGGCAGCCAGGAGCGCCAGACCGAGCACAAACAGCAGATTGCTGATCACCGACCCGGCAAGGCTGCCTTTCACGATGTCGAGCAGTCCGGCGTGGACGGCAATCAGCGCGATGATGATTTCCGTGGCATTGCCGAAGGTCGCGTTGAGCAGAGCGCCGAGCGCGGAGCCGGCGCGGAGCGCCAACTCTTCCGTCGCTCGCCCCAACCACATCGCCAGCGGCACGATCGCCAGCCCGCTCGCGCCGAACACCACCGCCGGCGCCCAACCGAGCCTTTCGCCCAACAAGGCAACAGGTAGGCCGACCAGCAAGACGTTCAGCAGGGTGCGCAGCACCGTCTTTTCCCTCCTCGGCTTGATGCTGGAGGCGTCGCGATCGGCCAACTCAGGCCGCCTGCCTGCCGAAGGAAGAGCCGGCGTATCCCCGCCGAGTTCAGGTCGGCCACTGCTTGGGGACGCGCGCTTGCAGCAGCGGTTTCAAGCCACGGAGCGCGTCCGGGACCGTCATCTGTCCGGCCCAGACCTTGGCAAACACCGGCGCGATGATAGTGCTATAGGTGTTTGACCAGGTGGGTAAGTCCCGGATCGGATCCCGTTTCGCCGAATGCTGGAGCGAAGCGGCGTAGACCGCCACCTTGGTCTGGCCGGCGAGGTCGCCGTAGAGCGCCTTGGTCCAGGGTGCGATGTGGTCCGCTCGTGCCGGCAGGTTGCCGCGGGAGATGGCCCAGCCGGTGGTGTCTGCCAGGAACCGGATGAGCGTCCAGCTCTCGTCGAGGCGCTTGCTCCCCTTGCCAAAGCCGTTGGGATCGGTGTCCTGGGCCGCGCCGCTCGATTGCGGGAAGCTCGGTAACGCGCCGAAAGCCAGGTTGGCTCCCAACTGGTCGTCCTGGGCGACGGTGAAGGTGCTGCCGCCGGCGACCTGCGCCATTGCGATGTTGCCGGTCTTCAGCAGCGCCATTGGATCGGTCGTGCCAAAAGCCTTCTGCAGCCCCCCCGGTAGCGGCATGATCTTGTGCTTGAGACCCAGGTCGAAGAACTGCTGCATACCCGTGATCAGTTCCTCGCTATCGCAGGTGATCGTCGTGTAGTCGTCGCTCAGCCACTGGCCGCCGTAGCGCAGCCCCCAGTACAGCACCGTCACATCCGCGCCGAAGCCTCCTCCAAGCGCGTACGTTTGAGGGGTGCCGTCGGGCTTGCTGGTAGTGAGGTGCAGGCCTGCCTGCACGAAAGCGTTGTAGTTCCAGGCGGGATCGCCCCAGGTGCTGGAGGGATCCGGCAAGCCCGCCTTGTTGAACAAATCGTGGTTATAGGGCATCACCGGCCAGCTCCCGCCGGTCTGGTTGGGCAGCCCCAGCACCTTGTCCTTCCAGCGGCCGTCGTAGAAGAATGCGTATTCCGGGTAGATCGAGAGATCGATCTTGTCCAACTCGACATAGCGAGTGACATCGGTGATGAGGCCACTCAGATAGGCCTGGGGATACGCCTCCCACACGACATCCGGCGGCGTCCCGCCGGCGACCATCGCCCCCAGTTTCGTGTAGTCGGCGACAGCGACATTGGCGATCGTCTCGATCTTGAGGGTAGGATGCTGCTGCTCGAAGGGCGCCACCACCAGTTGCGGATACAGCTTCTTCTGGCGCTGGTTCAAGCTGGTGAAATACTGCAACGTGACAGGGGCCTTGCTCCCGCCGGACGCCACTGCCGTGGGCTGAGCGTTGCTGGTCGCGCCACCGGTGGTCGGCACGGCAGCAGTGCGAGCAGCCCGGCTGGTGGATACCGAAGCAGTGGCCGCCGACGTCGGCGTTGGCGCCCCGCTGGAAGACGTCGTTGCCGAGCAGCCGGCCAGGATGCCGAACGCAGCGGTGATGGCGCCGACGCTGCCGGCCAGTACCGTCCGGCGGGGTACGCTCTGGAGGTCATGTACCATTGCCGCTCCCGTCCAGTTGTTGCATCTCCTGACGTTGCAGGCTATCCGGCGCCATCGGCCCGGTAATTGGATAGCATATTGTAGTATATTGGCATGATCGGGTGTCACTGATCGCTTGAGTCGAGGGGCAGCGGTAGATGGCAGTCCCGCCAGACCTCGGGGATCCCCGCCAACTCCGAATAGCCGACGAGCGCTATCGCCCGATCCCCGAGTTCGCTGAATGGGCGACGCTTCGCATCGATCGCGATGTATGGGAACGAGCGACGGCCCGCCTCAGCAATATGCGGCGCGGGGCAGCCTCCGATGACTTCCGAGCTGCGGTCGTCGTCGCCATGCGCGCGGCGGCAGTGGATACTGGGGCGATTGAGGGACTCTACCCGGCTGACCAGGGATTTACGATGAGCGTCGCGCTCCAATCGGCGGCCTGGCAGGTCGAGATGCAGGGGCACGGCGTGGATATCATGCCGTACTTTGAAGCGCAACTCCGCGCCTACGACCTGGCGCTCGACGCCGCAGTACAGAAAACACCCATCAGCGAAGCCTGGATCCGGGCACTCCATGAGCAGTTAACGGGACCGCAGACGACGGTTCGTGTGCTTACCTCACAGGGACCCCGTGAGGCCGAGCTCCTGAAGGGGGCGTACAAGCGCCTCCCGAATCACGTCCGCCAGATGGATTGCACGATCCATGCGTATGCTCTGGTGCTCCAGACGCCGGATGAGATGCACCGGTTCGTCGAACAGTTGCATCACGATGATTTTGCAGCGGCCCATCCTGTGCTCCAGGCCGCCTATGCCCATTACTGCCTCGTAGCGGTTCATCCGTTCCAGGATGGGAATGGACGTGTGGCGCGCGCGCTGGCTTCCGTCTACCTCTACCGAAATCGAGCGGCGTCGGTCCCGCTCGTGATCTTCAACGATCAGAAAGCAAAATATCTGGATGCGCTGGCGAGCGCCGATGAGGGCGACACCCAGGCCTTCGTGGACTTCATCCTGGACCGTACCGTCGAAGCGATAGACCTGGTGACCGAACAGATCGGCGCATCGATCGAGCACTCCCTGGCGGAACTCAAGACGCTCCTCACCGGGCATGGGGGTCTCCCGCACGTCCAACTCGACCGGCTTGGCTACGACCTCCAGCAAGCGGTAGCGAGGGAATTTGAGGAGCATATCAAGCAGATTGTGCTCCCGGCCGGGCTGAGTTTGCAGGTGGATCTTCAGAGCGGCGCGATCCGCGACGTCCCCGCACCTGATGGCTACCGGGAACTGGTGAGCCAGAGGCGCCAATCCGTCACGCTGTGGGCTGCGGTGCAATCGCCGGCGCATACCTCGACCAGTTTCACCATGCGTATCCTCGTAGCGCAGCGCGCCGAGGCGCGGTTTGCCTTCGCCGTCCAGGCGATAGAGCCAGGCGAAATGCTCGACGTTCGCCTTGAGGATGTCTATCCAGAACACTCGTCGTCCTTCAGGCTCCGATTGACGACATGGACGAAATTCGTTGTCAATCTGCTCCTCCGGGCGCTGACAGATCGAACGACCAGGCATTGAAGGGCAACGGTTCCTGATCACCAGAAGGTAAGGAACAACCTTCAGCGATACAGGAAGAGGGCGGCGGCGATGGTGCCGTAGGCGATCAATAGGTGCGCTTGAAGGCGATAGGTCGATGGAAGAGCCATGGCGGAGCTCGGTCCTCGCCCTTACCCAGCGCTGGGTGCGCATAACGCCAGAGAGTCCTCACCCACCGGCTGCCGCCGTCTCTCCGCTCAGAGATCGAGTGCCATCTCGTCCTCCGTCCGTCCGTGCTCGTTGGTGACGCTCACCGGTGTGGGGCGAAAGCCAAACGTCAGGTAGAGTTGCGCTGCCGGTTCATTACCTCGGACAACTGATAGCCTCAATAGCGGCGTTGCTGCGTTTTGGTATATGCTTGGTCTCGCCAGCCGCCGCTGCGGCTTTAGTCACGTGATGAGGAGCTACCATGGCATTGAACGTGGACCTCGAGCGCTTCCACGAACAGGGTTACCTGGCGATCGACGACGTGCTGGATCCAGCGCGAGATCTGGATCCAGTTGTCGCCGAGTACACGGCGCTGCTGACCAGCCCACGCCTGCTGAACGCTGTGGAGCAGTTCATCGCTGATCTGCCCGGCTACCAGGGCGCGACGGTGGCGCGTACGGATTGGCGCCAGGACCAGGGAGTCCATCTGCCGGAGGCGGACGAGACCAACATTCTGACCGTTTGGATCCCTGTACTGGACGCGACCGAAGAGAACGGCTGCCTGTGCGTGATGCCGCGCAGCCATAACGGCGGCCTGCAAACGCAATGCGGCGGCGCCATCCCAGAGAAGCTGCGACCAGGGAATCCGTTGCCCTTGCCGATCCGGCGAGGGGGCGTGCTGTTTCTGGATCGGCGGACGATGCACGCCTCGCTCTCCAACCAGAGCAATGACGTGCGCTGGAGCTTCGACCTGCGCTATAACCCGATCGGCCAGCCGACCGGGCGGCCGCAGTATCCCGGCTTCGTCGCACGCAGTCGTCAGCATCCCGAGAGCGCCCTGCGCGACTGGCGCGACTGGGCAGCCCTGTGGGAGGAGGCCCGGCTGCGCCTCAGCACGACCTCCATTGGGCCGATGCGCCGCTGGGTCGGCAATGAGCCGGCATGCGCATGAACATCGCCACCGCCCGCGCACAGATCCCGGCGCTCCAGACGCGCATCTACCTGAACACCGGCGGCATCGGTCCCAGCCCGTTACCCGTCAGCGATACGTTGATTCGCCTGGCCCAGCAGGTGAGCGAGGAGGGACCGGATGGCATGGCCTTCGCTCGCGAGGAGTTCACCGGAGCACGGGAGACCCGCGCCAAGGTCGCGCAGCTCCTCGGTGGCGGCGCCGACGAGGTCACGCTGCTCCGCAGCACCGCTGAGGGCTTCGACATCGTCGGCCACGGACTGCGCTGGCAACCCGGCGATGAGGTGATCTTCGGCGGCGGCGACCACCCGGCCGCTCGGGCGATCTGGGCGGTGCTCGCCCAGCGCTACGCCATCAAGCCGATCCGGCTGGACCCGCCCGACGCCGATGCCGACGCCATCGTCGCGGCGGTTCACCAGCGCATCACGCCCCGGACGCGGCTGATCTCCCTCAGCCACGTCAACTCCGAGAATGGACTGCGCCTTCCCGCCCGCGAACTGGCGGAGTTGGCCCACCAGCATGGCGCGCTCCTGATGCTCGACGGCTGCCAGGCGGTCGGCCAGTTCCACATCGACGTCCAGGAGATCGGCTGCGACTTCTACGCGGCCGGCGCCTACAAGTGGCTGCTCGGACCCTTTGGCACCGGCTTTCTCTGGACGCGGCGCGACCTGCTGCCAACCCTGGCGCCGTCCTGGGTTGGCGCGGGTGGCAGTGTCCGCCTCGATCCGGAGGCAGCCGTCTGGGAAGGGCTGCCGACCGGCGAGAAGTTCGAGTTCGGCGCACGGTACTGGCCGACGATCCGGGCCATGGCAGCCGCCATCGACTTTGTGTCCGCTGTGGGGTTGCCGGCCATCGCCGCTCGGGAGCGCGTCCTCGTCGAGCGCATGCGCGAACGCCTGGCGGGGCGACCAGGCGTCATCGAGTTTGCGCCGCGCTGCCCGGCGCTGCGCACCGGCATCGTCGGCGCCGCCGTGGAAGGGATGGAGGGCACTGACCTGGCGGCGAAACTGCGTACACGCGGCATCCACCTGCGGGCGAACCGCGGTCCCAACGGCATCGGCGGCGTCCGGCTCTGTCTCGCCTTCTTCCTCACGGAAGAGGAGGTGGATGCCGCCGCTGCGGCGATCACCACGATCGCCGCAGCAAGCTAGATGGCTGCGTCACGAGCGAGTCGAGCCTGTGTCTACCGGACGACCACCGTCAATGCGAGCCGTCTTGGTCGCTACCGGCCCATGTTTGCTGTCGCCGAAGTGTTCATCGGTGGCACACCACCACGAGAGGGAACCGCAACGTGTCTCAAGTCACCGTCATTCGAGCGTCGCGCCTGATCGACGGCAGCGGACAACCGGCGATTGCTGACGGCGTGGTCGTCAGCGTCGACGGGGTCATCACCGCCGCCGGAGCCGCCCAGGATGTCAACATTCCAACAGGGGCGGGAGTCCTCACCCACGACTATCCGGGCGGCACGCTGCTGCCCGGTTTGATCGACTGCCACACGCACCTGCTGTTCAGCGCCAGCGACACGGCGCTGGACGACGCCATCCACGACACCGACGAGACGCTGCTGCTGCGTGGGCTGGCCAACGCCCAGGCCGAACTGCGCTGCGGGGTGACAACGCTGCGCGACTGCGGTGGCCGCGGCTTTCTGACGCTGGCCTTACGCGACGGCATCAAGCGCGGCCTGGTCGTCGGACCCAGGATCCTCGCCGCCGCCATGCCGATCACCACCACCGGCGGCCACCTCAACTTCTGCGGCCTCGAAGCAGACGGCGTGCACGAAGTGACCAAAGCGACGCGGCGGCTCTGCAAGGGCGGCGTCGACTTCATCAAGGTGATGGCCACCGGCGGCGGCATGACGCCGGGTACCAACGCGCGAGCGCCCCAATTCACTGTCGAAGAATTGTCGGCGATCGTTGCGGAGGCCCACCGGCTGGGCGGACGCCACGTTGCCGCCCATTGTCACGCCACGCAAGGAATTCGCAACGCAGTGGAAGCCGGCATTCGCACCATCGAGCACTGCTCCTGGCTGCACCCGCTGGAGGGTCTGGAGTTCGATCCCCGTGTCGTCCAGCGCATGGTGGAGCGAGGGGTCTATGTGACGCTCACCATGGGCTCGGAGCGCGCTGCGATCAAGCTGGCGGACCAACTGACGGAGGCGCAGCGCCGGTCCGTTGAGCACTACGACGCCCACTTCGACCTGTTGCGCCGAACGGTGCAAGGCGGCGTCCGCTTCATCGCCGCCAGCGACGCCGGCGTGAGCCGCACCTTCTTCGGCGAGTACCCGCTGACCCTGGAGGTGATGGTCTCGCGCCTAGACATCGCGCCGATGGAAGCGCTGCGGGCGACCACCGGGCGCGCCGCCGAAGCGCTGGGCATCGCCGACCAGGTAGGAACCCTGGCCCCCGGCCGCCGCGCCGACGCCGTCGTCGTCGAAGGCGACCCGCTGACCGACATCCGGGCGCTGCGCCAGGTGCATGCCGTCTATCGCGATGGTGCGGCAGTGGTGGCCGAGGGCAAGCTGGTCTGATCGCGCCGCCTCTTCGACGTAGCGTACACTACGCGAGATGGTGTACTGTGCGTCCGTTGTCAAGGAGCACCCCATGCTGCAATCGCTCACCGTGCGCAACTTCAAGCTCTTTGATGAGCAGGGAATCACCATTGCACCGAGCAAGATCACCGTCCTCATCGGCGCTAACGGCTCGGGGAAGAGTTCCATCTTCCAGGCGCTCCAACTCCTCAAACAAAACGCTGAAACCGTTCACACCGGAGCTTTCCAATATAACGGGCATGAACTCACCCTTGGATCGTTTGCAGACGTGATTCACAATCAAGCGACCGAGCAGCAGGTTGAGATATCGATCAACGTACCCTACGAAAATCTGCCAAGACTCGAATACTTGACGCCTCGTGTCTCAAGGAATGGCGTCTATACGTACACCATTAACCTCATGACGGGCAACAACTATAGCCAGTCTTGTACCATCCATGATGATCATCAAACATACATCGCAGTGAAACAAAGGAGGCGACCAGAAGTGACGCCAGACGAGTTCTCCTTTGCTGAGGGTTCGAAGATCAAAATAGAGGCGACACGAATTGCGGGGAGGCCAATGGAAATACGCCTTACCCAATCTACTGATTCTCATGATAACGACGCCACCATCAGCGATATACTAATGCTTCTCTCCACCATTCAGGTCCAACTCTCAACGTCTCGCTTCACGCCCGCGATTCGTGGGTTCGATCAACTCAACTACGAGATATTTAGCAGCGGCGCGCGATTCACCGACGGGAACAACGCGCTGCTCCGTTCGCGGGCCCTGGCAAACCTTATCGCCGAACGACCAGATATCGCAGAGGAAGTTGGACAGAAGATCCAGCAGGTCCTTGGCGCGGGGAGCCGTACGCTGCGAAATCGTCTCGCCGGCGATCGGGTCTCTCCTGAGATGGGGCTGGGTAGAAAGTCCATAACACTGTTCAATGAGGCGTTCGGTCTCAATCAACTCATTCCGGCGATGGTCGATCTGGTGACGGCGGACCAGGGGGCGCTCGTGGCGATCGAAGAGCCGGAGGCGTACCTCCACCCGCGCGCCCAAGCCGCGCTCGCCGATACCTTCGTTGAGTTCGCCCTCAACGAACACAAGCAGGTTATGCTCACGACGCACAGCGAGCACATCCTGATGAGCCTCCTCGGCGGGGTTGCGAGTAGTCGCCTGCAACCCGAGGATCTGGCCGTCTACGAGCTGTACCGGGAAGGGGACACCGCCCGAGCCAAGCGGCTCGCGGTCAACCAGTACGGGCAGATCGAAGGCGGCTTGCGAGAGTTCATGGAGGTTGATATCGAGAAGGTCGGCGAGCTGGTCGCTTCTAGATTTCGCTAGCCCCCTCCATGAAGCGACGTTTTGTGCTCGACGAGAACACAACAGTGATCTGCGCGCAGCGCGGCAGCGACCCCTATGGGGTACGGGACTCGTCTTTCGCGGATCTCCTGCTCGCTATAGAGCGCCACTGCCATGCCCTCGTCATGCTGCGGACATTCTATTCCATCTACAGCAGCCAGCTAAACCGGCAATTTGGCAGCATGCCACGCGATCCAAAGGTGATGGCGATCATCGCAACGCTCCTCAGTAATCTCAACAAGGACCACCATTTCGTGCGGGACGATGAAATTGTGGACGTTGAGAGGGCTGCTAGGACATAGCCAAGGACCTTGGCGCCGTACGTCTCGTCGCCACTGCCGCTGCCATAGCCGTCACGATGCGCTCCAGCAGCGCCGCGGAGGTGGCAAAGTTCAGCCGCACGAAGCCCTGGCCCGGTGCACCGAACGCCGCACCGTCACTGACGGCTACCTTCGCCTGCTCGAGAAAGAACGTGGCTGGGTTTTCCAGGCCGAGCCGCCGGCAGTCGAGCCAGGCCAGATAGGTCGCCTCCGGCATGCGGTAGCCGACGGTCGGCAGATGGATTGCCAGCAGGTCGCTCAGGCGACGGCGGTTGCCGTCCAGGTAGGTCAGCGTGTCGGCCAGCCAGGGCCTGCCGGCTTCGTAGGCGACCCGGTTGGCCAGGATGCCCAGGATGCTGGCCCCGTGGCTCCGCAGCGGCGACATTTCGCGCCAGCGCGCCAGGTCTGCTGGTTGCGTCAGCACCAGTTGGGCGCACTTCAGGCCCGGCACGTTCCAGCCTTTCGAGGCCGACAACAGGGTCAGCGAGTGGCTGGCTGCCAGTGGCGACGCCGCGGCATACGGCGTGAAGATCTCCCCCGGATACGTCAACGGCCCATGCACTTCGTCAGCCACGACTCGCCCGCCGTGCCGCTCGACGATCTCCGCCAGCGCGCGCAACTCATCCCCGCTGAACAGGCGGCCAAGCGGGTTGTGCGGGTTGCAGAGGATCAGCGTCTTCCCACCGGCGGCGAAGGCGCGGTCAATGCCGTCAAGGTCCAGATGTGGGCAGCCCTGATCGTTGCGCATCGGCGCCTCCAGGATGGGCCGACCGAGCAGCTTCGACACGGAGAAGAATGGCGGATAGGCGGGCGTGGGCACGATCACCGCGCTTCCCGGCGGTGAGAAGACGTCGATGCCGAGTTCCAGTCCTTTCAAGACGTCGGGAAGCGTTTGCACCTGCTCGGGCGCAACGTGGACGCCGAGCTCCGCCAGCCATGCTGCCACCGCTTCCGGCAGCCCGCTTCGGGTGGCGTCCGGGTATCCCGCGCAGCCACGATCGACGGCCGCCCGCAACGCCTCCTGGATGGGCGGAGCCAGCAGGAAGTCCATCTCGGCCACCCAGGCGGCCAGCACGTCGTCGCCGTAGTGCGTCCACTTGGCCGACCCGCGCGCCAGCAGTTGCGCGACACTCACGTTGTCGTAGACCGATGGTTCCCGGTACACAGTCAAGGCTCTCCTCTGACGGCAGTTGAGCGAGCGCCAGCCGTCTCACGTGCGTGCGGCGCTGCTCCTGCACCGTGCGTCCAGACGCGTCGTCAGCATAGCGCACCCACGCGCTCCGCGCAGAGTCCGCGACTTGACACGCCAACCGCGAAATTGTACATTTCAGCACAGAGGAGACAGGCAATGGTGACGATGACGACGGTGGATGCCCGCGAGCACTTTTCGGATGTGGTCAACCGTGCGGCGTATGGCAAGGAGCGTGTCGGCCTGCTGCGCCACGGCAAGCAAGTCGCCGTGGTGGTGCCGGTAGAAGACCTCGCGCTCCTGGAACGCTTGGAGGAGCAGATCGATCTGGCGGATGCCCGCATCGCTCTGGCCGAGGCACGGCTCGAGGGGACTGCGTCGCTGGAAGACCTCGCCGCGGAGTTGGGACTCTAAGCCGCTGTGCCCTATCGCGTCCTGGTCGCGCCGGCCGCCAGGCGCGAAGTCAAGAAGCTCCCACGCACTGTGCAGGCGCTCATCATCGAGGTGCTCCGTGATCTCGCGTCCGACCCGCGTCCCACCGGCTGTAAGCAACTCAGCGGTCCCGAGGGCTTCTACCGTGTGCGCAGTGGCGACTATCGAGCAGTGTATACCGTCGAAGACTCTGCCCTCCTCGTAACTGTGGTGAAGGTCGCGCACCGGCGCGATGTCTACCAGGATATCTGAGAGTACACCCTTCGCATCAAAGGACAATCGCAAACGATTGCCCCCCGTTTCCGTGCCGCTGGCCTACGCGCGCAGGTCGCCGACATCCGTAATGATCTCAGAGATCAGCATGGTCGCGCCGCCCCATCGGTGCATGTGGTGGCGACCAAGCGCCGTAGCAGAAAGGAGAGGCTCGCCCTGGTCACATTTTCTTTTGAGGGAACTGTGCCGAATTCGGCCCCCTCGGTAGCATTTTTATTTGAGTTGACACGGCCAAGTCCCCGCCTGGGATCCGGGCGCTGTTCGCCCGAAAAAGCGCGGGTGGACGTTCCCCAGTGGATGGGGCAAGATGCTGGCCGCAACAGTTTGGAGTAGCACCTCCGGAGCCGTGCTCTCGTCGCTTGAGTGCTGCTCCAACAGCCTGCGCCGCTCGTCCTCGGTCTGGTCAGTAGCCGGCCTGGCGATCTACCAGGCCGTGTAATGGCTGCCCCGCAGCGAAGCAACGGATATTGTCGCACCAGAAGTCGACCATATGCCGGAACACCGCATCGGTGCGCGGCGCGATGTGCGGCGTGATGACCACGTTCGGCAGTGACCAGAGCGGGCTATCAGCGGCCAGTGGCTCGGCGCCGACGGTATCGAGTCCGGCCCCGGCGATCCGGCCTGAGCGGAGCGCCGCCACCAGCGCCGCCTCATCCACCAGACGGCCCCGCGCCACGTTAATGAGGAATGCTGACGGCTTCATGGCTGCCAGCGCCGCCGCGTCGATGATGGCGACCGTGGCGGCCGTGGCCGGCATCGCCAACGCTACGACATCGACCTCTCCCAACGCCGCGTGCAGGTCCGCCTGCTCGAAGGAGCGGTCTACGAATGGCAGATCCCGGCGTGTCCGCGTCATGCCCAGCACCCGCATGCCGAAGCCGGCCTTGCAAATACGAGCAAGCGCGCTGCCGACCTCACCGACTCCCAGCACGGCGATCGTTTTGCCGAAAAGCTCCACCATCGGCTGGGAGCCGGAGATGTCCGCTCCCGAACGCCATCGCTGCGCCTGCTGGTCGGCGACGAAAGCAGGCAGGTGGCGGGCGAGCGCCAGCAAGAGCGCCACGGCGTGCTCGGCCATCGACTCCGCCATCGGACCTTTGGTCGCCGTGAGGGCCACCTGCTCCGCCGCGACCAACTCCGGGGTGAGGATATCTTCGACCCCAACGGTCATCGCCTGCACCCAACGCAGCCGGGGAAACTGCGTCAGTACGGCGTTAGAGGGCAGAAATGTCGGCCAGACGATCGCTCCGTCCGCTGTCGCCAGTCGCTCCAGGAACGCCGCCGGCGCTGCAATAAGCTCGACCCGCACTTGGGGATGCGCTGCGCACAACCGGCTCAGGTCATCCTCAGTCAAGGCGACCCGAATAGTCGGTGGTACCGTGACTACTACCAGCAACGCGCTGTTCTCAGTTGACATAGTGTGCCCGCCTCCTTCACTCGCGACGGTTCTCGCAGCGTCACTCGCGTGCGGCACGGCTCGGCGCCGATTGGCATCGCCCACGCTTCGCATCGCCCCACGCCTCGCATCGCCCCACGCCTCGCAACCCCCCGCGCCGGTGAGGGCGACGTTAGACGCCGTTGCGTTGTAGCATCCTACAATACCAAAGTGCCAAGCGCGACGAAGTCGTGCTCTCCTTCCCCTTTGAGAACGTCGGCGCCAACCTGCCCACCCTCGTCACCACCGTCGCCGGCAACCTCTTCGAACTACGCGAACTCTCCGCCGTGCGCTTGCTCGGTCTCGACCTGCCCGCCGCCTTCGTTCGTGCCTACTCCGGTCCCCAGTTCGGCATCGCCGGGACCCGCCGCCTGGCCGGTGTCGACCACCTGCACGTCAACGGTCTGCGGAACAAGTTCTGGGGACCGGACGACTCTGTAGTGGCCTCCATCCAGGCTTGCCTGACACCCATGTTCGGCGGTTACCAGGCCATGCCCGTCCTCTCCTCCGGTCAGACCGTGCTGCAAGCGCCGGAAACCTACAGCCGGAGCGGTACCATCGACCTCATGTACCTGGCGGGCGGCGGCATCATGGCCCATCCCGCCGCCCCGGCAGCCGGCGTCTACGCCCTGCGCCAGGCCTGGGAAGCGGCGGTAGCGCGCGTGCCGTTGGACGACTACGCTGCCGGCCACCCCGCACTGGCCCAGGCGATGGCGACGTTCGGCGGACGCGCCCGGCCTGCGGCGCCACCCGCTGCGCCCGCATGACGAACGGCCTCCGACTCGCCTTCTACGGTGACGACTTCACCGGCTCAACCGACGCCCTGGAAGCCCTCACCAGCGCCGGGTTGCGCAGCGTGCTCTTCCTGGAGCCGCCCACGGCCCTGCCGGTTGCCCTGCTCAACATCCTGGACCTGGCGGACGACGCACTGGCCGAGCAAGGCAACGCGGCGTGTCCGTCCCACTAATAGCGGATACGCCAGTGGTGTATCCGATGCAAATGGCGAGCAGCCGTGCCGGGCGCCGGCCACCCGGCCATAAATGGCCGGGCTAACCACCCGCTGCGGCGG
>DHIZ01000367.1 GCA_002404055.1 Chloroflexi bacterium UBA4733
CGCGGTATCTCCCGCAACTCAGGGCGGTGTTCTGCGGCTGGGGAGCGTTCGTCCATGGGCGTGTCCTTCCGGTCCTGCCGGCGCCGGGTCCAACCGGGTCACCGGTATCGAACAAATGTTCGACTACAGGCAGTATGCCGGAGGAGTGTCCCCGCAGTGTGTCCGTACTATCCCGCTACTGTGTTCTTTCGTTGACCGCGCGCTGCGGTTAGCGCACCGGCCCGCGTCAGGGCACCGACGGGGGCGGACAGTAGCTGTAGCCGGCGCCGCGCCGGGTGCGCAGGTAGCGGGGCTGGTCGGGATCGGGCTCGAGAATGTGTCGCAGCCGATAGATTGCGCGGTCGACGGCGCGGTCGGTCCCCTCGAATGCTGGTCCCCAGGCGAGGTCCAGGAGCTGCTCTCGGCTGAGCATCCGCTGCGGATGACGCTGGAAGACGACGAGCAGGCGAAACTCCAGCGCCGGCAGGAGCACCTCGCCGGCTGGGCCCACCAGTCGCTGCCCAGCAAGGTCGAGTTGCCAGGCGGCGGTGATCGGGATACGTTGCGCGGCGTCGGTGGCGGACGCCGGTGCGACCGGAGTCGTGGCAACCGGAGGCAGGATCTGTAACTTCACCATGGCACGCTCCTTCGCCGCGGGATCCCCCCGCGCAATCCACCGCGTCGTTCCTGCGGCGGCTTGATATAGAACACATGTTCGTGATACTGGGGGCGGTTGTCAAGGGGACCGTTGCGGTGGGCAGGCCTGGCGGTGGTTGCTTCGGCCTGGTGGCCTGCTCAGCGTGCCGTCGCCAGCAGGGTGTAACGCAGCGCGGGCCCCCCGGCCTCGATCAGCAGCGGGTAGGCGCCATCGGCCGCCACCGGGACTGCTTTCTGGCACGGCTCCTGGAAGGAGCAGAGGATGGTCGTGGAGATGCTGGCGGTGGCGTAGCTGGGGAAGGTGCCCGGGGCGCCCAGGAGCACGCTGAAGCCGCTGCCAGCAGCGGTGACCTGCACCGTGAAGGTCTGGCCAGCGCGCAAGGTGACGGCATACATATCGCGGGGCTTGGCGCCTTGATCCACGACGGAGGTGACCGGCTGCCCCAGGCGGAGCGGCGTCCCCGGCAAGCTGGAGGCGACCTTGCCAGCCAGGTTCAGCGGTGTGGCGGCGGGATTGACGGTCGCCGTGGCGATTGGCGCCGGCGTGGCGGTTGGTGCCGGTGTTGGCGACGGTGGTTCAGGCGTCGACGACGGCACGACGACCGCCACGGCGGTCGTCGACTCGGCGGTCGTGATTGCTGTGGCAGTGAGGTTGACGAGGGTGTCGCGTTCCGGGGACCGCGCCTGTGCCGATCGCCAGATGCCGATGCCGATGGTGAGGAGGAGCACAGCCGCTGCCAGCGGCCACCAGCGCCAGGCTGCGGACGACGTCGGCGGCGTGGGGATGGGTGGCGGGAGCAGCACCAAAGGCGCTGGTTGCGCCGCCGTGGCAGCGCCCTCCTGGCCGGCGCTCGATGCTGGCACCGGCGGCGCAGGGACCGGCTCCCCGCCGGCCGGTGCAACCGGCGCCGCCTCGCTGCGTTCCAGTCTGCGGAGCTGGAAGTACATGCGGCGTAGCTCGACACAGCGCTGGGCGCGTGTGAGCCCCTCCTCCTGCAGGTCGAAGGCGCGCATCACCTCGGCGGTCTCTTTGTCCACCAGGCTGAGACTAATCCCCAGCGCCTCGGCGATCTCGGCTCGGCTGGCGGCGTCGGCCAAGTAACGGACCAGCGTCTGCTGGCGGGCAGTCAGCCGGCGGTAGCGGGCGAGCAGGTCCGCCGGATCGTTCGCCACGGCCTTCCCTCCTGGTACTGGCTGTCCTTATTTGGCCCCAAGTAAGGGTTTCTCTCCTCGTGCCACTCGCTTGTGCGAGTCCTCATACAAGCAGCCAGTGGTGCATGTGAGTTCGTACACTCCCCGCCGCCCGCTTGTGCGAGTGTTCACATGTGAGTCCTCGCATTGTAAAGCGGACCGTTCGTGCCGCATGCTGACCGGTGATCTTCCCAAGTAGCGAAAGGAGCGGCCAATGCTCTCGCGCGTCATACGAACAGGCAGCGCGGCAGTGCAGCGCAGGGCGGCGGTGCCGAACCATCCGCCGGCGTTCCCTGTCCCGGTGCGCATCCTCGGCCAGAGCATGGTGCCGGCGTTCCCGCAGCTGGTGGGGAACTGGTGGCTGGAGCCGCTGGGACCATCCACGATCCTGCCGGAGCGCGCCCGGCGGCGATTACAGGCGGTCCTCACCGCCGGCGTTATTCCCCGCGCCGTGGTGGTGTTCCACGAGCTGTCGGGCACCCCGCCAGCCCGGTTCTCCGCCATCCGGCGGCGTGCCATGGCGGCGGCCCGGACACTGCCGCCCATGGCGATAGCGGTGGAGCGCTCGGCGCTGCGCCTGCTGCCGGTGCTCGGCTGGCTGGTCACCGCCGCTGTGCGCGCCCTGCTGTGCGGCCTGGCCGCCGTGGTGGCGGCGCTGGTGTTGATCGATCCCTGCCTGGTCGTGGTAACGGAGGACGGCTGGTGGTTGGAGGTGGATCGATGGGTGGCTTAACAACAACCGATGGTCTCAGCAGCCGCTGCTTGCCGCACCGCGCTCGGGAGGACACCGCCCCCCGCTGCGCGGTGCGGCGTTGGCCGTCAGGTGCGTGTCGTCGCGCGCGCTGCCGCCTGGCGGAAGGCCAGCGGCGGCGGACCGCTGTGCATGCGCCGCGTGATCTGGAGCGCGCCTTCCTGGGGACTGAGCCGCGTGGTCTCAATCTCCAGATCGTAAGGGCCGTGGGCATGGGTCCGCTGGAGCTGGCTCCCTGCCTGGCCCGCCCAGCGGTCGCCGCGCTCGCGCTCCCGGCGCTCCACCTCGGGGAGGGCGCACTGCACGCCGATGAACCAGACCTCATCCTCCTGCAAGCGGCGCACGGCGTCATCGAACCAGGCGGGCTCCAGCAAAACCTGATCGACGATGACGTTTGCGCCGGCGGCGGCGAAGGCGGCGACGCAGCCGTGCATGGCGGGCAGGGCGTAGCGGTGGAAGAAGGCCTGCCCGGTCCAGTGTTCCCCGTCCTCTTTGGGTCCCTGTTTGGGCACCATGGGCGCGAAATGATCGAGGGCGACGTGGGCGTACGGCGCATCGAGCGCCTGCTGGAGGGCGGCGGCCAGGCTGGACTTGCCGGCACTGGAGACACCGTTGAGGTAGATGATCGTCACTGCACCCATGTGATGGCCCTCTTTGCGGAAGCGGCAGCGATAAGGCCGGCGCCGCTGCCTCCCCACAGTGTAAAGCCGCCGCCCCGCCGGCCGCGCCTCTCCTGCCGCAAATGTCACCGTCACAGAAGCGAGCAGCAAATGCGCCGCATCACCCTTGCCCCGCCGCGCCTGCCGGTTGCCGCACGCTGGCAGCAGCGCCTCGGCACCGCCCCTCTCCGCCCGAACATCGTGCCCTGCAAGCGAGCGTTGTCGCTGCCC